>SVGU01000058.1 GCA_015056155.1 Clostridiales bacterium
GCCCAGCCCGAAATACAAAGGTTGTACAGGACCGGGCTGCGCTTGCGGCTGCGGATCCGCCGTGATAGAATGAGCGCAGCAATCTTCGTCTGTCGGGCTGGGCTCCTTTCCCGAGGGAGGTCGCCCGCCGTTTTTTTTCTTTCACCGTTTAACATCGGACGTTCTGATTCGTCTATACAGGTGAGGAGGTGAGATGAGCATGGTTACTGTTCAGGGCCCGAACAGCAGCCGGGAAGAACGACTGAACCGGATGATGCTGACCTACGAGAAGGAGGTGCTGCGCCTGTGCTGCATGTATCTGCATGACGTGCACCTTGCGCAGGACGCGGTGCAGGATACGTTCCTCAAGGCGTACCGGAAGCTGGACTCCTTCGAGGGGCGCGCCAGCGAAAGGACGTGGCTGATGCACATCGCTGTCAACACCTGCCGGGACCTGTGCCGCGGCGGATGGTTCCGCCATGTGGACGGCGCGGTCTCGCTGGATGACCTGCCCGTGCCTGTCGCGCCGCCGAGCGCGGAGCACATCGCGCTGACGCAGGCGATCATGCGTCTGAAGGGAAAATACAGGGAAGTCGTGCTTCTCCACTGCGATCAGGGATTGACTGTCAGAGAGACGGCGAAGGCGCTGGGCATCACCGCGCCCGCCGTGATGAACCGGCTCAAAAAGGCGCGGGCCGAACTGGCGCGGGCGCTGGAGGAGGAAGCATGAAAAACTGGAATGATCAGGCTGTGCGTGCAGCCATTGACGATTGCCTCTCCGGCGTGGACGCGGTGCCCTCGGTCCGTGCCGATGTGCTGAACCAGCTGAGAGGAGAAAAGAAAGTGAAAAGCAAGTTTTCTGTGGGCGTGATCATGGCGCTGCTGCTGACCCTGCTGATGGCGGGCGCGGCGGTGGCGGCGGGACTGGGGCTGTTCGGGCAGATCGGCGAAAAGCTGGGTACGGATGAGCGGCTGCCCGGGCTGGACGCCGTGTCGGAGGCGGTCGGGCTGTCCTTCACGACGGAGGAGGGCGTGACCGTCACCATCAGCCAGGCATATTACGACGGGACCCGCATATTCATTTCCTACACCAAGACCGGCCCCTTCGACGTGCTGGCCATGGGCGAGGGCAGGCCGGAGGGCCTGGGCGAGTGCGACTGGGCGCTGCCCGGGGAGGTCTACGGCGAGTATTTCTTCAGCGAAAGCGCCAGCTACCCGTTGATGAAGGCACACCTGGACGGCAGCGCTCCCCGCTGGGCAACCAGCACCTATGTCAACGTCCATGACGGCATGAAGTCCGGCGAAACGGATCTGGAGATCATCGGCGGCGACACCTACCTGACGGAGGACGGCACGATGATCGGCTGGAAGGAGTGCGTCGTGCCGGAGGAGCTGGCAGCGGACGAGTTGACCTTCCTGCTGGGCACCTTCACCAGCCGCACCACGTACTGCCAGGATGAAACGGGCCTCTACCTGTACCATGGCGAGCGCCCGGAGACGGTCTGGCACCCCTTCACCGTGAAGAAGGACGCCACCGGCGGGCAGAAGCTGACCGGCACGGCTTCCGGGGCGGAATGGACGGCCGAGGCGGCGATGACCGCCAGCGCCGTCGACCTGCGGGGCGAGATCGTCCTCCGCTGCCCCGACAGCTGGGTGGAGATCGAGCGGACGTGGGAGAATCCCGCGAATATCGACTACATCGGCGACTGGCGCGTGTACATCGGCGGCGAGCGGATGGAGCACGCGGTGGAGTGGATCCACTCCGGCACGGACGGGCAGCTGACCTTCGGCGTCTGCTGCCGCCTGGACGACGGGGCGCAAGAGATGAAGCTCGTGCCCGTATACAGCAGAACCGGCGAGCGCATGGATGAGGCGATCCTGCTGAATAAGGCGCAATGACACACCCCGGCGGCGTTGGGCGATGCAGCTCAGCGCCGCCTTTTTCCCTGCGAAATTCTTGCTCATACCCACTTGACAAGCTGCGCAAACTGATATAAAATACAAGCGTCAAAAGGTCAAAGAAAGTCAAACCTTCCAAAGGAGGTATGTCTGATGAATATGAATCAGTTTACGCAGAAGACCATTGCCGCGATCCAGCGGGCGCAGCAGCTCGCGGTGGAATACGGGCACCAGCAGGTGGATCAGGAGCATGTGATGCTGGCGCTGACGGAAGACGCGTCCGGGCTGATCCCGCAGCTGCTGGGCAAGTGCGGCGTGTCGGCGGACAGCCTGCGCGCGGCGCTGACGGAGGCGCTGGGCCGGATCGCCCGTGTGTCGGGCCCCGGCCGCGAGGCGGACAAGGTCTATATCTCCGCCGAGCTGGAAAAGGCCATGAACGACGCCGAAGCCCGCGCAAAGCAGATGAAGGACGAGTACCTGTCCGTGGAGCATCTGTGGATGGGCCTGTGCAGCAGGCCGAACCAGCGGGTGAAGGAGATCCTCCGCCGGCTGAATTATGACGAGAAGGCCTTCCTGAAGGCCCTGAGCGACGTGCGCGGCGCGACCCGCGTCACCACCGATTCGCCGGAGGAGACCTACGACGCGCTGAAGAAGTACGGCTCCGACCTGGTGGAGCTGGCGCGGCAGAACAAGCTGGACCCCGTCATCGGCCGCGATGCGGAGATCCGCAACGTGATCCGCATCCTCTCCCGCAAGACCAAGAACAACCCCGTCCTCATCGGCGAGCCCGGCGTGGGCAAGACCGCCATCGCCGAGGGACTGGCACAGCGGATCGTGCGCGGCGACGTGCCTGATTCGCTCAAGGAGCGCACCATCTTCTCCCTCGACATGGGCAGCCTGATCGCCGGCGCGAAGTTCCGGGGCGAGTTTGAGGAGCGCCTGAAGGCCGTGCTGGCAGAGATCAAAAAGAGCGAGGGCCGCATCATCCTCTTCATCGACGAGCTGCACACCATCGTCGGCGCGGGCAAGTCCGACGGCGCGATGGACGCGGGCAACCTGCTTAAGCCCATGCTGGCCCGGGGCGAGCTGCACTGCATCGGCGCCACGACGCTCAACGAATACCGCCAGTACATCGAGAAGGACGCCGCGCTGGAGCGCCGCTTCCAGCCGGTGCTGGTGGGCGAACCGACGGTGGAGGACACCATCGCCATCCTGCGCGGCCTGAAGGAGCGCTACGAGGTCTTCCACGGCGTGAAGATCCAGGACGCCGCCCTCATCGCCGCCGCGACCCTGTCCAACCGCTACATCACCGACCGCTTCCTGCCCGACAAGGCCATCGACCTGGTGGATGAGGCCTGCGCGATGATCCGCACGGAGATCGACAGCCTCCCCACGGAGCTGGACGATATCAGCCGCCGCATCATGCAGCTGGAGATCGAGGAGGCGGCGCTGAAGAAGGACGACGACCCCATCACCCAGGCGCATTTGGCCGAGGTGCAGAAGGAGCTGGCCGACCAGCGGGACGTCTTCAACCAGATGAAGGCCCGCTGGGACGCGGAGAAGAACGCCATCGGCAAGGTGACGAAGCTCCGCGAGGAGATCGAGCGCGTGAACGGCGAGATCGCCCGGGCGGAGCGCACCTATGACCTTAACCGCGCGGCGGAGCTGAAGTACGGCGAGCTGCCGAAGCTGAAGATGGAGCTTGCGGAGGAGGAAGCGATCGCCGAAAGGACGAAGGGGGACGACAGCCTCCTGCGCGACCGCGTGACGGAGGAGGAGATCGCCCGAATCGTCGGCCGCTGGACGGGGATCCCGGTCGCAAAGCTGATGGAGGGCGAGCGCGAGAAGCTGCTGCACCTGGAGGAGGTGCTGCACGAGCGCGTCATCGGGCAGGACGAGGCCGTCACCCGCGTGTCGGAGGCCATCCTGCGCTCCCGTGCGGGCATCCAGGACCCGAACCGCCCGCTGGGCAGCTTCCTGTTCCTCGGCCCGACCGGCGTGGGCAAGACCGAGCTGGCCAAGGCGCTGGCGCAGGCCCTCTTCGACGATGAGAAGAACATGGTGCGTATCGACATGTCCGAGTACATGGAGAAGTTCAGCGTCTCCCGCCTGATCGGCGCGCCTCCCGGCTACGTCGGCTATGACGAGGGCGGCCAGCTGACCGAGGCCGTGCGCCGCCACCCCTACTCCGTGGTGCTCTTTGACGAGGTGGAGAAGGCGCATCCGGACGTGTTCAACGTGCTGCTGCAGGTGCTGGACGACGGCCGCATCACCGATTCCCAGGGCCGCACGGTGGACTTCAAGAACACCATCCTCATCATGACCTCGAACCTCGGCAGCGAGTATCTGCTGAACGGCATCGTGGACGGGGAGATCTCGCCCGAGGCCCGCGCGGCGGTCGACCGGCTGCTGAAGACCCACTTCCGGCCGGAGTTCCTCAACCGGATCGACGAGATCGTGTACTACAAGCCGCTGTCGAAGGAGCAGATCACCTCGATCGTGTCGCTGATGCTGAACAGCCTGAACAAGCGCCTGGCGGACAAGATGCTGCGGGTGGAGCTGACGGACCGGGCGATGGACGCGGTGATCGAGCAGGGCTTCGACCCGGCCTTCGGCGCGCGCCCCCTCAAGCGCTATCTGCAGAGCAAGGTGGAGACGCTCATCGCCAAGCGGATCATCGCGGCGGACGTGAAGCCCGGAGATACCCTCACCGTCGACGCAGACGGCAGCGGCGGCCTGTTCGTGACGTGGTAAGCCAGGCGGCGCTCCCCTGATACATTTTCTGAGTTCCCGGGGCTGCTCTTATGCAGACAGCCCCGGGAATATTTGGTTTGATGCGACTAATATTCGTGTTTTTCGGCAAATTTGTCTGCTTTGGCGGGATCGCGAATGTACTTTTTTTATCTTTACCCAACCAGAAATGAAATGGTTTTGAAATCGTTCACCTTTTTTCTTATTTTCTTCGCTTTACCCCTTTGCATAATGGGAGATTTCATGTATAATAGTAAAAGGGACGGTTACGTTCCGCCAGATGCAGTAACCAGCAGATGCAAAATGGATACGGAATTGAGGTAGATGGTGTGACTGATTTCGTGAGCACCTGGAATGAAGAATCCTTTCTGACCACGCCCGTCGCCCCCCTGGGCCTGATCGCGATGCGGGGCACGGAGGAAATGGCTGGCAAGGTGAACCAGTGGCTGCTGAAGTGGCGTAAGCATACGGAGGAGACCCTGCCCGGCGACATGACGACGACCCCCGGCATGGGCCGCGACAGCTTCCTGCTCCGCACGAGCTGCCCGCGCTTTGGCAACGGCGAAGGCAAGGGCCTCATCCGGGACTCCGTGCGCGGTCTGGATCTGTACATCCTGTGCGACGTGGGCGCGTACAACTGTACCTACGACATGTACGGCCAGAAGGTGCCGATGTCTCCCGATGACCACTACATGGATCTGAAGCGCACCATCGCTGCCGTCGGCGGCAAGGCCAAGCGCATCACGGTCATCATGCCCCTGCTCTATGGCGGCCGTCAGCATCGCCGCTCCAGCCGCGAATCCCTCGACTGCGCACTGATGCTGCAGGAACTGGGCCGCATGGGCGTGAACAACCTCATCACCTTTGATGCTCACGATCCCCGCGTGCAGAACGCCGTTCCCGAGGGCGGTTTCGAAAACGTGATGCCCTCCTACCAGATCTTCAAGGCGCTGCTGCGCAAGGAAAAGAACCTGGTACTGGACAAGGATCACCTGATGATCGTCTCCCCCGACGAGGGCGCGCTGGACCGTAACATCTTCTACGCCTCCGTGCTGGGCGTGGATATGGGCATGTTCTACAAGCGCCGCGACTACACCCGCATCGTCAACGGCCGCAACCCCATCGTCGCGCATGAGTACATGGGCAACGATCTGGACGGCAAGGACGTGTTCGTCGCCGACGATATCCTGTCCTCCGGCGAGTCCATCATCGACGTCGCCCGCAACCTCAAGAAGCGCAACGCCAACCGCATCTTTGCCGCGGTCACCTTCCCGCTGTTCACCAACGGCCTGGAGCTGTACAACAAGGCGTATGAGGAAGGCCTGATCGACGGCGTGATCTCCACCAACCTGACCTACCGCACGCCCGAGCTGCAGGCGGCGCCCTGGTTCATCGAGGCGGATATGTCCAAGTACATCTCCTACATTATTGCCACCCTGAACCACGACCGCTCCCTGTCCAAGCTGCTCAGCCCCTATGACCGCATCCATGCCCTCAAGGAGCGCTACGAGAAGCAGCAGATCGAAAACGGTATTCGTCTGGGCTGATGAATCCCCCGGAACCGGATCTGATTTCACGCCCGCTGTCCCCTATGGACGGCGGGCTTTTTCTGCGGATGCAGGGACCATTGCCAGATTATTTCGCGAAATTTCCGCTTTTTTTGCATTTTCTATTGACAAACGACGGGAATGGAGATATAATATCATCTGTTCCGTGCGGGAATGGCGGAATTGGCAGACGCGCATGATTCAGGTTCATGTGCTCGTACGAGCTTGCAGGTTCAAGTCCTGTTTCCCGCACTGGCTCCGATTGCATCAGCGGTCGGAGTTTTTTGTTATTTAGGCGAAACCGGCAGGGAATGCGGATCCTCCCCTGCCCGTGCGGATAATTTTCCAGAATTGGAACGAAAAGCACGGCTTATGCGTCTTATTGGTAAAGGATCAGCAGGGAGGCGGAAGGATGCGGAGGCTGTTGGCGGTTTTTCTGGCGTGCCTGATGACGGCTGCGGCAGCGGAGGGAATGCCGGACTTTATTGACATGGACAGTTTGCTGGCGCAATCGCCGGAGGTGTTCACCCCCGGGCGCGAAAGCTGCGGCCGGGCAGACTGCTACTGGGAGACGCCCATGGACCCGCTGGACGAGGCGGCCTGCTGGGCGATGCTGACCGCGCCGATGCAGGTGCTTCGGGGCGACCCCCGTTCGCAGATCACGCTGCGGGCGGAGCCGGATGCGGACAGCGCGGCGCTGGGCGAGGTGACCTGCGCGTCCCAGGGCGTGCATGTGCTCCAGGACATGGGCAACGGCTGGACGAGGATCGAGTGCTATTCCAGCTCCTTCGAGGGCAGCCGCACGCAGGCGTGGAACGCGCTGCTGACCGGCTATGTGCCCACAGAGCTGATCACGGAAAAGCAGGTGAAGACGAAGCTCGCCTTCATCGTGGACAAGCTGGACCAGCGGCTGTATATCTACCAGGAGGGGCGGCTGCTGGACGTGCTGGCGGTATCCACGGGCCTGGTGACAGAAGGAAAGCCCTACAACGAGACGCGGTCGGGCGAGTACATCCTGTGGAGCCTGAGCGGCGCGTTCGAGGACGGCGACACCACCTGCAACTACGGCATCCGCTACAACCACGGCGATCTGCTGCACGAGCTGCCCCACACCGGCAGCGACAACTACGGCTACACCGAGCCGAAGATGGGCTCACGCGCCAGCCACGGCTGCATCCGCGTCCAGCGCAAGCGCACGGAAAACGGCGTCAACATGCGCTGGATCTGGAACGCGCTCTACGACGGGCAGGTGAACAGCCGCCTCGTCATCTGGGAGGACTGGCCGGGACGCGCCATCGCGCTGCCGGGGGACGATACGCCCCTGTATTACAACCCGGCCGGCGGGCAGAATTACCACGATTCCCCCACCTGCTACGGCGTGAAGGATCGGTATGAGCCGATGACCGCCTTCACCTACGGGGAGCTGGCGGCCTCGCCCTATGACGAGCTGACGGCCTGTCCCTACTGCGTACCGCCGCGCCGCCCGGAGGACATCGAGCGCATCAACGCGGCGCATCTGCCGGAATAAGGAGGACCTGCGATGAAACGCAAGCTGCTGGCGCTGCTGCTCGGCTGCCTGCTGCTGACGGGCTGCAGCTATACGCGGGAGCGCTGCACGGATGTGGCGATGTACGAGGCGGACCGCGCCCGGATCGGGAGCGCGGCGGAGATGATGCCGGCGCTGTCGGAGCTGGGAGAATACCGGGAGCTGCGATACGCCCGGAAGCAGACGGTCGACCTGATCTTCTGCACAGACGGCCTGGCGCTGTTCGCCGACTATGAACCGGCCGCGTATGCCGCGCAGAAGGAGCGCCTCCACGCCGGGTTGTCCTTCGCCAGCGCGCCGCTGACCGATCCCTGCGACCCCGGCTATGTGCTGCTCGCCGGCGATTTCATACACAGGGGCTACCTGATGCAGGCGGTGCCGGATGAACGATACGCTTCCTGGGGCGGCGCGTGCAAGTCCTTCATGCTGGTGGGCTTCAACGACGAGGCATGCAGCATCGCCTGGCTGTACCATTACAACCTGGACCTGGACTTCATCGCCTCTGAAGGCCAGGATCCGGCAGAAGCGATGCGCAGGCGCATCGACGACTATTTCCTCTGGCGCGGAAAATGAAGAAAGCAGCACCCTCCGGAGCGATGGTCTCCATGGGAGGGTGCTGCTTCTGTATGCTGGGAAATGCGCCGTTCAGGGGGACGGTCTGCTTCCGGCGGCGTCCCCTGCTCTGCGGTACATGAGCGGCGTGATCCCCTTGGCCCGGCGGAAATGCTGGATCATATGGCTGGCGGAGTTGAACCCGGCGGCAAG
Source organism: Clostridiales bacterium (assembly GCA_015056155.1). GTDB lineage: Bacteria > Bacillota > Clostridia > Christensenellales > Aristaeellaceae > UBA11524. The sequence goes on from SVGU01000058.1 coordinate 8,488, forward strand.
GGCGATCTCCGTAACGGACAGGGACGTCTGCTTCAGCATGGCGCAGACCTGCTCAATGCGGTAATGGCGCAGATAGTCGGTGAAGGTCATGAAGAAATGCTTCAGGAAGAACGCGCTGAAGTAGGTGGGCGAGATGGCGGCAGCCTCCGCAGCGTCCCGGACGGTGATCTTCTCCGCATAGTGCTCATGAACATAGGTCAGGATGCGCTTGCAGACGTCGTCGTGCCGGGCGGGAAGCAGCCGGACAAAGGCGTCCGCCTGCGCCAGACGGCTGATGAGCTGCAGCAGGAGCGCCTTCGTCAGCAGCTCGTAGGCCGGGGGCTGCGCCTTCTGCAGGGCGATGACCTGCCGCAGAAGCGGCCCGCAGTCCGTGTCCGGCGGCAGGCGGGGCGGGAAACCCAGCTTCCCCTCAGCCAGCGGGCGCAGGAAGCTCTGCTGGTCGTGATCCTCCGAGGAAAAGAGGAGGTGCTGCATAGGGAAGATGAAGACGTCGCAGTGCGCATCCGGGGTGAGTCCCTGAAAGCCGTGCAGCTGCCCCGGATTGATCCACACGACCTCCCCCGCATGCAGGAGCAGCTGAGCGCTGTCCAGCGTCAGCGCAACCTCACCCCGGTTGACAGACAGGACCTCCACATCGTCCTGCCAGTGCAGGGCGGCAGACAGCGCAGAATCCCCGTGGGGCATTTCGTACAGCGCGAAGGGGAAGGCGGCGCTGCCCCGGAGACGGTTTTCCTTGATCTGATCGTACATCGGCACCATTTCCTTGCTGCGTGATATTTTCTCCCGGATTTCAGATATATCTGTATGATATTTTAGGGGTATAATGATATTCAGTCAATGGTTTTCTGTGCGGAGGAGAGAGAAAATGAATTACGCAGACCTGAAGCGGCAGTATATCCGCGGCTGGCAGACATGGAACGTCCGCAGCGTCCTGTCCCACGTCCACATGCCCGACGGCTTCGCGCTGAACGTGGCCTTCAAGGAGTACCGGGAGGGGCACTACCTCAAGGAGACGCTGGTGGGGCGCTTTGTCAACGAATACGGCCGCGAGCCGGCGGAGACGGCGTTCCCCGGTGCGCATGCCTTCGACGGGAGCTACACGGAGATGCGCCTGACCTGGTGCGGGATGGAGATCCTGGTGGAGTCCGCCGCGGAGGGCGACGACCTGACGCTGCTGATCACACCGGTGCGCAGGCAGGTGCGTCCGGCGATGCTGGTGCTGGAGGGCGGCTTCCTGTGGGGGCGGCCCGGCTGGGTGGAGAAGCAGGGGCAGACGCTGACCGGACACTGCCGCAGCGGCGATCGCACCGTGTACATCACCGGCACGCCCATGGAGGACCCCAACATCCCCGTGCAGACGGCCTGTCTGTGCGTGGCGCTGGACGGCCCGGTGGCGGTCTCCACGGGGGTGCAGCGGACGGCGGCGGAGGCGCAGGCGCTCATCGCGGCAAAGCGCGCAGCCCACGGGGAAAACTGCGCCCGTTTCGGCGACCTGGGCGGCATGTATGAGGCGGTCGAATCCGCCCTGGGCTGGGATACCGTCTATGACGCGAAGAACGACCGTGTTATTTCGCCGGTCAGCCGCCTGTGGAGCATCTCCAGCGGCGGGTATGTGCTCTTCTGCTGGGACAATTTCTTCGCCGGGTTCATGGCGTCCCTCGGCTGCCGGGAGCTGGCGTACAGCAACCTGCGGGAGATCCTCAACGAGCAGACCCCGGCCGGGTTCGTTCCGAATCTGGCCTATGCCACAGGGCAGGTCAGCGCAGACCGTTCGCAGCCGCCGGTGGGAAGCGCGATGCTGCTGGAAACCTACCGCGTCTTCCGGGAAAAATGGATCGTGGTGGATATGTACGGCGATCTGCTGCGCTGGAACCGCTGGTTTGCGCAGCAGCGGATGAATCCCTCCGGCGCGCTGTGCTGGGGCAGCGGGGAGATCCCCGTGCTCTACGGCAACCGCTGGGAGACCGAGGGCGTACACGACCGCTACGGCGCTGCGCTGGAGAGCGGGCTGGACAATTCCCCGATGTACGACGGCATCCCCTTCAACAAGGCGACCAACCGCCTGGAGCTGGAGGATGTGGGTCTGACGGGGCTGTACATCCTGGACTGCCGCAGCCTGATCGAGCTGGCACGGCTCATCGGCCGTCAGGAGGACATCCCGGAGCTGCAGGAGCGGCTGGATGCGGCCCGGGCGGGGCTGGAGACCCTCTGGGACGAGGCGCGCGGCTTCTACTACAACCGCCGCACGGACACGGGGGAATTCTCCCGGCGGATCGCGCCGACCAACTTCTACGCCCTGTTCTCCCCGGATGTGACGCCGGAGCGGCAGCGCCGCATGGCGGATCTGCACTACTTCAACCCGGAGGAGTTCTACGGCGAGTGGATGCTGCCCTCCATCGCCAGGAACGACCCTGCCTATCCGGAACAGAACTACTGGCGCGGCCGCGTATGGGCGCCGCTGAACTTCCTGGTGTATCTCGCCCTCGCCCGGACGGAGCTGCAGGACGTCCGCCGCGACCTCGCGCAGAAGTCCGCCCGCCTGTTCATGAAGGAGTGGACGGAGCACCGGCATGTGCACGAGAACTATTCCGCCATCACCGGCGAGGGCTGCGATTCCGGCAACAGCGACAAGTTCTATCACTGGGGCGCGCTGCTGTGCGTCATCGCGCTGGCGGACGCAGGCTTTTTGCCTCGCTTCGGCCAGCCTCTTGATGACGGCGAATGATCCACCCCATCCATGACACAGCCGAAGACCGGCACAAAATAGCAGCACCCTCCGGAGCGACGGGCTCCATGGGAGGGTGCTGCTTCTGTATGCCGGGAAATGCGCCGGTCGAGAGGCGGGTCTGCTTTCAGAGTGATTCCCTTGAAAACCATTGACTTAACTGGATCCGTGCAGAACCGGACATCTCAGCACAAATCTTGTCTGTTATTTCGCAGATTGCTCTGCATACTGCTGCCACAGATTCTCCAGTGTGTTGCCTGCCGCACTGATCCAGAAATCATGATGATCATAGTAACCGTCGTGGAGTACCCGGTTGAGACGAACCGGCACCATTTCACCATAGTTCTGCGCAACCCAAGTAATGAAGGCCGCTGCCACCTGTCCATTATCTGTCAGTTGCTGTCCATCTTCATAGTCCGGCATCCATACCAGCGCATCAGGGCAGATCGCATAGGTATTCGCCGCATAGTACTGGAAGCCCAGGCTCAAGGCGTCAATTTCCGGATTCTGTTCCGGATTCGGATGACCATTGGCAACCTTATTGACAAAGAACCAGATCAGTGTATTGCGTGTGCGCTCATTATTCTTCAAGTCTTCATATGACATATAGATGCCTTTTTCAGAACTGATATAGTTTTCAGTTCCTTTCGTCAGACATACAGTAACGGTTCGGTCATCAGTCGTGCCGAATGTCTCTCTGATTGCAGAATACTGATTGAAAAAAGCATCGAGGATGAATTCGCGCAATTCATCATCTTCCTGAATTCCCTCTTCCCACATCAGGGAAATCGAATACCCCCTGCTGCTATATGTCGCACTGGTGTAAGTAACATCATTTACTTCCTCCGCAAATGCAGTTCCGCAAAAAATGAGGCTCAGAATTACACACAGAATTGCAAACATTCTCTTCATCCGAATCCTTCCTTTCTGATAACACAGCAACAAGTATTATTTGATTTAATTATATCATCGATAAATCAGATTAGCAAGAGTAAGTACCCCCCTGTCATCCACAATTTCTATAACAGGGGGGCTCCTTTTCAGTATTCATTTTGGGAGGAACAGTCCACTCCACGTGAGGGTGCTGCTTTGCGTCAGCGGACGATGGTCAGCCCGGCCAGCAGCGTCTCGGCCTCGGCCAGCAGCTGCTCGGCGGTCTGGATGTTGTCGGCGGTGGTGTATCCGCCGCTGAGGGACGCATAGACGCAGACATTGCGGGGCGCGTCGTAGGCGGTGAACAGGCAGCCGTAGCACTTCTCCTCGCCGTCAGCGGCGGTGGTGTAGCGCAGGTACAGGCACCGCGCCTCCTTGCCGGCGATGGTCGCGGTGAAGGGCTCGCCCACCTCGGCGGTCGTGCCTTCGGTGAGGGAGGAGGGGCTGAATTCGATCAGCCGCTGGATGTACGCCTCGGCCGTCAGCTCCGGCGCGGCGCTGACATAGATGCTTTCGACCAGCGCCTGAGCGTCCTCCGCCTCCACGAAGAAGTCCTTCTGCACGCCGTCGTTGAACGTGGAGAAGTCCGACTGGACATACCCGGCGGGAATGTCGAAGGAGGCGGGGTGATGATAATGGGTGGAGGTGCGCTTGTCCGTGTCGATGACGACCCAGCTGTCCTCGATCGCGTTCAGGTTGCGGATCTCGGACGGGGTGGTGACGGCGCTGCGGATCGCAAAGAAGAGGATCGCGGCGGCGACGATGCAGCCCAGCACGATGAGGAGGGTGATATACTGCTTCATTTCCTTGTCCTGACGGCGCTGCGCGGCATTCTGCCGGACGCGGGCACGGTCAGCGGGGTTTCTCTTGGCCATGGGGGTGTACCTCCGATTCTGAATGTAATGCTGGAAGAGTATTCGCTGCGAAGGGGCGGGATTCCTGCTGCGCGGCGCGAGAACTCTGCGAACCCGGAGACGGCTCGTCTGACGCCGGGACAGCCGTTTTTTTCTCTGCCCGCGATTGACGCAGGACGGCCGGGGGGATATAATAGAAAGGATTGCGGCTGAAAAGGAGGGGTATGATGGAGAAGCAGATGACCGGTCTGGTGCTGGAGGGCGGCGGCGTGCGCGGCATTTACACCGCAGGCGTGCTGGATGTGTTCATGGAAAACGCTCTGAGCTTCGACGGCGTGATCGGCGTGTCTGCCGGGGCGATCCATGCCTGCTCCTATTTGTCCGGGCAGAAGGGCCGCAGCATCCGCTACTACCGCCGGTATGTGAACGATCCTCGCTTCATGTCCTTCCGCAGCTGGCTGAAGACCGGCGATATCATCGGCGCCGACTTCTGCTACCACGAGCTGCCGGACAAGCTGGATGTGTACGACCACGACGCCTTTCTCCGCAACGGCACGCCCTACTATGCCGTCTGCACGGATGTGGAGACGGGCAAGGCAGCCTATATCCGCCTGACGGATATGCGCGGGCAGATCGAGTATCTGCGCGCGTCGGCGTCGCTGCCGTACTTCTCGCGCATCGTGGAGCTGGACGGGCGGAAGTACCTGGACGGCGGCTGCTCCGACTCCATTCCGGTGGAGGCCTTCCGCCGGATGGGATACGCACGGAACGTCGTCGTGCTCACGCGGGACGCATCCTACCGCAAATCGCCGGAAATGACGGCGCTGGCAAAGCTCGTCTACCGGAAATACCCTGCCTTCATCCGCACGCTGGAAAACCGGCACACGATGTACAACGGGCAGGTCGAACTGGTGGAGCGGCTGGCGCAGGAGGGCAGCGTGTTTGTCATCCGGCCGTCTGTTCCGCTGGAGATCGGCCGTCTGGAGAGCGACCCGGAGAAGGTGCAGCAGGTGTACGACCAGGGCCGCGCGGACGCACTGGCCGCGCTGGAGCGGCTGCAAGCATGGATGAAACACTGATGAACGGGAGCAGAATGACCTTATGTACCTGATTTCCATCTTCAAGGACATGTCCGACATGCGCCGGAGGTACGCGATGCGGCTTGCAGGGCGCTGCGTGATCCTCGCGATCGCCGTGCTGCTGTGCATCTTTGCGCCGGAGGCCTTCGCGCCGCTACAGGGGATGCGCTTCTTCGATGGCTTTTCCCTGCTGCATGTGCTGTGGATCATCTGGGTGATCGACATGGTCGCGCAGCTGGTGCCGGTGCGGGCACAGATCTCCCTCGGCTCCCAGAAGCTGTGGCGCATGCGCTTCAAGCCCATCCGCGAGATGATCAGCAGGGAGCGGCTGAAGCAGTATGTCCTGGAGACCTCCCGCTCGGCGCTGTGGGTGCTGATCCTCTGGTCGACGCTGATCGCCGTGATCGGCGTGCTGACGCATCTGGGCGTGATGACGGACGTGGCGCTGTTCATGACGACCGTCGTGTTCTACGTCTGCGACCTGATCTGCGTGCTGATCTGGTGTCCCTTCCGGCTGATCATGAAGAACCGCTGCTGCACGACCTGCCGCATCTTCAACTGGGATCACCTGATGATGTTCTCTCCCCTGATTTTCTCGCCCAGCTTTTATTGCTGGAGCCTGCTGGGGATGAGCATCGCGGCATGGCTGGTGTGGGAGCTGGCGGTCTTCTTCCACCCGGAGCGCTTCTGGGAAAAGACCAACGGCGCGCTGAGCTGCGCCTCCTGCACGGACAAGCTGTGCACGCAATACTGCCGCAAGCTCCGGCCCAAAGCCGACGGGGATTAACGTGCGCGGAAGGGCTCGCAGGGAGCCATATATCCGGCTGCAACGCAGCAATGCGGGTTCCTGCCCGGCGCCCCTGCAAACGCCCGCCACTCCCCTTCCCTCCATGCAAGAAACCGCAGGCCATGACAGCCTGCGGCTTTTTTGTTGATTGTTTCAAATCAGCCATGGTCACGATATCACGCGGCGGACAGCTCCGTCCTGCGCGCCTGCTTTCCTGACCGCTGCCGTTTCAGCGCGCCGCTGCGCGCATCAGTCCAGAGACACGAGGCCGGAGGAGATCCAGCCGTAAGCGCCGTTGATTTTGATGCGATACCAGTCCTTGCCGGTGGAGCCGGTCTTGCACTCCAGCACCTCATAGCGCTCGCCCACATAGGCGTATTCGACGGTCTGGAATTCCGTGCCTGCGCCGCGCTTGACGTGGCAGCTGCCGGAGATGACCGTGAACATCTTACCCACCGGATAGCCCTTCGTGCTGCCGTAATAGGTGCTGGGGGACTTGGTGGGGCTGGGATAGTACATGGTGCTGTCCTTCGCCACGCCGTAATAACCCGTGCGGCTGAAGTACCAGTCCGTCTGCAGATCGTCCAGGGAGATCCACGACCGCCACTTCTCGCCCTCGGCATAGCTCCAGTATTCGATGTGGGCATAGCCGTCCTCGACCTCATAGATGATGCCGCTGGTATTGGCGCGCACGCTGCTCAGGTACGCCAGATACCCCTGCGAGAAGGGACCGGTCGCCGTCTGCGCATTCTGCACAACGATGCGTCCGGTGCACAGCGGCGCCTCGGTCGGGACGCGCCGCAGCTCCGCGCTCACATCCGCATACCGCACATAGCCGCGCACCCGGTTCCGCGCGGAATAGTTGAACTCCACCTGCAGCCAGGTCTCATTGCCGTTGTTGTGCTTGGTCAGCACGCGCACCTGATCGCCCCTGTACAGCTTCAGGTCCGGCAGCTCGCCGTACTGATCGCCGGGGCCGGTGCTGATGCGCACCGTATCGCGCACGGTCGCATACACCGTGTCCGCCGAAGACACGCCGGGGATCAGCACAAGCCCCGCCAGCACGCACAGCATCAGGATCGCCGCCGTCATTCTCTTCATGGGATACACCTCCTGTTTTCCATCGCTGCGGTCAGCGCCGCCTTACTCCACCGAGCACAGGCCGGAGGAGATCCACGCATAGGTGCGGTATTCCTTGCCCACGTAGATCTTGTACCAGTCCTTGCCGGTGTTGCCTTCCTTGCATTCGAGGATCTCATACCGTTCGCCGTCGTAGACATAGGCCGCGGTGTCGTACTGCGTGCCGGGGCCGCTGCGGGCGTGGGCGCTGCTGGCGATGATCGTGCAGATCCGCCCGACCGGGAAGCCCTGCGTGTCCCCGTAGTAGGTGCTGGGCGGGTTTGTCTGCGCGGGACGGTAGCCGCCGCTGTAATACGGGGTGTCGTCCGCCGCGCCGTAGTAGCCGTGGTAGCTGTAGCTGGAAGCGCAGCTCAGCGTCTCCAGCCGCACCCAGCCGCGCCACATGCTGCCACGGAAGTCGTTCCAGCATTCGATGTGCGCAAAGCCGTCCTCGACCTCGTACAACGTCGCGTAGGTGCCGGCATAGATCGTGTCCGGCCAGTATTCAAAGCCGTTGTAATACGGCCCCGTAAAGGCGTCCGCGTCGCAGATCACGGTGCAGTTCTGCAGCGGATACTCCTCCGGCACCCGGCTCAGATCCACATCCATGCGCCACGCACCGGTGTAGACGCGGATCTTGTCCCTGCCGAAGAAGGTGTTTCCCCGGGGCGGCGTGAACTCCACCTGCACCCACCAGATCTCGTTCACCGCGTCCCACACCTTCGTGCGGACCAGCACCTGATCGCCGCGGGAGAGGAATCCTCCGGGCTCGGTATACTTCGTGCCGGGGCCGGTGCGGGTCGCAATGGGCTGGAACAGCGTCGCCCAGACCTCTGCATTGGCCGCCAGCGGCAGCAGCATGCACAGAACCAGCAGTACAGCAGTCAGCTTTTTCATTCCACATACCTCCTTGATCCAGTCATCCATACAACGATGCAGAAGACCCTTTTTATTCCATTGTGCCGCAACTTTCTACCTCGAATATAGCACCACCCGTGCCCTTTGTCAACACACAGAAATTCCCCCGCGTCCGGATGGAGCACGGGGGAATCCGTCATATTACTTTTTGATCACGATGCCCTTTGATTCCAGCTCGGCGACGATACCGTCGACCACAGCCTGCACTTCCTCACGGGTGAGGGTGCGCTCCGCATGGGAGAAGAAGAGGCGCACGGTGATGGACTTGCCGCTCTCGTCGGTGTAGGTGCCAACGACCGCGACCTTGTTGATCAGCGGGCTGTTCGCGTTCCCGATCGCCTCGGCGATGGGCGCGTAGGTCTCGGCCATGAAGGTCAGATCCTGCTCCATGCCGGGGAAGCGGCTGGGCTCGACGTACTTGATGCGCTCCGCACCGACCTGGGCCAGCGCGTCGATGTCGATCTCCGCGAAGACGATGGCGGCCTTCTTGTCGATCTTCTTGCTCACCACGGGATGCGCAACGCCGATGGTGCCCAATTCGACGCCGTCGCAGACGATGGCGTTCAGATTCTTGGGATGCTGCCAGGAATGGGTCGCCTCGGCCTTCACCCAGGTGAGGGGCTTGTGCTTGAGATCATCCACGGTGACGGCCAGCATGTCGCGCAGCTTGAAGTACAGCGTCTGCACGTCCTCCACCTTGCTGAACAGGGTGATGCAGAGCTTCTTGTACTCCTTCGCCAGGTTGTTCTCGTCCACGCCCTCGGCCACGCGGCCCACCTCGAAGATGCCGAAGGAGGGCGCATAGGCGGTGTTGCCCTTCACCTGCACCAGCTGGGTGGGCACGATGGAGCGGCGGATGACCTCGATGTTGGGGTTCGCCGCGCCCAGCAGGCGGATATTGTCCTCCACCTCGATGCCCAGCTTCTTGTACTCATCGGAGTACTGCCAGATGTAGGAGTGCACCTCATGCAGGCCATAACGCTTGACGAGGATGTCCTTGACCTTGTTCTCGGTGGTCTTCTCCACATGCTCGCGCACGGGGTACAGGGGCGCCTCGGCGGTGTGCACGTCGAAGTTGTCGTAGCCGTAGATGCGGGTGATCTCCTCGATGATGTCGGCCTTGATGGTCACGTCCTTGGTGGCGCGCCAGGAGGGCACGTCCACGGAGAACTTGTCGCCGTCCTGACGGACAACAAAGCCAAGCGCCGTGAGGGTGGAAACGATGTGCTCGTCGCTGATCTCGATGCCGGTGTAGCGGTCGACGAACTTCTTGTCGAAGTCCAGCGTGATCTGCGGATACTCGAAGGCGCGCTCATCGGTTAGGCAGGAGGTGACGCGCATGCCGGCGTCCGCGTCCTGCAGGAGCTTGACGAAGCGGGCGATGGCGGGCACGGTCATCTCGGGGTCGAGGGACTTTTCGTACCGCGCGGAAGCGTCGGTACGGTGGGTCAGGCGCACGGAGGACTTGCGGATGGAGGCGGCGTTGAAGGTCGCGGACTCCAGCGTCAGGCTGGTGGTGTCCTCGACGATCTCGCTGTCGAAGCCGCCCATGATGCCCGCGATGGCGACCGGCTTGTCGCCGTTGCAGATCATCAGGGTATTCTCATCGATCTGGCGCTCCACCTTGTCCAGGGTCTGGAAGGTGAAGGGCTTGTCAAAGCGCTTGATGCGGATGGATTCGACCTTGCGGCTGTCGAAGGCGTGCATGGGCTGGCCCAT
>SVGU01000059.1 GCA_015056155.1 Clostridiales bacterium
CCATGCCGTTCAGGGGCAGGTAGTAGTTCATCATGGAGAACATGCCCTTCTTCATCTCACCGCCGTACCAGGTGTTCAGGATGACCTGCTCCTTGGAGGTGATGTTGAAGATGGCAGCGGTCTCGGAATTGAGGCCCAGTTCCTTGTAGTTCTCCACCTTGGCCTTGGCGGCGTTGTAGGAGACGAAATCAGGCTCGAAGTTGGCCAGCTCCTCCTCGGTGGGGTTGATGAACATGTTCTTCACGAAGTGAGCCTGCCAGGCCACCTCCATGATGAAGCGGATGGCCATGCGGCTGTCCTTGTTGGTGCCGCAGAAGACGTCCATGACGTACAGCTTCTTGTTGGACAGCTGCTCCTGCGCCAGGCGCTTGCACTCAGCCCAGGCTTCCTGGGAGGCGGGCTTGTTATCGTTCTTGAACTCGTCGGAGGTCCACCACACGGTATCCTTGGAGTTCTCGTCCATGACGATGAACTTGTCCTTGGGGGAACGACCGGTGTAGATGCCGGTCATGACGTTCACAGCGCCCAGCTCGGTCAGCTGGCCCTTCTCAAAGCCCTCCAGAGCGGGGTTCATCTCTTCCTCAAACAGCTTCTCGAAGGAGGGATTGTGCACGATCTCGGTCGTGCCGGTGATGCCGTACTTGGTCAGATCGATCATAGCCATGATGTATTCTACCTCTTTCTGCAATCTTCAGGGTATTTTACAACAGCAGCGGGCGCTTACAAAAGGCATTCCGTGGTAAAGAACCACTTTCTCCCGCAGTATACATGATACACTATGTGTACGCAAAAATCAAGGGGTGTTCGTCAAAAAATTATCGGGGACTCTGCCGGCGCCGTCACTCCTGCGCATGCTGCGGCGCGGCGAGCTTGGGCACGTAGCCGCTGAACTCCGTCTTCTCCGCATTGCTGGTCAGGGCGATGTCGCCGCCGCGGCCGTTGAGGGTCTTGCGGACGATGTACAGGCCCATACCGTGGCCCTCGCCCTTGGAGGTGATGCCGGGCTGGAAGATGCTTTCCTGCATGTCCTCGGGGATGGGCGTGCCGGTGTTGGCGACGGAGAAGCAGTAGTGCCGCAGGTTCTCCGTCAGGGAGATGGTCAGGCGGCGCTTCCGGGGCGGGATCTCCTCCATCGCGTCGATGGCGTTGTCGATCAGGTTGGAGAGCACCTTGCACATCTCCCACGCCGGGGCGGCGTTCTCGATGGTCTCCCACTTGGAGGTGATGTTCAGGTCCACGCGGACCTGCGCGGCCTCGCACGCGGCGACCTTCACCTGCAGCAGCGCGTTGACCGCAGGCACCGCCGTCTTCATCACGCGGCTGACGGCCGTGATGCGGCCGTAGATCTTCTCGATGTACTCGTTGGCCTCCTCGTACTCCTCCATCTCGATGAGGGAGTAGACGACCTGCAGGTGGTTGAGGAAGTCGTGCCGCTGGGTGCGCAGGGTGATGTTGAGGTTGGACATGGCGTCGATGGTCTCGTCCATCGCGTCCAGCTGCTTGAGCAGCCGGCGGGTGCTGAAGGCCTCGCGGATGTCGACCACCGCGCCCCAGACGACCACCAGCGACGCCACCAGCGTCAGCAGCAGCAGCAGATCGTGGGAGGCCTTGATCTCCGGGATGATGAACACGGCGAAGAGCACGACGAGGATCAGGAGGATCTGCAAGCCGTTGATGACGACGGCGTAGTTCGTCGCCTTGCGGATCGTGACATGGTGTTCGCGCTTTCCCAGCTTCATTTTCTCCCCTCCCTTGCCTGATGGTTCTTCTGGATCGTGGCTTCATGGCCCATCTCGGTGGGCTGATAATACTTCTTTCCGCGCACCTCCGGGGGCATGTACTCCTGCCGGACCCAGTGGCCGGGGAAATCGTGGGGGTACTTGTAGCCCTCGCCGGAGCCGATGCGCTGATGCCCCTGATAATGGGTATCCCGCAGGTGCACGGGCACCGCGCCGAAGCCGCCCTTTTCCGCATCGGCCATCGCCGCGTCCACCGCCGCGCAGACCGCGTTCGACTTCGGGCTCTCGCACACGGCGATGATCGCCTGCGCGATGGGCAGCCGCGCCTCGGGCATGCCGAGCATCTCCAGGTCGGCAGCGGCGGCCTGCGCCTGCAGCATGGCGATGGGATTGGCCAGGCCCACGTCCTCCGAGGCATGGGCGATCACCCTTCGGCAGATGATCCGCGGGTCCACGCCGGCATAGATCAGCCGCGCGAACCACGCCAGCGCCGCGTCGCTGTCCGAGCCGCGCAGGGACTTGCAGAACGCGCTGAGCATGTCATAATACAGGCTCTCGTCGCAGCGCATCATGGGCTTCTGGATGGACTCCTCCGCGACCGCAAGGTCGATGCGGATCGCGCCGTCCTCCCCGGCGGGGGTGGTCAACACGGCCAGCTCCACCGCGCCCAGAGCCGCACGGGTATCGCCATTGGCGATGCGGGCGATGTGGCGCAGGGCCGCGTCGTCCATCTGCACGTTCAGCGCGCCGTAGCCCCGCTCCCGGTCCGCCAGCGCGCGCTTCATCGCCGTGATGACATGCGCGTCCGTCAGCGGCTGGAACTGGAACACCCGGCACCGGCTGACGATGGCGGGCGTCATGGCGATCATGGGGTTCTCGGTGGTCGAGCCGATAAAACGGATGATACCGCGCTCGATCGCCGGGAGGATCGAGTCCGACTGCGCCTTGGACCACCGGTGGCATTCGTCCAGCAGCAGGTACGTCGGCTGCCCGTAGAGGGTGCGGCGCTCCTGCGCGGCCTTGAGCACCTCGCGCACGTCCGCCACGCCGGAGGTCACGGCGTTGAGCTGCACAAAGGCAGCCTTTGTCGCCCCGGCGATGATGGAGGCGAGGGTCGTCTTGCCGCAGCCGGGCGGGCCGAAGAAGATCGAGGACGTCAGCCGGTCCGCCTCGATGGCGCGGCGCAGCAGCCGCCCCGGGCCCACAAGGTGCTCCTGCCCGATGAACTCCGTCAGCGTGCGCGGACGCATCCGGTCCGCCAGCGGCGCGCTCTGTGCAGTGGTGAACAGATCCTCCATGTGTGCCCCCGCTCCTTTCTTCCTCCGCATGTCGGTCAAGCCGATATTCTACCGATTATAGTGTATCACATCCTGTTTCTCTTGTCATCACCGGCGGCTGGTTTTTTGATGTGCTTCTTTCTGCGCAAAGCAAAAGGGTAGGTAATGGGATCATTGCATTCCCATTACCTACCCTCTTTACATCAGAGCAGCAGCACCGCCGCGGCGACCAGCAGCGCCGCCTGCACGATCAGCAGCGCCGGGAAGCCCAGGCGGAAATACCAGTGCTTCGTCTTGTGCCGAAGGAGGAACATGCCCAGCGTGCCGCCCAGGCCGCCGAACAGCGCCGTCACCAGGAAGAGCGTCTTCTCCTTGATGCGCCATTCGCCCCGCTTGGCGCGCTTCTTGTCGATACCCATGAGCAGGAAGGCGGCGGCGTTCATCACCACAAGGACGATCGCCGCGAGAACCAGCAGTGTCGTTTTCATGAAAGGTACCTCGCTTTCTCATTCGTTATGATAGGGGGTATGTTTCAGGATGCATCATGCATCCGGATGCGCTGCATACAGCCGCACCGGCGGCAGGCCGGGCTGCCAGATGGAAGGGATCAGCCGATCCACCGCGTGGTTGGCGATCCACACATACGCCGGGGCAAATGCATCCCCCGCCTGTCCGGAGATGCGGTGCGGATACCGCAGCAGCTGCAGCAGCGCCCCGGAGAAGGGCTTCACGCCGGTCTGCCGGATGATCTGCCGCATGAGCGCCGCCGCCTCCGCCACGCTATCAGGCCGTGCCGGTGCACCCGCCGCAGACTGGTGCGCGGCCTGTAGCCGGCCCTCCAGCACCCGCAGCAGCTGCTTCATGTCCACCGCCTCCAGCAGCCGTGTCACCGTCGGCGCGTCGCTCAGATCCAGCGCCTGCGCGATCTCCGACGCCGTGCATTCCCCCAGCACCGCCAGGAACGCAAGCGCCTGCACGATGCATGAGGGCGTGTCCGTCATCTGCCGCACCACCGGCCGCACCGCGATCCGCGCCTTCACCGCCTCCTCGTCCCTCGGCCAGCCATAGCAGGCGCGCCGCAGCGGCTCCTCCGCCTGATACGTCAGGCACACGCCCAGATGCACCGCAGCCCCGCAGCGGGGGATCAGGTCGTCGCTGTTGTGCACATGGTACAAGGGGTATGATTCGGGATGCACCGCCGCATCCCCCGTCATCACCGACGGCGACGCGAAGCCGTAGCCGACCAGGTTCGCCGGATGGACGCCATCCTCCCGCAGCTTGCGGTGGGCGTAGAGCTGCATGACCGCGCCGCCCTGCGAATGTCCGCTGAGCCAGAGGAAGAAGCGGCTGTTCGGGCTCTTCATTTCCGTCAGCATGTCCGCCAGGCTCAGCCGCTCCAGGTTCAGCTCCTTCGCCGTCCGGGGAAAGGTGATGTGCCTTTCGTTCCCCTCGAACAGGTCGGTGAGCTGCTTGAAGCCCTTGTGAACGCCCTCGGGGGTGGAAATGCGGAAGTTGGAGAACCAGTCGTAGAACCGCGTCCCGGTGCCCAGGAAGCACACCGAGACGATGTAGCGCCCCTCCGCCGCCGGATGCAGCATAACGATGGCCTTGCCGGTGGAGCTGCTCTCCCGCTCGCGGATGGCGCCAACGAGCTGCGAAAGGGGGTTGTAGCCACGGATCTTCGAGCGGACCAGCTGCCGCTGGAGCTTCGCCGGCAGGGTCCGCCAGTCCGGCTCCAGCGCCGTCAGCTCGCCGTCCACCTGCACCGTCACGTCCCGCCAGCCGGCCCGCAGCCATGGCGTGATCCGCAGGTTCTGGCTGCCGGAGCACAATTCCGCGCTCATCCGCAGCGCCTCCACGGACACCGGCGGACGCAGCCCGCCCCACGGGTCAGCCTCCCACGGCTGCTGGAAGGGCGCCGTCGCCGACAGGTCAGCGCCCGTCATCGGGCCGAATACCACGCGCCTCATCGCCCATTCCTCCCTTCAGGCTGTCCTTTCCTGTCATATCTGGCCGTCGTCGCCCTTGCGGAAATCCGCCGCCAGCACATCTGCCCGGGCGACCGTCTGGGTTCTGGGCGACCGGGTGGTGATGAACTCGATCTTCTCCGCGTCATACCCGATCACCCGCGCATTCACCTGGCTCAGCGCGCCCTCCTGAAGGATCATCAGGCGGATCACGCGGTCATGCTCGAAGGAATACCTCAGCAGCCGTTCCATCCTCAGTCCTCCGCGGCGTCCGTCACGCGCCAGATCGTGGCTTCCCGGCTCTCGTAGATGCGCTCGCCCAGCGCGTCCAGCCCTTCGTAGTCGATGTCATAGTCCGCCCGCTCGTAGCTGGAGACCACCACGTAATCCACGCCGTAGCGGTCGATCACCGCCCGGTTTTCCTCCGGCGCTGCGTAGAATCGCTGGATGTCCACCTTGCGTGCGTCGGTATCCAGGCCGTGATAGTACAGCCAGAGGTCCGGCCCGCAGACGATCCTGCGGCCTGCGATGGACGCGGCAGGGTTCAGGTGATGCACGCCGGTGAGGATGGTCGCGTCCTCCTCCGTGTTGTCGCGGATGAATTCGCCCGTCCGCACCGCCTCTGCCGAGAAGAGCTGGTAGCTGCTGATGCTCTCGCGCCACAGGGTCAGCCCTGCGGAGAGGAAGAGCGTCACCGCCGCCAGCGCGGCGATCACCGGGCGCGCACGGAGGCCCTTCAGCCGCCCCCACACCATCCGGCACCAGTCCGCCGCGATCATCGCGCACAGCAGCCACGCCAGGTACAGGAGCTTGTTGTTGTCATAGATATTGGGCTGGAACCGGATGAACTCGCCCGCCGCGATGATCGGCAGCGCGCCGGCGAACACCCGCCGCCAGCGGGGATTGCGCTCAAACAGCGCGAAAACCAGCATCAGGAAGGGCAGGCCGATGTTCTTCACGTAGAACCAGCCGTAACCGTCGATCATCCCGCCGAGGGTGCCGTCGTAGGAGTTGACCCAGTTGAACCACGGCTGGATGAAGGAGTTGCTCGCCTCCTGCATCCCCTCCTGGAACACCTGGTTGAACGTGAACCCGAACAGCTGCGGCACGCTCAGCACGCAGGCGATGCCGCCGTAGAGCAGGTACCGCTGCAGGTGCACCAGCCGATCCCGGTCGTGGATCATGTCATAGACCATCACGCCTGCGGAGCACAGCGCCAGCGCCGTGAACGAGTGCGTATGGATCAGCGGCAGCGCGCCGCCCCACACGCCCAGCAGCACCGTCTGCCGCGTCCGGTTCCCCTCCGCCTTCCCCTGCCCGAAGCCCGTGAACAGCAGATAGAAGCAGGGGATCACCATGCACCACCCGCCCAGCAGCGTCCGCTGCGGCACCATCAGGTCCGCGATCACGTTCGACCAGCGCAGGTTGTTGGGCGTGGGCTGGTTGGTGGGAGTCTTGTAGTAGCCGTTCAGGATGGCCTCGATGCGCGTCCAGAAGGTCGGCACATCCTGCCATTCCCCGCTGCGCCAGACGGCTTCCGTTCCGCCGGCGAGGTCGAAATCGTAGATGAACCCGAGTCCGCCGTTGAGGAAGAACATCAGCGCCGCCAGCACGACCGTCTTCTTCCCCGCCGTCATTTCCCGCGCCAGGCACATCACGCCCATGTAGCACAGCGCCATCATCAGCGTGCCGGGCACCGCCAGCGACGCCTGCAGCGTCCAGCCCATCAGGTAGAAGCTCGTGCTCAGGCTGTCCATCAGGAAGGGGTAGCTCAGCTGCTGTCCGGGACAGAGCGCGTATTCCGGCGGGAACGCCGCGTTCTTCAGCGACGTCACGAAGGACATGTGCATCGCCAGGTCGCCGTAGGTGCTCTGTCCGCCCCACCAGCTGCCGTCCTCCGCGATGCGGACGCAGTGCGTATACTGCAGCCATGCCGACAGCAGCGTCAGCGGCAGCGCCACAGCCAACATCTGCCGGGCGAGCGTGGTTTCCCGTTCGTCCCAGCCTTTGACAGGCCGCTTGTCCCTGAGGAGGAACGCGCCGCCGGTCAGCACCGCCAGGGGGATCAGCGCCAGCAGGTGCGCAGCGATTCCGAACCGCACCGCGAACGCCAGCAGCGCCGGCAGCCACATCATCAGCAGCAGGCCGAGGCTTGCGCCCAGCCACGCGCGGGTCAGCACCGTATGGCGCGGCAGCAGGAAGCGGACGATCGCGAGTCCGCAGAAGACATAAACAGCAAGGTAAAGCAGGGCGAGCATCGGCAGGCCTCCATGTCTGACATTGTTTCGCGGTCAGTATACCGCAGGTTTGTGATTGCTGGGGGAACAAAACATGCATTTCATCCATTTTGCTTCCCCAACAATCCGAAGGGGTGCAGGGGCGATCGGAAATCCCCCCTGCTGCGCCTCCAGCGCATTCCCCTTCAGATGAACACAGGGAGAAGCTGCGCCGGCTCCTCCCTGATGAGGGTTCTCTGTTGGATTGGGTGTACCTTGGGCAGCCCGTTCCTTTTGGGGCGGATTCGCGCGGAATGGTTTGATTGGTGCACCTTGTTGACTTTTTTCTTTTGGGTCGCGCGGACTGTTTGAACGATCGGAGATCGTTCAAAGGCGTCAGGGGGCAACCCGTTCCTTTTGGGGCGGCTGCGCGTGGTACTGGGGTGATTGGTGCACCTTGTTGGCTTTTTCCTTTTGAGTCGCTCGGACTGTTTGAACGATCGGGGATCGTTCAAAGGCGTCAGGGGGCGGGCGCCTGCGGGCGCGGGGCCTCCGGCGGGCAGGGCCTCCGCGGCCCTGCACCCCGTAAGGGCCTTCAGCCCTTAACCCTTTTTTTCCCCTGCCCTTGTTAGTTGAAATAGGTTTGGAGGAGCTTCAGGCCGGCGTCCATGTCCCGCATGTCGATGACCTCACATGCACTGTGCACATAGCGGCAAGGAATCGAAACCGTGCACACCGGAATGCCCGCGCGGCTCAGCTGCATCGCGCTCGCATCCGTTCCGCCATAAGGCAGCACCTCGCGCTGCGTCTTCACGCCAGCCTTCTCACCAGCCGCCAGCAGCGCCTCGCGCAGCTCCGGATTGCTGATGCTGCCGCGGTCCATCACCTTCACCGCAATGCCCTCGCCCAGCTTGATCTCCGGCTGCGTCACGCCGGGGGTGTCGCCCCAGCCGGTCACGTCCAGCGCAATGCCCACGTCGGGAGCCTTGGCGAAGCTCGCCACCTTCGCGCCGCGGCAGCCGACCTCCTCCTGCACGGAGAACACGGCGATGATCGTATCCTGCGTCTCGCCCACCGTCTGCAGCAGCTTCACCAGCAGCGCGCAGGCGCAGCGGTCGTCCATCGCGGGAGAGGACACACGGTTCTCGCCCAGGCGGAAGCAGTCGTTGGCGTACACGCACACGTCGCCCAGCGCCACCATCTTCATGGCGTCTTCCTTGTCCTGCGCGCCGATATCGACGAACAGGTTCTTCAGCGCGGGCTGACCGGACACCGGCTCCGCCACGACCACGCCGTGCACGCCGTTGGGAAACACCACATGGCGGTTGTAGCTGTTGTTCATGCCGATGCCGCCCACGTTGGTCACGCGCAGGTAGCCTTCCTTCTCAATACCGGTGACGATGTAGCCGATGTGGTCCATATGGGCGGACAGCATCACCTTGCGGGGATTTTCCGCCTTGCCCAGCTTCGTGGCGATCAGGTTGCCCAGCGCGTCCACCTCGATGGTATCGACATGATCCTTGATTTCCTCGCGGATAACCTCCGCCACGGGGCCCTCCAGACCGCTGGGGCCGATGGGAGAGAGCACCTTCTTCAGCAGTTCAAACATGTTGGTTGTCTCCTTCTATGTCTGTCGGTTGATTCTGGAATGAATAATGAATAATGAATAATGAATAGTGAATAATGTACGTCCCTCCGCCAACCAAACAAATTCTTCATTATTCATCAGCGAAGCGGCTTCATTCTTCATTATTCATTAAATTTCCTTCAGCAGGGCCCTGGTCAGTTCAAACTGGCTCTCCGCGTCGCTCAGCTTGATCACCGTGGACGGGCTGTGGATATACCGGCAGGGCACGCTCAGCACCAGCGTGGGGATCCCCTCGCGGGCGCGCTGGATGACGCCGGCGTCATTGCCGCCGGAGACGCTGCCCTTCACCTGGCAGGCGATGCCGTTCTTCTCGCCGACCTCGAGGGCCTTGCGGAACAGCTCGCGGTTGCCGATGGACGAATTGTCCATGAAGGACACCGCCACGCCCGCGCCGGTCCTGCAGACCTGTGCCACCTCGGGGATGTCGCCCAGATCGTTGCAGGTCGTACCTTCCAGCACGATGCCGATATCCGGCTCCTGCGCGAATGCAGCGCCCGATGCGCCGCGGCAGCCGACCTCCTCCTCGGACACGAACGCCGCCACCAGATCGCAGGGCAGCTCCTCCTGCAGCAGCCGCAGCAGCGTCCAGCAGCCCACGCGGTCATCGAAGGCCTTGCCGCAGGCATAGCCCTCGCCGTATTCCACATAGGGTGTGTCGAAGCTGATGTAGGTGCCCTTGGGGGCCTTGCCCTCGGCTTCGCCCTTGCTCTTCGCGCCGATGTCCACGCAGATGTCGCGGTAGCCCATCACGCGGGCGCGGTCCGCGGCGGACTGCAGGTGGATGGCCACCGCACCGATGACGCCGGGGATGTTGTCGTCGCCCACCAGCACGCGCTTGGAGATCAGCACGCGGGTGTCGATGCCGCCGGCCTGGGTGACCTTGAGGAAGCCATCCTCAGTATGACCGGTGACGATCAGGCCGACCTCGTCCATATGGGCGCTGACCAGCACGCGCTTGCGGGGCGCGGGACCGGTGCCCTCCTTGACGACGATGACATTGCCCATGCGGTCGATCGTGGGCTCCAGGCCCATTTCCTTCACCTCTGCCAGCAGCGCGCGGCGGATCGCCTGCTCATGGCCGGCCGGGGCATTGATTTCCGTCAATGTTTTCAGATCCACAGGTCTTCCTCCCAACTCGCATCCAGCTCGCTGACAAAATGCGCCAGCAGCCGCGCGCCCTCCTCGAGGGTATCCAGCGAAATCGTCTCAACAGAAGTGTGCATATACTTTTCCGGCAGACTCAACAGCACCGTCGGCACGCCCGCGCGGGACACGCCGATCTCGTCCGCATCGGTGCCGGTGTAGCGGCCCGCGACCGTCTGGCTGAGCTTGACGTTGTGCTCCTTGGCGCAGTCGATCAGCCGCTTGTTCAGCTTCGGCTGCACATAGGGGCCGTGGGTGACGACCATCGCGTCCAGCGGGCAGGCCACGTCCGGGCCACAGCCGGGGGTGAGCGCGAAATCGACGTCCAGCACCACCGCGCAGTCCGGCTCCACGCCGAACGCCGCCGTCATCGCGCCCCTGCCGCCAACCTCCTCCTGCGCCGAGCAGACGAAGTACACGTCCGCCTCGCACACCAGCTTCTGCAGCCGCTCCGCAGCCCGCAGCAGGATCGCCACGCACACGCGGTCATCCAGGGACTTCGCGGCCACCTGGTTGTTCGCCAGCTCCGTGAAGGGGGTGTTGAAGGTGACCAGATCGCCGATGCGGACCTGCTCGCGCACCTTCTCCGCGCTCATGCCGAGGTCGATGTGGAGCTTGTCCATCTTGTAATTGCTGGCCCGGTCCTCCGCGCTCATCAGGTGGGGCGGGAGCGCGCCGATGGTGCCGAAGAGCTTCTCCCTCCCGTGCACCCACACGCGGGAGCCGGGCAGGATGCGCGGATCGACGCCGCCCACGCTGCCGAAGCGCACGCTGCCGTCGTCCTCGATCTTCGTGACCATCAGGGCGATCTCGTCCAGATGGGCGCACAGCATCACCTTCGGCGCCTTCTTCCCCGCTTGGCCGGTCGCCTTCCTGCAGGCGATGACGTTGTACATCGCATCGACCTTCACCTCGTCCACCAGCGGGCGGAACTGCTCGGCGAAATAAGCCGCGACAGCCGCCTCATGGCCGGACACGCCGAGGGTCGAGGTGGCCTCGGCCAGGATCTTCTTGACGTCCATGGGATTCCTCCTTATTCCGGGCTGCATTTTTGCGCCGCCCGGGCATCATGTCGAACTTTCTTCATTATAACACGGCCGCGCATTGTGCGCAAGTAGCCGGCAGCTGGCAGGGCAGGAAATGCCCAGAAGTGCAGCCCAAATCCTGCAAAATGCATCAAAATACAATACAAAACCAACAGAAATACACAGGAAGTGCAGGATTCCTCTTGCAATCCTGCATCCATGACGATACAATAGACCCTGTTGAAAAGCAACCCACGTCCGCATGACGGATGATTTTGAAAGGAGACATGTTCCATGGCCAATTATGCCGAGCGCGTCCTCAACGACCTGAAGGTCCGTTACGCCAACGAGCCTGAATTCCTGCAGGCTGCCACCGAGATCCTGACCACCCTCAAGCCCGTCATCGACCGCAACGAAGAAAAGTACGAGAAGGTCGCCCTGCTGGAGAGCTTTGTCGAGCCGGAGCGTATCATCACCTTCCGCGTGCCGTGGATCGACGACCAGGGCAAGGTGCAGGTCAACCGCGGCTACCGTGTGCAGTTCAACAGCGCCATCGGCCCCTACAAGGGCGGCCTGCGCTTCCATCCCTCCGTCAACCAGTCGATCCTGAAGTTCCTGGGTCTGGAGCAGATCCTCAAGAACAGCCTGACCGGCCTGCCCATGGGCGGCGGCAAGGGCGGCTCCGACTTCGACCCCAAGGGCAAGTCCGACATGGAAGTGATGCGCTTCTGCCAGAGCTTCATGACCGAGCTGTCCAAGCATGTCGGCGCTGATACCGACGTGCCCGCCGGCGACATCGGCGTGGGCGCCCGCGAGATCGGCTACCTCTTCGGCCAGTACAAGCGCCTGCGCAACGAGTTCACCGGCGTCCTGACCGGCAAGGGCCGTCCCTACGGCGGCAGCCTGATCCGTCCCGAGGCCACCGGCTACGGCGCGGTGTACTACACCGTTGAGATGCTCAAGACCTTCGGCGAGGACATCAAGGGCAAGACCTTCGCGGTCTCCGGCTTCGGCAACGTCGCCTGGGGCACCTGCCTGAAAGTGACCGAGCTGGGCGGCAAGGTCGTCACCATCTCCGGCCCCGACGGCTACATCTACGACGAAGACGGCATCAACACCCCCGAGAAGATCAACTTCCTGCTGGAGATGCGCGCTTCCTGCCGCGACAAGGTGCAGGATTATGCCGACAAGTTCGGCGTGCCCTTCTTCGCTGGCAAGAAGCCCTGGGAGGTCAAGGTGGACGTCGCCATGCCCTGCGCCACCCAGAATGAGGTCCGTCTGGAGGATGCCAAGAACATCGTCGCCAACGGCACCAAGTTCTACGTTGAAGTTTCCAACATGCCCACCACGCTGGACGCGGTGGAGTACCTGCGCGAGAACGGCGTGGTCGTGGCTCCCTCCAAGGCCGTCAACGCCGGCGGCGTGGCCGTGTCCGGTCTGGAGATGAGCCAGAACGCCATGCACTACTCCTGGACCGCCGAAGAGGTGGACGCCAAGCTCCAGCAGATCATGAAGGGCATCTACGAGGCCTGCTGGAACGCCGCCAAGGAATACGCCACCGAGGGCGACCTGATCGCCGGTGCGAACATCGCCGGTTTCCTCAAGGTTGCCGACGCCATGCTCGCCCAGGGTGCCGTCTAAGGGGCTTCGCCCCGTTTCTCGCGATTGAGTTGCGCGCCTTCGGGCATGCTGCTTTCGCGTGAGGCTTGGCACAGTTGTGCGTCGCACGGGGCATGACAGATGCCCCGCGCGGGCACGGCACGCGACAGGCGTGCCGCGCTGGAGTTGTCTTTTCCCGACGAATATTTTGACGCCCCTTCCGCTTGGAGGGGGCGTCGTTTTGTCACGTGGGGGGCTTCGCCCTGTTTCTCGCGATTCGGTTGTGCGCCTTCGGGCATGCTGCTTTCGCCTGAGGCTTGGCATAGTTGTGCGTCGCACGGAGCATGACAGATGCCCCGCGCGGGCACGGCACGCGACAGGCGTGCCGCGCTGGAGTTGTCTTTTCCCGACGAATATTTTGACGCCCCTTCCGCTTGGAGGGGGCGTCGTTTTGTCACGTGGGGGGCTTCGCCCCGTTTCTCGCGATTGGGTTGCGCGTCTTCGGTTGCATTTGCGCACGCATGAGGCTTAAGTAATGCCGCGCAGCGCAATGCCCGGAAAGGACCTATCACCGCAACAACAACTTCCCTCAAGCGAACGCCAGAGCAAGCCGTCGAAAAGCCTTCCCCTTGAGGAGAAGCTGGATTCCCGCTCCGCAGCCGTACATCACTCTCAATTCCGAATTTCGAATTCCGAATTCCGAATTCCCCCAGCCCTCCGGATTGCGCAAAGGCTGCTCTGCACCTCATCCGCGCCGTTGACCGTCACGACCGGGCAGGGCAGCATTTCCTGCCATGCGTCGTGGCAGGCCTTGCTGCGCATGTTGACGTCGCCGGTGTCGTATTGCGCGGCCCAGTCGAGGAATGCGCGATGCGCCTCGTGCATGTCGCCGCCCTCGCGGATGCGGTCGCCGAAGCGGGCGTATTCCCGCGCATGCAGCCGCTCCAGGCGCACCTCCGTCGCCGTCACCACACGCACCGCCAGCGTGAACCGCGGAATGAGCACATCTCCCCAGCCCGTCAGCGAGCCGGAGATCACCGCGCCTTTTTCTGCCGCGTCGATGTCCGCGTTCATCATCGCCACGCGTTCCGGGATGGGGCGCTTCACGGTGAACATCGGGTCCGTCGGCAGCCAGAAATAGTCGTCCGTGTCCAGATGGCGATATCCCAGCACCTGTGCCAGCGCGCGCCCGAGGGTGGTCGTGCCGGAGCCGGACGCCCCAAACAGGTGGATGACCGGCTTCTCCTCACGCAGCAGCTCTTCCCGGCTCGTCAGCAGGTCGTAAAGCCCGTCTTCGCTGAGCACGCCGCGCTTCATGTCCCTCGGGAGCAGCCCGGCCTCGTCCGCTTCGTAATCCTTCTGCCACTGCCCGCCGTCCATGTAAGCCGTGAGCACGGCGAAATCCTCGCCCCCGGTCTCCCCCGCCGCCAGCGCCGCGCGGGCCCGGTCAAACGCCGCCTCCATCGCAGCGACACGTTCAGTCAGCGTCATGCATAGCCTCCCTGTCCGCCGCCCAGTCCGGCAGCTGTTCAAAGCGCATCGTCTTCCCCTTCCACGGGAAGGTGATGCAGCAGGAAAAGAGCATCGGCGCGGTCGCCGTGTCCCGCGAGCCATACTTGTGATCGCCCACCAGCGGGAAGCCGCGGCTGGCGAACTGCACGCGAATTTGATGGCTGCGTCCCGTGTGCAGGCGGACCCGCACCAGCGAGGGATCGCCGCTGCGCAGACGGGTATACTCCAGGCGCGCCTTCTTCACGCCGCCCCGCTCCCGCCGGACGACGAACACCTTGTTCTTCCGCGCGTCCTTCCACAGCAGGTCAGTCCAGTCGCCCGACTCCTCCGGAGTTCCGTGAACGAGGGCGACGTACTCCTTGACCATCGTTCCCTCCTGGATCGCCCGGGACAGCGCCGCCGCGGCCGCCTTCGTCCGCGCATAGACCATCACGCCCCCGACGTTCAGGTCCAGCCGGTGCACCGGCAGGATCTCCCCGCCCAGCTGCTCCCGCAGCGCCTGCGGCACTGCCGTTTCCGAATCCAACCCCACCGGTTTGACACACACGGCCACTCCGCCGTCCGAATACAGGATCTGCATCCGCCGCATCCTCCCCTGCTCGCGTCATTTCATCCGCCCCATTGTACCACGCCGCCCGGCGGATTTCAATACGCTGCGGCTCTGCACTTTCCGGTCAGAATATTGCCGGATTTTTCCGCTTGCAGATCGCAGAAATTTGTGCTATATATCCATTTGGTCGGACACAAACCAATCTCCGCACGCGGCTGAAAACGACCTTCCGATATTGATGAAAAGAGGCGCATTATGGCACGCAGCTCCACCCGCGACCTGACGCAGGGGTCGCCCCTCAAGCTTCTGCTCGGCTTTGCCTTCCCCCTGCTGGGCGGCTTCCTGTTCCAGCAGCTGTACAGCTTTGTCGATACCTACATCGTCGGCGCATATCTGGGCTATGACAAGCTGGCCGCCGTCGGCTCCACCGGATCGCTGAACTTCCTGATCAACGGCTTCTGCATGGGCATCTGCTCGGGCTTCTCCATCCCGGTCGCCCAGGCCTTCGGCGCGAAGGACGAGAGCGAGATGCGCCGGTTCGTGATGCACGCGGTGTACCTGTGCGCGATCATCGCCGTCGCCATGGCGCTTGTCACCGGCTTCCTCACGCCCCAGCTCCTGGACATGCTGGGCACCCGCAGCGATCTGCGCGCCGACGCGATCAGCTACATCCAGCCGGTCTTCTTCGCCATCCCCTTCACCGTGCTGTACAACATGGCCGCCGGCGTCATGCGTTCTCTGGGCGATGGCCGCACCCCCATGATCGCCATCGTCATCGCGGCGCTGACGAACATCGCGCTGGACCTGCTGTTCATCGTGGGCCTGAAAATGGGCGTGGCCGGCGCCGCCTACGCGACGGTCATCAGCCAGCTGCTCAGCGGCCTGTGGTGCCTGTTCGTCATCCGCCGCAAGTTCACCATCCTGCGGATGCAGAAGGACGACCTGACCTGGCGCAAGCCCTTTGTCCGCCGCCTGCTGAGCATGGGCATCCCCTTCGGCCTGCAGTATTCCATCACCGCCGTCGGCTCCCTGACCGTGACCGCCGCCGTCAACGGCATCAGCACCGAGGCCGTGTCCGCCGTGACCGCCGCCGGCAAGCTGAGCATGCTGTTCTGCATCGTCTTTGACGCGCTGGCCTCCGCCATGGCGACCTTCGCCGGACAGAACGTGGGCGCCCGCAAGCTCGACCGCATCCATCAGGGCCTCAAGGCTGCCTCCATCGTCGGCTGTATCTACTGCGTCGCCGCCTTCGTGCTGATCCTGTTCTGCGGCCGCCAGATGGTGTCCCTCTTCGTCAGCGCGGACGACCCGGAGATCGTCAGCCGGGTGCTCGATTACGCCCACCAGTTCCTCATCGTCAACAGCGCGCTGTACATCCCGCTGCTGTTCGTGAACATCGTGCGCTTCACCATCCAGGGCGTGGGCTTCACCACCGTGGCGATGACCGCCGGCGCGATGGAGCTGATCGGCCGCGCGGGCGTGGCGCTGCTGCTGGTCCCCTTCTTCGGCTTCGACGCCGCCGTCTGGGCCAACCCCGCCGCATGGCTCCTCGCCGACGCCTTCCTCTTCCCCTGCTATTTCACCGTCATGAAGTGGCTCCGCAACCGCCTCGCCCTCACCGGTCAGGCCACCCAGAGCCCCAAGGAATTCATGGCCGCGAAGAAGGCCGCCGAGTAAACCGCGCCTCCCGGCTGCACGAGCCGCCGGTTTCATATTTCGGAAACATTTTCCCTACATTTCAGAAACAGCCCTCCGGTATCATTGTTCCTGTCAATGACGCACACAATGATTCCGGAGGGCTGATTTTATGTCGAAGAAGAGCTTTGTTACCCTGATCCTGACCACCGCTGCCGGCCTTGCCTTCGCGCTGGGCATGTGCATGTGCCTCATCCCGGAGTGGAACCTGTTCAAGCCCGGCGTCGTGGTGACGGCAGCCGGCTTCCTGGCGCTGGCCGTGATCGGCTTTGCCGCGTGGGTCCGCGCCGGCCGTCCCGCGCCGAAGGTCAACTGGCCCCTGACCGGCAAGATCGCCTACGGCGTGCTGAGCGCGCTGGTGCTGGGCGCCGGCATGAGCATGATCCTGGTCTTCGAAGGCCTGCTGCTGCCGGGCATCCTCGTGGGCGCCGCCGGGCTGCTGATGCTGCTGTGCCTGATCCCCGTCTGCTTCGGGCTGAAGTAACTCGTGGACGGCTGCACCGAACCATACAAACCACCGCCGGACCAGGGTTTTCGCCCCGATCCGGCGGTGGTTTTTTCATGTTCCGACGTAAAGCTGCAGGGACGACGTCCACTGCCGCAGCACATCCGTTGATACATCCGGCGCGGTAAAGACATACAGCGCCTCCTCGCCCTGCGCGTGCAGGCGGATGCTGCTGCCGTCCTCCATGCGGACGGAGCGGAGCGTCGCCATCGGCTGCCCCGCCATGCCGGAAAAGGCGTAGTCGCCCTTGCCCATCAGCGTCAGCGCCCGCGCGGGATAGATGCTCGTGACGGTCAGCGTGTCGAAGGTCTCCGTGCGGAAGGTCAGCGTCGCGACCCGGGCAAAGCCTTCCTCATACGCCACATCGCTGCACACGCCCTCCAGCAAAACCAGCGCATTGCCGTACATCGGGCACAGCAGCGGCGCAGGGAACGCCTCAGCAAGCCGGTCGATCTGATCCATGTCCGTGATGCGCACCGCGGCGCTCAGCGGCGGCAGCAGCGGCTGATCCGCCGGTGCGGCGGCAATCTCCCCGTCGCGCGGCTGGGGCTGCCCCATCACCACGGCGACATAGAACACCGCAATCAGCACCAAGGACATCAGCACCGTCAGCACAGCGCGCAGCACGCGCCGCCACGCAGGAGTCTGCATCTGCACGCGGAACCTCCTTCAGGAAGGGGGCTTCGCCCCGTTTTTCAAACCTCAGGGTCTTCGACCCTTTTCAGCGCGCACGCGGAGGATACTCAGAACTCGCAGTTCATAGGCGTGCGGGGTCTTCGACCCATTTTCGGCGCGCACGCCGCAGTGGCTTAGAATTCGCAGTTCATAGGCGTGCGGGGTCTTCGACCCATTCCGGCGCGCACGTCGGAGTGGCTTAGTACTCGCAGTTCATGGGCGTACGGGGCCTTCGACCCTTTTCAGCGCACACGCGGAGGATACTTAGAACTCGCAGTTCATGGGCGTACGCGCGTAGGGGATCACGTCGCGGATGTTGTCCACGCCGGTCAGGTACATCAGCAGGCGCTCGAAGCCCATGCCGAAGCCCGCGTGGGTGCAGCCGCCGAACTTGCGCAGGTTGATGTACCAGTCCAGGGACTCCTTCGAGATGCCCAGCTGGTCCATGCGGCTGGTCAGCTTGTCCAGACGAGTCTCACGCTGGGAGCCGCCCATCAGCTCGCCGGAGCCGGGCACCAGCAGGTCGACCGCCGCGACGGTCTTGTCGTCGTCGTTCTGGTACATGTAGAAGGCCTTGATGTCCTTGGGCCAGTTGTAGACGAAGACCGGGCCATGGAAGTATTCCTCGGTGAGGTACTTTTCATGCTCCTTGGCGGTATCCTGACCGTACTCGGGCTTGAACTGCCAGTCCTTGCCGGAGTTCTTGAGGATGGTGATGGCCTCCTCGTGGGTGATGCGGGCGCACTTGGCACCGGCCAGGGCCTGCAGCTTCTCCACCAGGCCGGACTTGCCCTTCATGCCGGCGGCGAAGGAATCCAGGAACGCCAGCTCGTCCGGGCACTTCTCCAGCACGGTCTTCACGAGGTACTTCAGGAAGTCCTCCTCCACGTCCATCAGCTGGTCAAGGTCGCAGAAGGCGATCTCCGGCTCGATCATCCAGAATTCGGCCGCGTGGGTCTTGGTGTTGGAGTTCTCCGCGCGGAAGGTGGGGCCGAAGGTGTAGATCTTCGAGAAGGCCATGGCGAAGGTCTCGCCCTCCAGCTGACCGGTGACGGCCA
>SVGU01000001.1 GCA_015056155.1 Clostridiales bacterium
TCGGCTGGTACAAGGTCTTCGATGGTGATCATGTGTAGCTTGAGCTGCATGTTCCTCGCCCCTTGTGGCTTTTCTCTATTTTACCACATTAGGGTGCCAGATGGTAGGTTTGTCAACAAGCCCATATGGCATTGGAGTTGGCCAAGCAGTCAGCAGAGGTCACGCACAACCACCCGGAGGGAATCAAAGGAGCGCAAGCTGTTGCAGCAGCCATCTACTTAGCTCGCACCGGCGAAAGCAAGGATGGCATACGCAAGTACATCAATCAGCACTTCTACCCGCTTACCCGAACGGTAGATGAAATCAGACCCAGGTATTCCTTCGATGAATCCTGCCATGGTACTGTGCCACAGGCAATCACAGCATTCCTTGAATCGGTCGGTTTCGAGGATGCTCTACGAACGGCTGTATCGCTTGGCGGTGACTGTGATACCCTGACTGACATTACCTGCGCCATTGCATGGGCTTTCTATTCCAGGTCTGGTGTTGATGCGACAATGACGAAGCTGCAAGATAATGCTTTGAAACTGTTGAATCCTGATCTGAGGCAGATTGTTGATGAATGGGAGAATCGTTACAGCAAGACGAAGTAAGGAGGATAGAGTATGAGAAAGAATCTGACTGAGTTGGTGTTCATTCTGGATCGCAGCGGCTCTATCTGCTCCGTGCGCTGCAGTAGACCGCTGGAACCAGCATGGAAAGAGCGGATTGATGATGATTACAAGAAGAGAGGAGGCTAATACTATAATACTTGCTTGTGCATGGTATGGGCTTTCATTCATGGCAGCTTCAAAAGCGAGACTGCCGCCGTAACGGGGCATGGGAACATTCCTCCTATTCTGTAATAGAAAAGCCACGGTGCATCGTGTGACACATCGTGGCCAACATGTGAACTGGAACGGAAAGGCGTACCAGACTGCATAAACAAATAGCGATATGCAAGAACTCTTTCGAGACTGGCATACCGCTATTAGGGGCTACTAAACTCCAGAAACTTGTGGTATACTTGCTATAAGGGTGGCGATTTGCTAACCAGCAGAAACGAAGCAGCGTTCGTCCGGGTTCGATTCCCACGCATTTTGCTCCTGGATTCTGCTAACATTTTGCTAACAGGACGTAAAATCACGAGGAAAAAGAGGACAATATCGCACAACACCAAATAACACGAATTTCGGGTGTAATCCTTGTATTTCAAGGGATTGCAAGACATGGCAAGACATCGTAGCACAGCGTGGATCAGACAATTTTCAGTGCTCCTAAGCGGAAGGCCATGGGTTCGAATCCCGTCGGGCGTGCCACAATGCCGTAAACGCAAAGGTTTGCGGCATTTTTTCGTGCCGCAGAAAAGCTGTGCCCCCCTTTGGAGGCACAGCTTTCATGATGCTGCGGTTTTCACACGCCGGAAAGGTATTCCTCGGCCATGTGGGCGGCCATCGCGCCGTCGGCCACGGCGGTCACGACCTGCCGCAGCAGCTTCGTGCGCACGTCGCCCACCGCGTATACGCCGGGGATGGCCGTCTCGGTGGTCTCGCCGGCGGCGATGTAGCCGTTTTCCAGCGGCAGCTGACCGGCGACGAGGTCCGTCGCAGGCTGACGGCCGATGCTGACGAACACGCCGCCGCAGGGCAGCAGGGTCTCTTCGCTCGTTCGCACGTTCCGCAGGCGCACGCCCGTGACCACGTCGTCGTGCACCAACTCCGTCACCACGCTGTTCCAGCGGAACTCCACGTTCGCCGCCTGCATCAGCGGCTCGTGATACACCTTCGTGGCGCGCAGGGTATCGCGGCGGTGCACCACGATGACCTTTTCCACGATGCGGCTGAGCAGCAGCGCGTCCGCCGCGGCGGAATTGCCGCCGCCCACGACCACGACCGTCTTGCCCCGGTAGAACATGCCGTCGCACGCCGCGCAGTAGGCGACGCCGCGGCCGAGCAGCTCCTGTTCGCCCGGCAGGCCGAGGGGCCGGGGATTGGCGCCCGTCGCCAGCACGACGGTCCGTGCCAGGAACGTGCCTTCGCTGCTCCGGATCACCTTGGGGCTGGATTGCAGGTTGATCCCGTGCACGTTGGCGGTCCTCGTCTTCGCGCCGAAGCGCTCCGCCTGCTTCTGCATCTGCTCCGCCAGCTCGTATCCGCCGATGCCCTCGGCAAAGCCGGGGTAGTTGTCGATCTGGTGGGTCAGCGCCATCTGGCCGCCGGCGGACATGCGCTCCAGCACCAGCGTGTCCAGTCCGGCGCGGGCCGCATACAGCGCAGCCGTGTAGCCGCCCGGGCCGCCGCCGACGATGATCATGTCATACACATGCTGATCGTCCGCCTTTTCCTTCGCGGGCAGGACGGAGGCGAGAAATCCGTCGATATCCGCCCGGGCCGGAGGCTCGACGATCTGCCCCAGCGCCTGACCCTCCCGATACAGCCGGAGGGTGGGGATGCGGCGGATGTCCTCCCGCTCCCGGATACCCTCGAGCTCGTCAACGTTCAGCTTCACGACCTCCATCCGGTCCGCATATTCCTCGGCGATCTGGTCATACGCCTTCTCGATCCGGCGGCAATCGCCGCACCAGGGCGCCCAGAAGTCCGCCAAGACCGTCTTTCCGCTTGCTACCAGCTCGTGGAGCTGCTGTTCGTTGATGTTCTTCGCTGACATGATCGTTGCCCCTTTCGTTTGCGGTGTTCATTGCTGACAGGATACCACGAAATCCGGATTTTGAAACAGCGGGGGAGAAACTGTGGATAACTTTTTCTGCGCCGGACATACTGAAGAAAAAAGGAGGGGACAATTATGGTTGAACAGGATACCATCCGGCTGCTCAGGGAGTGCGACGCGGGGGTGAAGATGGGCGTTTCGTCCATCGGCGAGGTGATGGAAAGGATCGAATCGCCGGAGTTCCGCCGGGTGCTGACGGAAAGCCGCCGGAAGCATGACGAGCTCGACCGGGAACTCCGGCAGGAGCTTGCCCGCTGCGGCGATCAGGGCAAGGCGCCAAACCCCATGGCGAAGGGCATGTCCTGGATGAAGACGAACGCTATGCTGATGATGAAGCCCGGCGATCAGACCATCGCTGACCTGATGACTGACGGCTGCAACATGGGCGTCAAGTCCCTGCACAAGTACCTCAACCAGTATCGGGCCGCAGACGAAAATGCCAAAGAGATCACGAAAAAGCTCGTGAATCTGGAGCAGAAGCTGGCCGTGGACCTCCGCAGCTTCCTGTGATACGCCCATTATACAGCATTTCCCGGGAAAAGGGAAGGCAGTTCTGATGCGCTTCCCATCTGCCAGCTGCTCCCGGCGGGATGTTGCCCGTGACAAACCGGCGCGGATGGAGTATAATCGGAGATACAGAGCGGATGGCGGCGCAGCGGGCTGCAAGGCCATCGGATAGGGAGGAAATACGCATGAGATTCATCTATGGGCGGCAGGATATGCCGACGCTGATGCGGGCGCAGGAGAACTGCTTCCTGCTGACGAACGGGCTGGGCGGCTATATGTCCCTGTCGGCCGCGTTTTCCATGGCGCGGGGCGATCAGGGGCTGCTGGTGTCCGCACGGACCGCGCCCAACGACCGGGTGACGCTGGCGGCGCGCATGCAGGAGCGCCTGACTGTCGGCGGCGCGGAGTGCTTCCTGTCCACGCAGCAGTTTGCCGACGGCGCTGTCCCGGAGGAGGGGTATCGCTTCCTGTCGTCCTTCACGGTGGAGGACGTGCCCTGCTGGACCTATGACGTGCGGGGCGTGCATGTGGTGCGCGAGGCGGCGATGGCCTGGGGCCGGAATGCGTCAGCGGTCCGCTACACCGTGGAAAACCGCACGGGCGGGGAGTGCCTGCTGACGGTCCGTCCGTTCGTGCTGGGCTTTGAGAAGGGACATGCGCCGCGCGCGGTCTGGCCGGTCGCTGTGGAAGAGGGCTGCATCATGACCAACGATCAGCCGCTGCATATCCGTACCGATGGCGAACTGACCGCAGAGGAGCCGCGCTTTGAGGCCGCCGCCTACCTCCACGATGCGCCCGACGGCCGCCCGGGGTGGGGGCTGATCGCCAGCGCGTGCAGCGTAACGCTGCGGGTCGCTGCGGGAGAGACGCGAACGATGGAGATCGTCCTGTCCGCAGAGCCCGACGCGCCGGACGCGCAGGAGATGATCGCGGCGCAGCGCCGGCGCATGCAGGACATCCGCGATCGTTCCGGCCTGCGGGACGTGACGGCGCGGCAGCTTGCCTGCGCGGCGGACGCCTACATCGCCAAGCGCGCCTCCACCGGCGGAAAAACGATCCTCGCCGGCTATCCCTTCTTCGGCGACTGGGGCCGGGACACGATGATCGCCCTGCCCGGCTGCACCCTGTCGACCGGCCGGTTCGCGGATGCGAAGAGCATCCTGCGCACCTTCCTGCAATACGAGAAGGACGGCCTCGTTCCCAACCTGTTCCCCGAGGGCACGCAGGAACCGATGTACAACACCGTGGATGCGGCGCTGCTGCTGGTGAACGTGGTCTGGATGTATGTACGCAAAACGGGGGACGAGGATTTCGTCCGGGAGGCGTGGCCGGTGCTGACGCGCATCATCGATGCATACCGGCGCGGCACGCATCACGGCATCGGCATGGACGCGGACGGTCTGATCCATGCCGGGCAGGGGCTGGATCAGGTGACGTGGATGGACGTGCGGGTCGGGGAGATCCTGCCCACGCCGCGCCACGGAAAGCCGGTGGAGATCAACGCCTACTGGTACAGCGCGCTGCGGGTGATGGAGGCGCTGGCGCCGCTGATGGGGCAGGACGGGGCAGCATACGGCAGCCTTGCCGGGCAGGTGCGCGCGTCCTTCATCCGCGCCTTCTGGATGGAGGAGCGGGGCTGCCTGCGCGACGTGATCTCCGGCACGGCGGCGGACGAGCAAATCCGCTGCAACCAGATCTGGGCGCTGACGATGCCCTTCACCATGCTCACCCCGGAGCAGGAGCGCCGCGTGGTCGATACGGTGTACGCGCATCTGTACACGCCCTGCGGCTTGCGGACGCTGTCGCCGGCGGACGGGCAGTACCATGGCGTCTACCGGGGCGAGCAGAAGGAGCGCGACATGGCGTATCATCAGGGTACGGCGTGGGTGTTCCCGCTGGGCGCGTACTATCTGGCGTACCTGAAGACGCGCGGCGAAACGAAGGAAGCGGCCGCCGAGGTGCGGGAGATGCTGCGCGCGATGGAGACTGCGCTGCGCGAGGGCTGCGCAGGGCAGCTGCCGGAGATCTACGACGGCGACGCGCCGTCCTTCAGCCGGGGCTGCTTCGCGCAGGCGTGGAGCGTGGGCGAGATGCTGCGGGTGTATGAAGCGCTGGAGCTGATCGAAGGTCGGTGAGGGGGAGGATGTTCCCACCACCGTGAGTGGATTTCTCTTGAATGATTAACTTGTTCCGCAGCTCGGAGGCCGCTTTCGCCCGTCGAAGGGACATCGACCCGCGCGGCGCAGAGCCGCCGGGGGGAAGCGAAAAAAGCGCTTTCCCCCGGACCCCCTCGCGTCCTTAGCGAGTTGCGCGCGCGGCTGCACAGTCTGGCGGCTCTGGATGCCGAGGATCGCCTGAATTTACGCTTTCAGCGGAAGCGATCCTCGGCATCCAGCGCCGCATCTTTTCCTTTGCTTGTTGCACGGCAGCCGCACAGCAGCTTGCGAAGCTGCGGCTTGCCGCGTCCTTTGGAGGCGGTGCGCGCCGCAGCCTGTCGCGTCTCTCGGGGGGAACGCGTGCGACAGCACGCCACCCCATCAGAGGCAGTAACTCCCGCACCCCACCGCAGGTGGGGGCCGCCTCCCACTACTCCAAAGGAAAGACGAGTCCGGGCGACGCTCGAACTCTGTGAGCTCGGCTCACAGATTCGAGCCAAAGCGACTCCAACAAGGTGCATGAAGATTTCGTCCCCACGCTGCACCCAAGTGCAGCCGTGATCCGCCGTGCCTGCACGGCGGGCGCACAGCCCCGCATGGCGATGCCGCACGAGTGCGTCGCGGGGCGTCTGTCACGCCCCGTGACCCCTGCAAAGGAAAAGACCATAACCACCCCAAAACGGGTCAAGGGTCGAAGACCCTTGCAGGGTCCCGGGACAGAGTCCCGGGCCGCCGGAGGCCCCCGCGCCCCATCCCCACGCAAAAGGACTGCCGCAAACCACGGCAGTCCATCATATTTACATAATCAATTGAGCCCAAGCGCCCCGGCGCCCTCGTCGATGTCGAGGGTGGCGAAGTAGTCCTTGGGGGTCTCGGCGCGGCGGATGAGGCGGAAGGAGCCGTCCTCGCGGTGGAGGACTTCGGCGGAGCGGAGGCGGCCGTTGTAGTTGTAGCCCATGGCGTGACCGTGGGCGCCGGTGTCATGGATGACGAGCAGGTCGCCCTCGGCGATCTCGGGCAGCATGCGGTCGATGGCGAACTTGTCGTTGTTCTCGCACAGGCAGCCGGTCACGTCGTAGAGGTGGTCGCAGGGCTGATCGGCCTTGCCGCAGACGGTGATGTGGTGGTACGCGCCGTACATCGCCGGGCGCATCAGGTTGGCGGCACAGGCGTCCACGCCGATATAGTGCTTGTAGGTGTCCTTGTGGTGGATGGCATGGGTCACCAGCCAGCCGATGGGGCCGGTCATCCAGCGGCCCAGCTCGGTCTTGATGGCCACGCCGCCCTCGGGGAAGACGGCCTCGTAGGCTTGGCGCACGCCCTCGCCCACGGCGAAGATATCGGTCTTGTGCGCGTCGGGCAGGTAGGGGATGCCCACGCCGCCGGAGAGGTTGATGAAGTCCAGCGTCAGACCGGTCTCTGCGGCCAGGTCGCGCCCGACGGCAAAGAGGATCTTCGCCAGGGCGGGATAGTAGCCGTCGTCGGTGTTGTTGGAGGACAGGAAGGAATGCAGGCCGAAGCGCTTTGCGCCCTTCGCCTTGAGGATGCGCAGACCCTCCTGCAGCTGGGCGTAGGTGAAGCCGTACTTGGCGTCGCCGGGATTGCCCATGATCTCCGTACCGATGCGGAAATCGCCGCCGGGATTGTAGCGGCAGCAGACAGTCTCCGGGATGCCGCCGTGCTGCTCGAGGATGTCGATGTGGGTGATGTCGTCAAGGTTGATGTACGCGCCGACGGCCCGGGCGTGGTCGAACTCCTCATAGGGCATGGCGTTGGCGGAGAACATCACGTCGCGGCCGGAGAAGCCGCAGCATTCGGCGAGCATCAGCTCCGTTTCGCTGGAGCAGTCCACGCCGCAGCCCTCCTCCTTCAGGATGCGGAGGATGGCGGGGTTGGGCAGCGCCTTGACGGCAAAGTATTCCTGAAAATCGCTGCACCAGGAAAACGCCTTCTTCAGGTCGCGGGCGTTGCGGCGCAGACCGGCTTCGTCGTAGAGGTGGAAGGGGGTGGCAAACCGGGCGGCAGCCTGCTCAAACACGCTGTCCGGCAGAGAAAAATTCGGCATAATCATCACTCCGGCGATTCAGTAGTGGTTTTCCTGCTCAATATAGCACAACCGGACGGGAAGTGCAAGTGTTTTGGATGTTCCTGTCATCCGCGGGGGAGAATCCTGCCGTTGCCCTGCGTTGGTAAGTGTGGTACAATGTTGCATATCCTTCCGGCCGGAGAGCGAAGACGGCGCGGAAGAACGGGATACCGAAGGAGAGATCAGCATGGCAGAACGCATGAGCATCGGCTGCCCCCAGTGCCAGGCGAACGTGGAATACATCGCGGGAGCGCATCAGGCCTGCTGCCCGGTGTGCGGGCGGATATTCGACCCGGAGGGCGAGAGCGAACGCCTCCGCGCGACCGTCACCAGCCGCAGCAGCGACATCCGCATGACGGGCGGGATCGCCCCGGACGCGCTGGTGTGGAAGCATCCGCAGACGCTCTTCCCTCTCAGCGCGCGCATCATCGCCAAGGCCGGCATGACCGCCGTCGTCGTGCAGGGCGATCAGCAGGTCTTCGCGGTCAACGGCCAGAGCGTGCTGCTGTCCGAGACGAGCCTGCGGGCGGACGCCTGCTCCTATGGCCCCGCAGGAGACAAGCTCGTGTACGCGGAGGTCTACTATGTCCGCAACAGCATCCCGCAGGCGGTGTTCGCCTGGGGCGGACGGGCTTCCCTTGTGGGCAGCTACAATGATATGCATGCCTTCGCGCTCAACGGCACCTGCCAGCTTGCGCCGATCGTGGATCACGCGGCGTTCCTGCGCTTTGTGAATTTCGACTGCGGCGTCCGCGCCTCTGCCTTTGCGCTGCGCCGGGACGAAAGCGGCGTGGAGACGGCGGGCGAATATGCAAGGAGCATCGTCCGGGCGATGCGCGCGGTCTATGGCGAGGCGCTGCGCCGAGTGCGCGACCGCATGGGGCTGATGCCCTCGATGCTGGGGAACTGCGCGGAGGAGATCGCCTGCGAGGTGGAGCGCCTGGCCGGCAGAGAGCTGGCCGGATGGGGCCTGGCGGTGGAGCGGGTCGTCGCGGCGGATGTGAAGTATCTGGGGATCGATGTGCACGGCGATCCGCTGCGCCTGCGCGTGGAGGGTGCGCTGGACTGGTCGGCCGGGGAGATCCGCGTCCATCAGAAGGGCGCGCCGGAGATCTACGCGCAGCTGCGCCTGAGCGGCAGCCTGTACATCGCCGTGACGGACGAGGACCGGCTGCGCCAGGCCACCGCCGCCGTGCGCTGGAGCATGGGCGATGCAGACGGGGCGCGCCGGGAGCTTGCGGCGCACGCGGGGAGCCTGCTGGGCAGTATGTTCGCTTCCGTGTTCCAGAACCTGATCGAGGACCTGAATCCGCCGCTGGACATGCTGGGTACCTATGCCGGGTATCTCCGGGCGCAGGCGGAGAAGCTGCTGAACGAGCCGTCGGAGCTGCTGAGCCGGCATGGCCTGTGCGCGCAGCAGCTGACGCTCCGGGTGGAGGTCGCCGGAAAGTCGCCGCTGTACGCCCTCCGGGAGCGGGAGGCGCTGGCGGTGAGCGAAGCCGGGCTGCGCGAACGGCTCGCGGCATACGCGCCGAAGGGCTGTTCCGGGGCAGCTGCCGGGCAGCAAGGCGCCGATATGACGCCGGAAATGGAGAATGCGGCGCTCCAGCGGATGCTGGCATACCTGATCGGCCGGAACGCCATGATGCTGACGCAGACCACGGCGCAGGAGCTCCTCACCGCTGCGGACGTCAGCGCCGGCAGCGGACTCGCCCGCTGGCTGACGGCGCAGCTTCCGGGCGCGCCTGCTTCGCTGTTCTCCGGTGCGCAGGGGACGCGCCGCTGCATGTTCTGCCAGTATGATATTCCCGTCCATGCCGTCCTGTGCCCCCACTGCGGCCACTTCTAAAATAGGAAAACAGAAGGCAGCCCTGCCGACCCGGAACGTACCGGGGACAGGGCTGCTGTTTCTTTGGGGAATGGGATGCGGAAGCCTTCCTCACTTGTACACCCGTCGGAGCTGCAGGCAGGTGCTGAAGGCGTCGGGGGCCGCGTTGGCGCGCACGGGCAGGCTGACCTCCCGCAGGGATACGCACATGGCGAAGGCTTCGCTGCCGATGGAATCGAGCGAGCGGGGCAGGTCCGCCTCGCGCAGGCCGCTGCAGCGGCGGAAGGCCCGGGCGGGGATCGCCCGCACGCCCTCCGGCAGCACCAGCCCCAGCAGGCCGAAGCAGCCCTCGAAGGCGCCTTCGCCCAGCGTCGTCAGCGACGGCGGCAGGTCGAGGATGCGCAGCCGGCTGCATTCCATGAAGGCCTGTGCGCCGATGGCCTCCAGCGAAGCGGGCAGGGTCAGCGCGGTCATCGCGGCGCAGGAGCGGAACGTGCCGGGCTGGATGCAGCGCACGCCTGCCGGGACGACTGCGCTGCGCAGGCTGAAGCACCGCAGGAACGCCTCCGCCCCAAGGCTGATCAGCCCGGCGGGCAGACGGACGCTGTGCAGGGCCGCGCAGTCCGCAAAGGCGCGGCTGCCGATCACGGTCACGCGGTCGGGGAGGACGATCTCCCGCAGGCTGCTGCAGCCGGAAAACGCGCATGCGCCGATGGAGACGAGGGTGTCGGGCAGGGTGATGCGCGTCAGCGCCGTGCAGGCGGCGAAGGCGTTGTCCCCCAGCGCCGTCACGCCCCGGGGGATATCCAGCGCCGTCACCGACGGGTCGCAGCAGCCTTCCCTGAGGATCACGCCGCTTTCGCCGGATTCGGCGGTGAGCTGCTGCGCGGCAAGGCCCTGGCGCAGCTGCCGCAGGGCCATGGAGGCGGCGAGGCAGCCCTCGTACAGGCGGCGCTCGTCGGCGGAGGCGAAGTGCAGGGCGCGCGTCCATGCCAGCGTGGTCTCGAAGGGCTCCGTGCAGGCGGCGAGCTGCGCCTCGTCGCGCAGGTGCATTTCGGCCAGCAGCTGCCCCATGTAGCCGGCGGCGCGGTTAGGCTGCTTTTCCCGCAGGAGCGCCGCGGCGCGGGCTGCCCCGTCCCAGCTGCCCTCCTCCAGCGCGAGCTGGATGCGCAGGCGGATCAGATCCGTCTCCGAGGCCGTGCGCGGGATGTGCAGCTCCAGCGTAGAGCGCAGGTTGTCCAGCGCGTTCAGGCCGCGCATGTGCACGCCCTCCAGCTGGCGGCTGACGAAGGCCGGGGGCAGGCTGGAGGCGGGCGGGTCGTCGTAGAGCAGCGGCACCAGATGGCGCGAGGGATCCCGGTCCGCCTGCTCCAGATAGCGCGTCCATTCGCTGCGCACCCAGGGCGACAGGAGGTAATCCTTCCGGGAGCAGATGACCAGCATGACGCGGGCGGTCTTCAGCGCGTGATAGATCTGCGCCTCGAAATTCGTGCCGGCGCTGCGCTGCAGGGTGCCGTGGGCGAAGAAGACGTGGTAGCCCATCTGCACCAGATGCGCGTAGATCTCCCGCGCGCGGTCGAAATCATCGGTGAATGCGCCGCTGACGCCGGGGACGGACGCCTTGTAGCACAGGAAGATATCGTAGGGCTTCGTGGTCTCCTCGACCCGGCGCACGTCGGCCAGCACCTTGTCGAGGTAAACGGCTTCCTCCCGGTACTGGGCGCGCACGTCCTCCGGCGCGTTCTCGCAGGCGAGGAGGAAGTCGCCGTCCTCGCTCACGGGTCTGCGCTGCACAAAGCGGCACACCGGAAGCCGCCTGCGCCCGGGCTCAGCCGTTTCGATGTACTGCACGCCGTAGCGGCACAGCACCAGCCCCCAGAGGGCCTCGTGATCCCCGGGATGCTGGCGCAGCACCTGCTGGTAGCTCTGCGCCGCGTCATCGAAGTCGCAGGCCATGCGCTGCTGTACGGCGCGGGTCAGGTCGGCGGAGGCGCTCTGGGAGGGCGGACGGGTGTTCAGCGTGCCGCAGGCGGCGCACTCCAGCGTGTTCATGCCCTCGGGAAAGAATAATTCGTGCACGCAGCACCGGCACAGGATCCTGTTTGCGGACATCATGGTACGCTCCTTTTGTATAGCTGGAAGGGCAGCGGGTCTCATCCGGTTCAACGCAGCGGGACCGGACGCTTCGCGCGCCGCGGAAAAATCGGCCGGATCGTTTTTTTCTGGTACATATTGTAACACAAAGCGCGCGGCTTGTCGATACGGTCGGCGCGGCTTGACGGGCGGCGGAGCGGAAGGTATAATGGAGGCAGACATTGCCGCGGGAAGGGCAAAAAGGAGGACGAATACATGCTGAAGGGAATATCGCCCCTGATCTCTCCGGAGCTGCTGAAGATCCTGAGCGAGATGGGCCATGGAGACGAGATCGTGCTGGCGGATGCGCATTTTCCGGCGCACAGCGTGGGCCAGCGGGTCGTGCGCGCGGACGGCATCGGCGCGGTGCCGCTGCTGGAGGGGATCCTGAAGCTGATCCCGCTGGATCAGTACGACCGGAGCAACTTCGTGCTCATGGAGGTCGTCCCGGGGGACGATGTGCAGCCGGTCATCTGGGAGGCGTATGAACAGGTGCTGAAGGCCAGCGAGCCGGAGGCGGCGCCGGACTGGCTGGAGCGCTTTGCCTACTATGAGCGGGCGAAGAAGGCCTATTGCGTGGTCGCCACGGGCGAAACGGCGCAGTACGCCAACATCATTCTGAAAAAGGGCGTTGTCCGCTGACGGCCGGCGCGGGAGGAAAGCTTTGGGCAAGTTCAGGTTTATCGAGACGGAGATGGAGGGGCTGTACATCGTCGAGCCGACGGTGTTCGGGGACGAGCGCGGCTACTTCATGGAGACGTTCAATGACGAATTCGCGCCCTATGTGACGCATATCGACGGGACGCCCTGCCAGTATGTGCAGGACAACGAGAGCAGCTCCCGTCGCGGCGTGCTGCGCGGGATGCACCTGCAGCTGACGCAGCCGCAGGGCAAGCTGGTGCGCGTCATCGAGGGCGAGGTGTACGACGTGGCGGCGGACGTTCGTCCGGGCAGCCCCACCTACGGACGGCACCTGGGGGTGTACCTCTCGGCGGAGAACCGGCGGCAGCTGCTGGTGCCGGAGGGGTTCCTGCACGGCTTCCTCGTCGTGTCCCCGACGGCGCGGTTCGTATACAAGTGCACGCGCCTGTATGCCCCGCAGGATGAGTTCGGCGTGCAGTGGAACGACCCGGACCTGGCCATCGGCTGGCCGCTGCCGGAGGAGGAGATCATCCTCGCTCCCAAGGACCGGGTCAGCCACAGCCTGCGGGAATTGATGGAAAAACAGGGGAAATGAAGGTGTTTTTTGCCTGCAGATTCCGTTTTCTTGCAATTCGTTATTGACGTGCGCAATCAATTGGAGTATAATGATTCTGATTTATTGTGCAGAAATGCGCGATTGATCAAAGCGTGCTGACAGCGAGGGAGTGAAGATGGCTCATAAGCACAGGACACATCGGAATCATGGGCGGCATGGCGAAAATGCATCGCGCGACAAGCTTCTGATCAAGGCTGTCGCGGGAACGATTGCCATCATTGCTGCACTGATCGCCATTTTCGTCATCGGCGACCGTCTGGAGCCGGAGACGAAGGAGAGCAGGGGCAGCATTGAGGGCTTCTTTGAGCCGACGCTGACCATGGAGCACGATGGCAGGACGTATGCGCATCAGGAGC
This sequence comes from Clostridiales bacterium, assembly GCA_015056155.1. Classification (GTDB taxonomy): domain Bacteria; phylum Bacillota; class Clostridia; order Christensenellales; family Aristaeellaceae; genus UBA11524. Next base: position 13,031 of record SVGU01000001.1, read on the forward strand.
TGGACTACACGACCCTGCTGTTCATCGGCGTGGATAAGCCGGCGTTGACGGGCGCGACGCTGCGCCAGAGCGGTCAGGCGGACTTTCTGCTGCTTATGACGATCGACCGGGAGGACCGGGAGATCGACATGCTGCAGATCGACCGTGACACGATCGCGAAGGTGCAGGTGTACGGCGCTTTCGGCAACCCTGCGGGTACGCGCGAAACGCAGATATGCTTGTCCTATGCCTTCGGCACGAATCCGGAAAAGGCGTGCCAGAACACGGTCGCGGCGGTGGAGACCCTTCTTGGCGGCGTGCCCGTCGACCATTACATCGCGCTGGACATGGACGGAATGTCCGTGCTCAACGATGCACTGGGCGGCGTGACAGTGACGCTGGAGGAGGATTTTACCGATCTCGATCCTGCGATGGCGGCCGGAGAGACCATCAGACTGCAGGGACAGCAGGCGGAGTTCTACCTCCGCAGCCGCTCCGAGGTGGGCGATGGTACCAATGCCAGCCGAATGGACCGTCAGGCGACGTTCATGGAGGCTGCGGCAGAGCTGCTGAGCAAACGCATGGCAGCGGATGCCGGCTTTGTGGGTGAGCTGCTCAGTGCGCTCGATGAGCATCTGGTGATCAGCTGCGAACAGATGTGGCTGGTCAATCAGGCTTACGACGCGCATAAATACCCACGAACGGGGCTGAAGAAGCTCGACGGCGTGCACACCGTCGGCAGTGACGGCTTCGTGGAATTCCATGCGGACACAGAAGCGCTGATGGACTACATCATCAACACCTTCTGTGAATAACCTCATCAATCAAAGGTTTCTTTGATGAAAAACAAGGAGGAGATTACAATGAAGAAGTTTCTGGCTCTGGTGACCCTCGTGTGCATGGTGCTGACCGCGACCGCGGCCTTCGCCTTCCCCAGCAAGACTGCCCAGGACATGACCACCGTCGTGACCGGCACCCCCACCAATGGCGTTGTCGCTGATCCCGGCTTCGCGATCTTCGTGACCGACCCCACCGTTGAGATCGAAGAGGAAGTCATGGCCATCTACAAGTTCGTTGCCAATGACGTCATTGCCAACTACTTCGACGAGGAGACCCAGACCAAGCTGGCCGAGGTCGCCGCTGATCCCGCTGCTCTGATCGGCTACGAGGCTGTGCCCGTTGCCTGCTGCAACTACAAGGCCGAGTACGGCGATGTGGACGCTGACTTCACCTTCGCCACCGTTTTCCCCGAGGGCACCGAGCTGGTCGTGATGATCAAGACCGACGTGTGGTCCGTGCAGAAGGCTGTTGTCGAGAACGGCATCGTGAAGATCCTGTTCACCGGCGAAGAGCTGACCGTGATGGAGAACTCTCCCAAGCTGATGCTGGTGCTGAGCGAGGCCATCGCCTGATAGGTCTGACAACTGTATTTAGCGGTCTGGCGCAGCAGCTGTGTGCTGCTGCGCCGACTGTGTGATTATGCGATTGTCGCACCGGATGGACTGAGAGAACAAAATGGTGGTAAGCGGCGATGAACGTGCGGGATCCGTTCGCTCATCATCGCTTACCAAAGATGAAAGAAACAGAAGTAAAGGCAGGAGTAGACGCATGGCACAGGATTATCAGCGACAGTACCGGGCGCCGCAGCACTCGGCGCTGGAACAGAATCAACTGGTAGAAAAGCTCTCTGCGGTGCTGCAGGAAACGCATGCCCGGAATGAATCGGAAGACATGCTGCAGGAAGAGAACGTCAGCATTGATTTGGCGGCCCTGTTCTTCAAGATCCTCAGCAAGATCCATTATGTGATCATTGCGGCGGTGCTGTGCACGATCCTCGCCGGCGTGTATGCGGAGTACGGCGTCGTGCCGGTCTACCGTGCGACTTCCAAGCTGTATATCGTCAATTCCAGCGGCGTGCAGGTGAGCGTGTCTGACCTGCAGATCGCGTCCACGCTGACCAGGGATTACCTGGAGGTGTTCAACAACTGGGTCGTGCACGAGAAGGTCATCGAGAAGCTGGACCTGAAGGATGAGTACAGCTATTCCAAGCTGCAGTCCATGATCTCGGTGAAGAACCCGGAAGGCACGCGCCTGCTGTACATTTCCGCCACGCACCCCGACCCGCAGATGGCCATGAAGCTGGCCAATGCCTATGCCGAGGCGGCGCAGGAGTTCATCTACAACGTCATGGAGCGCGAGGAGCCCAACGAGTTCGCCCCTGCGCTGCTGCCCACGACGCCCGAAGGCATGGGCCGGACGCGCTACATGCTGCTGGGCTTCATCGGCGGCGCGGCGCTGGTGGTCGTTGTGATCATGATGATGTTCCTGCTGGACGACCGTCCCCATACGCCCGACGACATCACGCAGATGGCGGGCATCCCCACGCTGGCTGTCGTGCCGCGCGCACAGAATATGCCCAAGCGTCATAAGCGCGTGATCAAGCATAAGGAGGGCAGGAAGGGATGAACAAGCTCGAATTTACCAGATTCCCCCAGCTGGAGTTCGCCTGTAACGAGGCGATGAATACGCTGGCGACCAACCTGTTCTACTGCGGCGACAACGTCAAGACCGTCATGGTGACGAGCCGCTACGCCGATGAGGGCAAGTCCTTCATGACCCTGAACATGATGCGCACGCTGGCCGGTCTGGGCAAGAACGTCGTGCTGGTGGACATGGACCTGCGGCGCTCCCGCATCGTCTCCCACTACGGCATCAAGTTCCAGGAGGGTCAGGGCAAGGGCCTGGCGCACTATCTGGCCGGCATCAGCGAGATGGACGAGGTCGTGTACCAAACGAACATCCCCAACGGCTACATGGTGCCCATCGGCCGCGAGGTCGAAAGCTCCCTGCAGCTGCTGTCCTCCACCCGCATGAAGCCGATGATGGACGTGCTGGCGCAGGAGTTCGACATCGTCCTGATCGACACGCCGCCGGTCGGCGTCATCGTTGACGGCCTGGAGATCGCCAAGTACTGCAACGGCGCGATTGTCGTCGTCTCTGCCAACCGCGGCCGCAAGAAGGACATCACCGAGGTCGTGCGGCAGATCAAGAGCACCGGCTGTCCCGTGCTGGGCGCTGTGCTGAACAATGTTGAGTTCGACTCTTTCACCAACAGAACATATTACTACAAGTCAGAGCGTTACTCTTCATATTATTATGGCGGTGCATACGGAGACAAGAAGAAGTAATTCTTGCCAACGGTGCGCAGCGCTCTTGAAATGCCTGTGCGCCGCTGGGAATTACTGGCGCACGGGCATTTTCCTGTCATGTGTCGAAGGATGCCGTACGAGAGGAACGGATAGAGAATGATGGAGAAACAGACCAAGCACGGCAGGCGGCATTCGACGCTGCTGATGCTGTATGACCTGATCCTGCTGCTGTGCGTGGACCTGGTGCTGCTGGGCGCATATCCGAGCAGCTCGTCCAGGCTGTCCCTGGTGGAGCTCGCCGTGCAGACGGTGATCAGCGTGGTGGCGATCTTCGGCTGCCGCTCGCTGGGCGGGATCTACCGGCAGATCTGGCGCTATTGCGGCACGACGCAGTACATCCGGCTGATCCTGACGGACCTGGCGGCGGGCGTTGTGTTCCTGGCGGTCACGAGGGTGATCCCGCCGCTGCACAGGGCGCTGGGCGCGGTATTTCCGCAGGTCGCGGCGGTCGATCTGGACCAGATCGCGGCGCTGCGCGTGCTGTCCATCGTGGCGATGAACCTGCTGGCGTCCATCGCGATGCGACTGGTGTACCAGTACATGTATGAGTTCAACAGCCTGAAGTCCCCGGCGGGGAAGATGCTGCGCTACTTGACCCGCGCCGTGACGGGGATCAAGATCGACCCGGTGCAGCACAAGATGATGGGCGCGGACGGCCAGAAGGTCGGACGCCGCATCAACATCGCGATCGTCGGCGCGGGCCGCGTGGGCGTGATGCTGGCGGATGAGCTGCTGCGCAACCCCGCGGCGGCCTACCAGCCCTGCTGCTTCATCGACATCGACAGCGAGAAGATCGGCCGCTACATCAACGGCCTGCGCGTCTTCGGCGAGGGCGAGGCGACGCCGGAGGTGCTGGCGTCCTTCCCGATCCAGGAGATCGTGTTCGCGATGCCGGATGTGGACAACGACCGCAAGCAGGAGCTGTACCGGCAGTACAAGGCGACCGGCTGCAAGATCAAGGTCTATGACTACGCCACGCCCCAGAAGATGGGCGGCGGCAAGCGCATGCTGCGCGAGTTTGACATCACCGAGCTCCTGTTCCGCCAGCAGGTGGAATTCATTGACGAGCGCACCAAGGCGTACTACCGCGGCAAGACCGTGCTGATCTCCGGCGGCGGCGGTTCGATCGGCAGCGAGCTCTGCCGGCAGATCGCCAAGATGGAGCCAAAGCGGCTGGTCATCCTGGACGTGTACGAGAACGGCGCATATGACATTCAGCAGGAGCTGCGCATCCGCTACGGCGCGAAGCTGGACCTGGTGGTGGAGATCGCCACGGTCTGCGACCGGGAGGGCCTGGAGCACATCTTCGCCGAGCACAGGCCGGATGTGGTGCTGCATGCGGCGGCGCATAAGCATGTGCCGCTGATGGAGCGCAACTGCGTGGAGGCGGTGAAGAACAACGTCTTCGGCACGCTGAACATCGTCGAGGTATCCGAGAAGTTCGGCGTGGGCAAGTTCACAATGATCTCCACCGACAAGGCGGTCAACCCCACGAACATCATGGGCGCGACCAAGCGCATGTGCGAGATGATCGTGCAGAGCCGCAACGGTTCGGGCACGAACTTCTCCGCGACCCGCTTCGGCAATGTCCTGGGCTCCAACGGCAGCGTGATCCCGCTGTTCAAGCGGCAGATCATGAACGGCGGCCCGGTGACGCTGACGGACAAGCGCATCATCCGCTACTTCATGACCATCCCCGAGGCGAGCCAGCTGGTGCTGCAGTCCGGCGCGATGGCGAAGAACGGCGAGCTGTACGTGCTGGATATGGGCAAGCCTGTCAAGATCCTGGAGCTGGCGGAGAACATGATCCGCCTGAGCGGCTTCGAGCCGTACAGGGACATCGACATCATCGAGACCGGCCTGCGCCCCGGCGAGAAGCTGTACGAGGAGCTGCTGATCAAGACCGAGGAGCTGGACAAGACCAGCAACAGCATGATCTTCGTCGAGCGCGACAAGCCCCTTGGCCGCGAGGTGATCGCGGAGAAGCTGGCGTGCCTGGCTGCGGCGGTGGACACGGGCGATGACGGAGCGGTCCGCGCGGCGCTGCATGAGGTCGTTCCGACGTTCCGGACGCCGGAGGAGATCAATGCCGAAGCCTCCAAGGCTGCCGAAATGAAGGAGACCCGGAGCGCTGCGGCCGCTGGCTGACAGACGCTGACAAATGAACCATGAGCATTGCCGGAACAGGCAGATGCATGACGCTGCACAGGAATGCACCGGTGTATTCCTGTACAGCGATTTTGCGCGCCGGGGCATGACGAGGAGGACGCGATGAAGACATTCACGGTGACATTCCACCACACCACCAATTACGGGGCGCTCCTGCAGACCTACGCGCTGCAGCAGGCGATCCTGAGCAAGGGGCATGAGAACCTTGTGATGGAATATGTGGGCATGTCCGCCGCCGGGAAGCAGCCGCGCAGCATCGTGCGGCGCCTGATCGACATGTATCACCGCCTGCAGCTGCAGCTGCGAAGGGCGGAGTTCAAGCGTCTGCTGAAGTCCTTCCGGTCCTTCCACGACGATCACCTGCTGCTGAGCCGCAAGTATGAGAGCATGGATGACCTGCGCAGCGACCCGCCGCAGGTCGACTGCCTCATCACCGGCAGCGATCAGGTGTGGAACATGCACACCAGCAAGCATTACATCCCCGCGCGCTTCCTCGACTTCGGTGACGCCTCCCTGCGGCGCTTCAGCTACGCGGCGAGCATCGAGAAGCTGGACTTCACGCAGGAGGAGAAGGAATATGCCCGCAAGGCTCTGTCCGGCTTCTGCGGCGTCTCCCTGCGCGAGGAGGCGGCCCGGAAGTACATGGAGGAGATCATCGGCCGCCCCTGCGTGCAGACCGCGGACCCCGTGTTCCTCCTCAAGCCGGAGGAGTGGCTGAAGATCGCCAGCCCCGCCCGCGTGGAGGGCAAGTACATCCTCTGCTATCAGGTGCAGCATAACGACCTGATGCAGAGCACGCTGGACCAGCTGAAGAAGCAGACCGGCTGGAAGACTGTCGCGGTGTGCAACACGCCCACGCGCTACTGCAGGGCGGATGTGTACCTGCACGACGTGTCGCCGGAGGAGTTCCTGTCGCTGTATGCGGGGGCTTCGGCGGTCGTGTCCGCGTCCTTCCACGGGACGGCGTTCGGTCTGGTGTTCGGCAAGCCTGTGTATTCCCTCACGCGCCCCGGTTTCGGCGGCCGCATGAAGGATCTGATGCGGGCCTTTGAGATGGAAGAGTATGTGATCAGCGCGAAGGGGAGGATCCCGGCGCTGAAGACGGACCTGTCGAAGCAGGGCGAGATCCTTGCACAGATCCGGCAGAATGCACATTGCTATTTGGAACGGATGTTGGAGAAAGATGAGTAATATCAGAAGGGGAAAGCTGACCTTCAGCATGGGGCAGGTGCTCGGAACGATCCATGTTGTCCTGCTCTGCGTGATGCTGGTGCTGAAGGTCATCCGCGCCTATTCCGGCGCTGCAAGCACCGGCGGTGTGTGGAACTACATCCAGCTGTTTTTTGTGGGGTCCGGTCTGCTGTTCAGCATCCGGTACGCGAGGATCCACGGGAGACAGCCGGCGCTGGCGGTGTTCATTGTCTTCGGCGTCATCACATTCCTGATCGCATGCACGAAGCTGAGCACCTTCTCCATTGCCCAGCTGTTCAACCTGTTTACGATCCCCTATGGCCCGATGATGCTCGTATGGGTGTATTACCTGTCCATGCGCGGCAAGATCCAGTCCATGCATCGGTATGTGTACTGGGTGTACTACATCATCGCGGTCATCGTCGTGCTGGCCATGCTGCGCTATCGCGGCGGTATGGTCAGCGAGCGCGGCGCGGTCGCTGACGTGTATTATGTGGTCGCGCTGATGCCCTTTGCGATGTTCCACATCCGCAAGCGCAGCAACGGTCTGCTCGTTCGCAGCACAAAGCGCAAGAACCAGGAAGCGACCTACCGCCTCAACTGGAAGATCATGCTGCCGATCCTGGCGGCGGCGGCGGGCACGGTCCTGACGGGCAAGCGCGCGGGTCTGCTGGCGGTCGTGGCGATGTTCCTGGTGTACTTCTTCATCGTTTCCCGGCAGCAGAAGGATGGCCGGCGTCAGTTCAATACGCTGCTGCTCTTCGGTTTCGTGATTCTGCTGGCGCTGCTGGCGCTGTCCTATCTGGAGAAGCAGTACGACCTGGGCGTCATCGAGCGTCTGATGCGCCTGGCGGAGGACGGCGGTTCGAACCGCGACGTGATCTGGGCGGCGCGCCTGCAGGCTGTCAGGGACGCCACCCCGATGCAGCTGCTCTTCGGCTACCGCACGAGTCCCTTTGTGGGCCATGCGCATAATGACTTCCTGGAGCTGATGACGCTCTACGGCATCTTCCCGCCTGTCCTGTTCATGGCTTACTTCCTGCTGCTCACGGCCCAGCTGCGCAGGATGCTCAAGACCCGCTATCCCTATGCGGCGGAGTTCTCTGCGGCGATCATTTCGGGCTTCTTCCTGGCCATGTTCTCCTTCTTCGTCATCGACCCCACCTATATCACCTCGCATGTGTTCAGCGTGGGCGTGCTGATGGCGGATTACCAGGGTTATTTGAAAGGAAAAGTGAGCAGAAAATGAAACGGATTGCTGTTGATGCGGCGCGCTGCTGCGGCTGCGGCGCCTGTGCGGACGCCTGTCCATGCGGGGCGATCACGCTGACGGAGGACGAAAACGGCTTCCTGATGCCGCAGATCGCGGAGGACAAGTGCGTGGACTGCGGCGTGTGCCGGACGGTCTGCCAGTTCCAGAAGGAAAAGGAAACGGAACCCGGAATCCGGGAGGTCTATGCCGTCAAGCACAACGACAAGGCTGTCGTGCTGGGCAGCTCCTCCGGCGGAGCGTTTTCGGCGCTGTCGGACTGTGTGCTGGCGCAGGGCGGCGTGATCGTCGGCGCGGTGATGGAGGATGATTTCACCGTACGCCATGTCTTTGCCGAAACTGCGCAGGAGCGCGATGCGATGCGCGGTTCCAAGTATGTGCAGAGCGATACCCGCGGCGTTTTCCGCAAGGTGCAGGAGCGCCTCGAACGCGGTCAGCTGGTCATGTTCGTGGGCACCCAGTGCCAGGCGGCGTCCATGCGGAGCTTCCTGCGCAAGGATTATGAAAACCTGCTGCTGGTGGATTTCCTGTGCCACGGCGTTCCCGGCAATGCGCTGTTCAAGGAGCACATCCGGGCGATGGAGAAGCACTTCGGGCGGAAGATCGTGAGCTATTCCTTCCGCCGCAAGAACCTGGGCTGGGACCCGGAGCACACTGAGAGCGCTGTGCTGGAGGGCCGCAAGGGGTATGTCTGCTCTGATGAACTGCAGGGCTTCACGCGCCTGTTCAACCGGTCGCTGTCGCTGCGGGACGGCTGCTTCAACTGCCCGTACCGGAGCCAGTACCGCTTTGCGGACCTGACGATCGCGGACTTCTGGGGGATCGAGAAGATCACCGGGAAGGCGGACAAGTCGGGCGTGTCCCTTGCTGCGGCGGGGAGCGAGCGCGGGATCGAATGGATGAAGAAGGCGGCTGCGTACGCCTCTGTGACGGAGGTGCCGGTGGAGAAGGCGCTGAACCGCTTCCGCCTGACGCCGGTGAAGCGCAAGGATGCGGTGGACGCCTTCCGTGCGTCGCTGAAAAAGAACGGCTATTCCGCAGCGATGCACCGCTATACCGCGACCGGCACGCTGAAGAGCCGCCTGCGCTTTACCATGAAGAAAATCAAAAGGATGGTTATGGACGTTGAACGATGAAAATGGGAGCACGGTGATCTCGGGCCGGAAGATCGGCAGCGCAACGCGCTGGGCGCTGATGGGCGAGATCGCGGCGAAGCTGGCGGCGCCCCTGACGAACATGATCCTCGCCAGGCTCCTGCTGCCGGAGATCTTCGGCATCGTGGCGGCGATCAACATGGTCGTCAGCCTGTCGGAGATCTTCTCGGAGGCGGGCTTCCACCTGTATCTGGTGCAGCACGAGTTCAAGGACGAGGATGAGCTGCGGGCGTATTCCTCATCTGCACTGTGGGTATCGGTGCTGCTGTCCATGACGGTGTATGCGCTGATCGTCCTGTTCCGCTACCCGCTGGCGGTGTATGCGGGCTGCGTCGGGTATGAGAACGCGATCTCCGTGGCGGCGCTGGCGATTCCCGTGACGGCGACGAACAGCATCCTCATGTGCCAGTATCGCCGGGCGCTGAATTACAAGCCCCTGTTCCTGCGCCGGATGGTCGGCCTGTTCACGCCGGTGCTGGTGACGGTGCCGCTGGCGCTGCTGGGGCTGGACGTGTGGGCGCTGGTGATCGGTACCCTGTGCGGCAAGCTCGCCACGCTGGCGGTCCTCTTCCTGAACATGGATTTCCGCCTGCGTCTGTCGATGCGCTGGGAGCACCTGAAGGTGATGATGCCCTTCTGCCTCACGACGCTGCTTTCGTATTTCGCCTCCTGGCTGACGAACTGGATCGACGTGTTCATTTCCAGCAATATCCTCGGCCAGCATTATACAGGCCTGTTCAAGAATTCCCAGTCCACGGTGACGGGCATCGTGGCGATCATCACCGCTTCGCTGACGCCGATCCTTTTCAGCGTCCTTTCCCGGATGCAGGATGACAAGCCGCGGTTCGAAAAGACGATGCAGGAATTCACGGAGAAGCTGTCTGTGTTCGTCTGGCCGATCGCCTTCGGCTTCCTGACCTGCAGCGATCTGATCACGAAGATCCTGATGGGCGAAAAGTGGATGGAGGCGAGCGAGCTGATCGGCGTGTGGGGCTTCTGCACCTGCATGTCCGCGATCTACGCGACCTACTGCCGCTCCGCCTGCCGCGCGCTGGGCAAGCCGCATCTGAATGTGGCGGTGCAGGTGGTGTCGCTGCTGTTCATCATCCCTGCGAGCTATTTCGGCGCGAAGGCGGGCTTCGGCACGATGACCTACGTGCGCTCGCTGGCGATGCTGACGCTGATCCCGGCGTACTATGTGGTCCTGTGGTTCTTCCTGAAGATCAACCCGCTGCAGCTGGTGCGGGTGACGCTGATCCCGATGCTGTGCGCGGCGGTGATGGGCGTGTTCGAGTCGTTCTACCAGCCGCTGTCGGATAACATGCTGATCCAGCTGGCGGGCATTCCGCTGGGCGCGGCGATCTACTTTGCGATCCTGCTGCTCTTCCCGTCGAAGCGCCGCGTGGTGCTGGGGATGATCCCGAAGAAGCTGCGCAGGATGCTGCACCTGAAGGCATGAGCCCTTCCAATGAATATGTGAATGATGTGTGCATAGAGGAGAAGCGATACGATGAAGGCGAAACTGATCAAGGCGATCCGTACCGGGCTGACGATGATCTCGCCGGAGCTGAATACGCGCGTGAACTACTGGCTGGTGCACCGCCGGTGGCTGAACCTGAAGAACCCGAAGACCTTTGAGGAAAAGGTGCTCTGGCTCAAGCTGAAGGACTATATCCACAATCCCCTGATCATCAAGTGTGCGGACAAGTACCTTGTCCGTGAGTATGTGGAGGAGAAGGGCTGCGGCGCGACGCTGAACGAGCTGCTGGGCGCGTACGATTCTGCGGACGAGATCCCGTGGGACGAGCTGCCGGAGCGTTTCGTGCTCAAGTGGAACTTCGGCTGCGGCATGAACCTGATCGTCCGGGACAAGAGCAAGCTGGACATCGCGGCGACGACGCAGAAGCTCAACCGCTGGGGCGAGACGAAGTACTGGCTGCCCTTCTCGGAGATGCAGTACAAGTATGCGCCCAAGAAGCTGATCTGCGAAAAGTTCCTGGAGGACAAGGAGGGCGGCAAGTCCCTGTCGGACTTCAAGGTCTACTGCTTCCATGGGAAGCCGGAGGCCATCATGGTCATGAACGACCGCGGCGAGGAGCTCAAGCGCGAGTTCTTCGACACGGAGTGGACGCGCCTGCCCAACCCGGAGGGCAAGCCCGCGCCGGAGGTCGAGACGCCCCGCCCGGACTGCCTGGAGGAGATGCTGGAGGCTTCGCGGAAGCTGGCCGAGCCGTTCCCCTTCGTGCGGGTCGATTTCTATATCGTCAACGGCAAGCTGATCTTCGGCGAGTTGACCTTTACGCCGGCGGGCGGCATCTACTTTGCCAAGACCACCGTCCACGGCAAGGACATGGGCGAGTTTCTGCATATTCCGTGATGCGGCGCTGACGGCGCGGCACAGGACGGTCACAGGAGGGAGCGTGGGTCTGTGAAGGGGATCATTCTTGCCGGCGGGCGGGGAATGCGTCTGTATCCGCTGACGAAGGCGGTGTCCAAGCAGCTGCTGCCGATCTATGACAAGCCCATGATCTACTATCCGCTGTCGATCCTGCTGCTGGGCGGGATCCGCGAGATCCTGATCATCTCCACCCCGGAGGATCTGCCTCTGTACCGCAAGCTCCTGGGCGACGGCAGCCGGATCGGCGTCCGCCTGGCATATGCGGAGCAGGATGCGCCGCGCGGGCTGGCCGACGCCTTCATCCTCGGTGCGGATTTCATCGGGAATGACAGCGTGTGCCTGATCCTGGGCGACAATGTGTTCTACGGGCAGGACATGACCCGGATGCTGCGCCAGGCAATGGCGAACACGCAGGGCGCGACCATCTTCGGCTACCCGGTGAAGGATCCCCGCGCGTTCGGCGTGGTGGAGTTCGACGAGAACCAGCAGGTGCTGTCCATCGAGGAAAAGCCGGAGCATCCCAAATCCGGCTATGCGGTGCCGGGCCTGTATTTCTACGATAACCGGGTCGTCGACATCGCGCGGCAGGTCACGCCCTCCGCCCGGGGCGAGCTGGAGATCACGGCGATCAACAACGCCTACCTGGCCATGCGGGAGCTGAAGGTGATCCTGCTGGGCCGGGGCATGACATGGCTGGACACGGGCACGCCCGGGGGCATGCTGAAGGCGGCCATGTTCGTGCAGACGGTGCAGGACCGGCAGGGGTTCTATGTCTCCTGCATCGAGGAGATCGCGTGGCGGCGCGGGTTCATCACCACGCAGCAGCTGCGCGCGATCGGCGAAGACCTGTCCATGACGGACTACGGCCGGTACCTAATCTCCCTGACGGAGGAGGGTAAATAAGTGAAGACGATCCTGGTGACGGGCGGCGCGGGCTTCATCGGCAGCAACTTCATCTTCTATATGATGAAGCAGACGCCGAAAATGCGCATCGTCTGTTATGACAAGCTGACCTATGCGGGCAATCTGTCCACACTCCGCCCGATCATGGACGCGCCGGACTTCCGTTTCGTGAAGGGCGACGTCTGCGACCGTGAGGCGGTTTTCCGCGTTTTCGAGGAAGAACGCCCGGACGTGGTGGTCAACTTCGCCGCAGAGAGCCATGTGGACCGGTCGATCGAGGATCCGGGGGTGTTCCTGCGGACGAATATCCTCGGCACCCAGACGCTCATGGACGCCTGCCGGGCCTATGGCGGCGTCCGCTACCATCAGGTATCCACGGACGAGGTGTACGGCGATCTGCCGCTGGACCGTCCGGACCTGTTCTTTACCGAGGAGACGCCGATCTGTACCTCCAGCCCCTATGCCGCCTCCAAGGCCGCGGCGGACCTGCTGGCCCTGTCCTACTTCCGTACCTACGGCCTGCCGGTGACCATCAGCCGCTGCTCCAACAACTACGGGCCTTACCAGTTCCCGGAGAAGCTGATCCCGCTGATGATCGCCAACGCGCTGGCGGACAAGCCCCTGCCGGTCTACGGCACGGGCGAGAACGTCCGGGACTGGCTGTATGTGGAGGACCACTGCCGGGCAATCGACCTGATCATCCGGGAGGGCCGCGTGGGCGAGGTGTACAACATCGGCGGCCACAATGAACTGACGAATATCGAACTGGTGAAGATGATCTGCCGCGAGCTGGGAAGGCCGGAAAGCCTGATCACCCACGTGGCGGACCGCAAGGGCCACGACCGGCGCTATGCCATCGACCCGAAGAAGATCCACGGGGAGCTGGGCTGGCTGCCGGAGACGAAGCTGGCCGACGGCCTGAAGCGGACGATCGCCTGGTATCTGGAGAACCGCCCCTGGTGGGAGGAGATCGTTTCCGGCGAGTACCAGGAGTATTACCGGAAGATGTACGGTGCGCGGTGAGCGCGGGCAGAATTTGACAGAGGATGTGCTGATCATGAATTGTGTTGACATTTTTTGCGGAACGTACCGGCATGAGCCGACGGAGGTTGTCTTTTGCCCCTACCGCATCTGCCCGATGGGCGCGCATGTGGATCATCAGTATGGCCTGATCACGGGCCTGGCGATCGACAAGGGCGTGCACATCGCCTACGGTCCGAAGAAGAACGGCGTGATCGAGCTGTCCTCGATGCAGTTCGACCGGCGCGCGCAGTGGCACATTGCGCAGGTCCCCGAGCGCCCCACCGGCGACTGGGCGGACTATCTGCGCGGCGCCACCTGGGCGCTGGCGAAGCACTACCCGCTGCGCCTGGGCCTGTGCGGCGTGATCGAGGGCACGATGCCCATCGGCGGATTGTCCTCCTCGGCGGCGGTGATCATCGCGTTCCTGTGCGCGCTGTGCCGCGTCAACGGCATCCGGCTGGACCAGCAGGAGATCATCCAGATCGCGCTGGAGGCGGAGAAGGACTATGTCGGCGTGTCCGTGGGCACGCTGGACCAGAGCTGCGAGGTGCTGTCGAAGAAGAATCACCTGCTGTATCTGGACACCGGCAGCGGTCAGTATGAGCTGATCCCCCAGCATCCGGACATGAAGCCCTACCGCATTGCCATCTTCTTCAGCGGCATCGAGCGCAACCTGGCGGGCAGCAAGTTCAACATGCGCGTGGACGAGGCGAAGTCCGCCGCCTATGCGCTCATGGCCTACGCCGGCATGGAGTACGGCAAGTTCAAGGAGGCGCGGCTGCGCGACGTGCCGGTGGAGGTGTTCCGGGAGCACGGGCATCGCCTGCCGGACAACTGGCGCAAGCGCGCGGAGCATTTCTACACCGAGTTTGACCGCGTGCAGCGCGGCGCGGAGGCGTGGCGCCGCGGCGATATCGAGGAGTACGGCCGTCTGTCCTTCCAGAGCGGACATTCCTCCATCTACAACTGGGAGACCGGCTCGGACGAGCTGCGGACGCTGTATGAGATCATGGCCCGGACGGACGGCGTGTATGGCGGCCGTTTCTCCGGCGCGGGCTTCAAGGGCTGCTGCATGGCGCTGATCGATCCGGCCTATGCGGAGTCGATCGAGAAGCAGGTGGGCGAGGCGTACCTGAAGGCCTTCCCGGAACTCAAGGGCCGCTATTCCTTCCACCTGTGCGACAGCGCCGACGGCGTTTCCCTGTAAGCACCTGATCATCGCTTGCCAAGGAGGCAATGAGCATGAAATGTCTGATCCTTGCGGCGGGCTATGCGACCCGCCTGTATCCCCTGACGGAGAATTTCCCCAAGCCGCTGCTGAAGGTGGGGGAGAAGACCATCCTGGACTGGCTGGTGGACGATATCGACACGGCCGGGCTGGTGGATGAGTACGTCGTGATCTCCAACCACAAGTTCGCGCCCCATTTTGACGAGTGGGCCGCGACCAAGGCGCAGAAGGTGACGGTCGTGGATGACGGCACCAGCAGCAACGAGACCCGTCTGGGCGCGGTGAAGGACATCCAGTTCGCCATCGAGAAGCTCGGGCTGGACGACGACATGCTGGTCATCGCCGGCGACAACGTGCTGGATTTCTCGCTGACGAAGTTTGTCGCCTATGCGCAGCAGAAGGGCACCTCCTGCGTGATGCGCTACCATGAGCCGAGCGAAAAGAAGCTGCAAAAGTGCGGCGTGGCGCTGGTGGATGATAACGACCTGATCCTCTCCCTGGAGGAGAAGCCCGCCGAGCCGAAGTCCCACTGGGCGACGCCCCCCTTCTATTTCTACACGCGGAAGGACGCGCAGCTGGTGAAGGTCGGCATTGACGAGGGCTGCGGCACCGACGCGCCCGGCAGCTACATCGCCTGGCTCTGCACCCAGACGCCCGTGCACTCCATGGAGATGCCCGGCAGCCGCTACGACATCGGCAACCTGGAGAGCTACGAGCAGGTGCAGGCGACCTACAGGGGGATCAACAAGTGATCACGGGGCTGCATCATATCGCGATCCTTGCGTCTGAGAAGGCGAGGACGCTGGCGTTCTATGAGGCGCTGGGCTTCCGGGTGACGGCGTGCCATCCGCGGCCGGAGCGGCGGGACGAGATCGTGTTCATGGAGGCCGCCGGCGTGACGCTGGAGGTCTTCGTGTCCGCAGGGAATCCGCCGCGCGTCTCCGGCCCGGAGGCGTATGGGCTGCGTCACGCGGCCTTCGCGGTCCAGGATGCGGCTTTCGCCCGGGAGACGCTGCTGCAGGCCGGGTATGCCCCCGAGCCGCTGCGGCAGGACGCCATCAACGGCCGGGCGATGTTCTTCATCAAGGATCCCGATGGGCTGCCCATCGAAATACATGAATGAGGTGTCAGCAATGGTTGAATTCAATGTGAGCCTGACGGGCAAGACGATCCTCGTCACCGGCGCGGCGGGCTTTATCGGCGCGAATCTGGTGCGCCGCCTGTATGAGATGGCCGAGGGCATCACCGTCATCGGTCTGGACAGCGTGAACGATTACTATGACGTGTCTCTGAAGGAGTACCGCCTGCAGGAGCTGGCGAAGTTTGATACCTTCACCTTCATCAAGGGCAACCTGGCCGACAAGGAGCTGATCGACCGCATTTTCGCGGAGTACAAGCCGGCCATCGTCGTGAACCTCGCCGCGCAGGCGGGCGTGCGCTACTCCATCACCAACCCCGGCGCGTACATCGAGGCGAACCTGATCGGCTTCTACAACATCCTCGAGGCCTGCCGCCACAACCCGGTGGAGCATCTGGTGTACGCCTCCTCCTCCTCCGTGTACGGCACGAACAAGAAGATCCCCTATTCCACCGACGACAAGGTGGACAACCCCGTCAGCCTCTACGCCGCGACGAAGAAGTCCAATGAGCTGATGGCCCATGCCTATTCCAAGCTCTACAACATTCCCTCCACGGGTCTGCGCTTCTTCACCGTCTACGGCCCCGCCGGCCGCCCGGACATGGCGTATTTCGGCTTCACCAACAAGCTCCTGAAGGGCGAGACTATCCAGATCTTCAACTACGGCAACTGCCAGCGCGACTTCACCTACGTGGACGATATCGTCACGGGCGTGGTGAACATCATGCAGCATGCGCCGGAGAAGGCCACGGGCGAGGACGGGCTGCCCCTGCCGCCCTACATGGTCTACAACATCGGCAACAACAGCCCGGAGAACCTGCTGGACTTCGTGGACATCCTGCAGCAGGAACTGATCCGCGCGGGCGTGCTGCCGGAGGATTACGACTTTGAGGCGCACAAGGAGCTGGTGCCCATGCAGCCCGGCGACGTGCCTGTCACCTATGCGGACGTGACCGCCCTGGAGCGGGACTTCGGCTTCAAGCCCTCTACCTCCCTGCGCGAGGGCCTGCGGAAGTTCGCCGAATGGTACAAGGCGTTCTACAAGGTCTGATATCTGAAATTGCCCTGATGTGCCCTTCGCCTGCCGGCGCGCGCGTCAGGGCTTTGTGCCACCCGGAAAAATCGCAGCAAGAACAATGTACAGAGGGGATACCGCCATGTCCAACAAGTACGCATCGCTGTTTCAGCAGCAATCCTATCAAGACGCATGGATGACGCATGTGCAGACGCTGAAGGGACGTTTTCCCGTGTGGGATTACATCATCCTGACGGCCTCCAACGAGGATCAGGCGCGGGCGTACCGCGAGCAGATCGACTACCGCCTGCGCGGCGGCTGCCTGCCGGCGCAGACCCATTATGCGGTGCTGCCGGACCGGGACGGCCTGCGCGTGGGCAGCGGCGGCGCGACGCTGGGCGTGATCCGCTATGTGCATGAGCATGCGGGCACCTTCCGCGGCAAGCGGCTGCTGGTCATCCATTCCGGCGGCGACAGCAAGCGCGTCCCGCAGTATTCCGCCTGCGGCAAGCTCTTTTCGCCGGTGCCGCGCCTGCTGCCCGACGGGCGGCGCTCGACGCTCTTTGACGAGTTCATCATCGCCATGAGCGGCGTGGCGGCGCGTATCAACGACGGCATGCTCGTCTGCTCGGGCGATGTGCTGCTGCTGTTCAACCCGCTGCAGATCGACTTCTACTCCCGGGGCGCGGCGGCGCTGTCCATCAAGGAGGACGTGCAGACCGGTAAGGACCACGGCGTGTGGCTCAAGGGCGCGGGGGACGATGTGCAGGCCTTCCTGCACAAGCAGTCCGTGGAGACCCTGCAGGCCCGCGGCGCGGTGGACGAGCGCGGCAACGTGGACATCGACACCGGCTCGGTGATCTTCGATGCGAACATGCTCGAGAGCCTCTGGGGCCTGATCGACACGCCGGAGAAGTACGACGCGCTGGTCAATGAGCAGGCGCGGCTGTCCTTCTATGCGGATTTCCAGTACCCCCTGTCCGAGGAGGCCACGCTGGAGAAATTCTATCTGGAGAAGCCGGAGGGGGATTTCACCCCGGAGCTGAAGCGCGGCCGCGAGCTGCTGTGGGAGGCGCTGCGCCCCTACCGGCTGAAGCTGATCCGACTGTCCCCGGCGTCCTTCATCCATTTCGGCACCAGCAGCGAGCTTCGCAGCCTGATGGCCGAGGGCGTGGACAGCTATGACTGCCTCGGCTGGGCGCGCCGGGTCAACTGCAACCGCGAGTGCCCGGATTTCGCCGCCAGCAACAGCTACATTTCCGCCCGTGCGCAGATCGGCGCGGGCTCCTATGTGGAGGACAGCTACATCCATCACGGCTCCGTGGTGGGGGAGGGCTGCATCGTTTCCGGCGTGACGCTGGACGGGCAGACGGTTCCTGCGGGGGCTGCGCTGCATGGCCTGAAGCTGCGGGACGGCCGCTTTGTCGTGCGGATGTACGGCGTGGCGGAGAATCCGAAGGAGCCGGCGGTGTTCGGACGGACGCTGCCCACCGCGCTTTGGGAGGCGCCCATTTACCCCGTGCGCGGAAGCATCCGCGAGGCCGTGGATGCGACGCTGGCCGCCTGCGAGGCCGGCTTCCCCGGCGGCGGGGATTGCCTGTCCCTGAAGGACAGCTTCAACCTCGCGGATACCTCGGCCATCATCGACTGGCAGGAGCGCCTGGACGACAAGATCAAGGTGGAGAGCCTGCTGGCCGCCATCGACGCCCGCGCGCCGCTGGACGAGGCGGTGCAGGTCTTCCGCGGCCGCCTCAGCCCCCGGGCGGAGCGCATGCTCCTTCAGGAGGCGCAGCGGCTGGATGAATCGCAGATGCAGCCCTTCGGCCGGAAGATCCGCATCTACTATGCGCTGGCGAAGCTGTCCGGGAAGGAAGAATACACCGGCGGCTGCTTCGGGACGATCTGCAGCGCGATCCTTGCCGACGCGGTGAACGGCGTGGCATGGGACAAGGAAGCGCGCATCGCGGAGGACGAGGTGGTCGTGCGCCTGCCCGTGCGCGTCAACTGGGGCGGCGGCTGGAGCGACACGCCTCCCTATTGCATGGAGCACGGCGGAACGGTGCTGAACGCCGCAGTCTCCCTCAACGGCGAGCTGCCGGTGGAGGCGGTCGTGCGCCGGGCAGAGACGGGGAAGATCATCCTCACCAGCGCGGACAACGGCTCCTATCAGGAATTCGATGACATCGAGCGCCTGCAGGACAGCTCGAACCCCTACGATCCCTTCGCCCTGCACAAGGCGGCGCTGATCGCCTGCGGGGTGATCCCGTACCGGGAGAAGATCTCCGTGCAGGAGATCACCGAGCGCCTGGGCGGCGGCGTGTACCTGTCCACGCAGGTGATGGGTATCCCGCGCGGCAGCGGTCTGGGCACGTCCTCCATCCTTGCGGGCGCGTGCGTCAAGGCGATCATGCGCTTCCTCGGCAAAACGCCAACGGAGAACGAACTGTACAACCGCGTGCTGTGCATGGAGCAGATCATGTCCACCGGCGGCGGCTGGCAGGACCAGGTCGGCGGTCTGGCCCCCGGCATCAAGATGGTCACCAGCGAGCCCGGCATGCACCAGGTCATCACCTGCACGCCCCTGCGGATGACCGAGGCGGCGAAGGCGGAGCTGAACGAGCGCTTCTGCCTGATCTACACCGGACAGCGCCGACTGGCCCGGAACCTCCTGCGCGAGGTGGTGGGCCGCTACATTTCCAGCACGCCCGACGCCCTCGCGGTGCTGGAGACGATCCAGCGCCTGGCCGTCCTGATGCGCTATGAGCTGGAAAAGGGCAACATCGACGGCTTTGCACGCCTCCTCAGCGAGCACTGGGAGCAGTGCAAGATCCTCGATTCCGGCTGCACCAACACCTGCATCGACCAGATGATCAACGCCGTCAGCGACCTCGTCGCGGGCCACTTCATCTGCGGCGCGGGCGGCGGCGGCTTCCTGCAGGTGGTGCTGAAGAAGAGCGTGACCCCCGCGCAGCTGCAGGAGCGGCTGTATGAGGTCTTCCAGGACAGCGGCGCCTGCGTGTGGCGCTGTGCGCTGGTATAAAAACTCAATCATCGCGCTGCGATGTCCCTGCTGCGGAGTGCTCTTGCGCAGGGGCATCCGGCGCGATTTATGCGTCCGGAAAATACCCGCAGAATACGATCAGAACTGCAGCAAATCGACCGGGAAATGCATAAATGATAAAGATGAATTGGATGAGATTATGTTGACGCATGATTGATTAGATGGTATAATTTATAAGGATTACTATGCCAATGATTCTCAGAGATTGGTTCTCTGTTCCACTGGTACAGCCGCGCGGATACGTCCGCAGACGATCGAATGTCAGGGCAGCGTGCAGGGGTCTGCAATCTGCCGGAGATGATTACCTCACGGTGATAGGAGAGAGGAAATCGTGGATAAGATCAAACAGATTTTCAAGAGTGCAGCAAGGGACTGGTGGATCGCTGCGCTGGATATCGTCGCGGTCAACGCGGCGTATTTTCTGGCGCTGCTGATCCGCTTCTATGTCAATTTTGAGTTCCGCCCGACGGTCACCTTCTATCTGACCGATTTCGCGACCTTTGCGCCCTTCTACACGGTCCTGTGTCTGGTCGTGTTCGCCGCCTTCCACCTCTACGGCGGCATGTGGAAGTACGCGGGCCTCAACGACCTGAACCGCATCATCGCTGCCTCTGCGGCGACGACGGTCATCCAGGTGCTGGGCACGATGCTGACCGTGGGCCGCATGCCCGTGACCTACTACTTCATCGGCACGCTGATCCAGTTCGTGCTGATCGCGTCGATCCGCTTCGGCTACCGCTTCCTGCTGGTGGAGCAGAAAAAGCTCGCGAACCGCCGGAAGACCGGCGCTGCGACGATGGTCATCGGCGCGGGCGAGGCCGGCCGGTTCATGATCCGCAACCTGGAGGAGAGCACGTCCTACCAGCCCGTGTGCGTGCTGGATGTGAAGAACGTCTCCCGCGGCCGGATGATGAACGGTATCCCGGTGTGCGGCGGCATGGACGACCTGGAGCGACTGCTGGACAAGTTCGGCATCAAGTGCGTCTTCATCGCCGAGCCCCTGCTGCAGCCGGAGATCAAGGAGCAGATCACCCGCCTGTGCAGCGAGCGCAAGCTCGAAATGCAGGACCTGGGCTACTCCTTCTACATGAACGAAAGCGAGGCGGAGGTCCCCGCGAAGGCGATCGAGGCGACCAGCGTGAAGCCCGACGGCAAGCGCGCCATCCCCTTCAGCCCCCCGGACATCAGCGAGAGCGAGATCTCCGAGGCGGTGGAGGCCATGCGTTCCGGCTGGATCACTACCGGCCCCCGCACGAAGCTGCTGGAGCGCCGCCTGGCGGCCTTCATCGACACCGGCTGCGTGGACGTCGAGGCAGGCGATGAGTACAGCAACCGCGTGGTCTGCCTGAACTCCGCCACGGCGGCGGAGGAACTGAACCTGCGCGTGCTGGGCGTGGGCCCGGGCGACGAGGTGATCGTGCCCGCCTTCACCTACACGGCCTCTGCGTCCGCGGCGATCCACTGCGGCGCGACGGTGAAGTTCGTCGATATCCAGAAGGACGGCGACAGCGTCACTCACATGCCCGAGATGGATTACGAAGCGCTGGAAAAGGCCATCACCCCGAAGACCAAGGCGATCATCACCGTCGATCTGGCGGGCATCGTCTGCGATTATGAGCGCGTGTTCGACATCGTGGAGCGCAGGAAGAACCTGTTCACGCCCATCGAGTCTGACGGCACGCCCCTGCGTGACCTTTCCTCCCGCATCCAGAAGGCGCTGGGCCGCGTGGCGGTCATTTCCGACTGCGCGCACGGTCTGGGCGCATCCCGCGTGTTCCGGGGCGAGAAGAAGTACGCCGGCGCCATCGCGGACATGACCTCCTTCAGCTTCCACGCGGTGAAGAACTTCACCACCGCCGAGGGCGGCGCGAGCGCGTGGCGTCCCTTCAATGGCGTGGACAACGCGGAGATCTACAAGATGTTCCAGCTGCTGTCCCTCCACGGCCAGAACAAGGACGCCCTGGCCAAGACGAAGCTGGGCGCGTGGGAGTACGACATCATCGGACCGTGGTACAAGTGCAACATGACGGACATCATGGCCGCCATCGGCCTGCGCCAGCTGGACCGCTATCCGGGTCTGCTGGAGCGCCGCGTGGAGATGATGAAGAAGTACGACGCGGTCTGCGACGAGCTGGGCGTGAGCCACCTGGTGCACCACACCGGTGACATGGACAGCTCCAACCACCTCTACATCGTCCGCATCCCCGGCGTCACGGCGGAGCAGCGCAACGAGATCATCGAGAAGATGGCCAAGCGCGGCGTGGCTACCAACGTCCACTACAAGCCCCTGCCCATGATGACGGCCTACGGCAAGGACTGCTCCGGCTATCCCAATGCCTACGATTACTACCATAACCTGATCACCCTGCCGCTGCACACGCTCCTGTCCGACGCGGATGTGGCGTATGTGTGCGACAACTTCCGCGAGGTCGTGAAGGAATACATCTGAGGTGCTTTGCATGTACAAGAAGTTTGGTAAGCGTCTGCTGGACATCGTGATTTCGCTGATCGCCCTGCCCTTTGTGGGTCTGGTGATCCTGATCTTCGCGCCCATCATCTACCTGACGGACAAGGGCCCGGTCTTCTACAACGCCCCCCGCCGCGGCATGAACGGCAAGAACTTCAAGATGTTCAAGCTGCGCTCGATGAAGGTGAATTCCCCCGTCCTCAAGAATGCGGACGGCTCCACCTACTCCGGCGACGATGATCCCCGCGTGACGAAGATCGGCCGGATCATGCGCAAGCTGTCCATCGACGAGCTGCCGCAGATCCTCAACGTCCTGATCGGCGACATGAGCTTTGTCGGCCCCCGTCCGAATCTGGCGACCGGCAACTACGCCGAGTTTGACGAGGTGCGCAAGAAGCGCCTGACCGTGCGTCCCGGCATCACCGGCTACTCCCAGGCGTACTTCCGCAATTCCATCACGCAGGACGAGAAGTTCGCCAACGATTGCTACTATGTGGATCACCTGTCCTTCATCTTCGATGTGAAGATCCTGATCCAGACGGTGCTGAGCGTCGTTGGCTCCAAGAACATCAACTACAAGGAAAGCAACCAGAAGAAGGATGTGGCGCAGTGATGAAGCGGCTGCTTGTGATCGGCGCCTCTGTCCTGCAGGTGCCGGCGATCCGCCGGGCGAAGGAAATGGGCCTGTATGTGGCGGTGGCGGACTTCAACCCCAACGCCGTGGGCATTCCGCTGGCGGATGAATACTACAACGTCTCGACCATTGACGAAGAGGGCGTGTACCAGGCCGCGAAGGATTTCGGGGCCGACGGCATCATGACCCTGGCGACCGATATGCCCATGCGCGCGCTGGCCTACGCCTGCGGAAAGCTGGGGCTGGTCGGTCTGGCCTATGACAGCTCTGTCAAGGCCACGGACAAGGGCGAGATGATCAAGACATTCGAAGCCGCGGGTGTTGAGCACCCGTGGTATCAGATCATCCCGGACGGGGCAAAACCCGCTCCGGGAAGTTATGCGTTTCCCCTGATCACCAAGCCTACGGATAATTCCGGCAGCCGCGGCGTGATGCTGGTGCATAACGAGGAGGAGCTGGCCGCAGCGCTGAGCTACTCCTCGGAGAACGGCCGCCGGGGCGACGTGATCATGGAGGAGTACATGCAGGGCCCGGAGGTCAGCGTGGAGGTCATGGTGACGGGCGGGGTGCCCCATGTGCTGCAGATCACCGACAAGCTGACGACCGGCGCGCCGCATTTCGTGGAGATGGGGCATTCCCAGCCCTCGCGCCTGCCGGAGGAAGCGCAGGCGGCCATCCGCGATCTGGCCAGCCGCGCGGCGCTGTCCGTGGGCGTTGAGAACGGCCCGGCGCACGTGGAGATCATCCTGACGAAGGACGGCCCGAAGATGGTCGAGCTGGGCGCGCGCATGGGCGGCGACTGCATCACGACCCATCTGGTGCCCCTGTCCACCGGCATCGACATGGTGGGCAATACCATCCGCATCGCCCTGGGCGAGGAGCCCGACCTTACGCAGAAGTTGCACAAGGGCTCTGCGATCCGCTACTTCAGCGTGCCCTGTGGCGTGATCCGCGCGATCGAGGGCGTGGAGGAAGCGCGGCAGGTCCCGGGCGTGCAGGAGATCACCTTCGTCAAGCAGGTGGGCGATACCGCCGGGGACATCGGCAGCAGCACCGACCGCGTGGGCTTCGTCATCGCCCAGGCTGACTCGGCGCAGGAGGCTGTGCGGGTCTGCGAGCAGGCGATGGAACGCGTGCATATCGAAATTGAGCAAGTGTGAAAGACTGAGCATTCATGAAAAAACTGCTGATTCTCGGGGGCTTCCCCCAGATGATCGAGATCGTGATGACGGCGCGGAGGATGGGGGTGTACACCATCGTTGCGGACCGGGATGCAGCGTCGCCGGCCAAACGGTTCGCCGATAAGGCGGTCAATATCAGTACGGACCGGATCGACGCGCTGGAGGCCCTTTGCAGGGCGGAAGGCGTGGACGGCGTGCTCAACGGCTTTGAGGATTTCAACATCCATATCGCCTGCGAGCTTTGCCAGCGCCTGTCCCTTCCCTTCTACGGTACGCGCCGGCAGATCGACACGGTGACGGACAAGCTGCGCTTCAAGGAGGCCTGCCGGGCGTACGGCGTGCCGGTGATCGAGCAGTATTCCATGGAGGCGGCGCTGGCGGAGGGGAAGTACCCCTACATCATCAAGCCCGCGGACAGCTACGGCAGCCGCGGCATCATCATCTGCCGCGATGCGGCGGAGCTGCGCGCAGGCGTTGAGAAGGCGGAGGCGGCGTCCAGGACGCATCGCACGATCATCGAGCGCTTCGTCGATACGGATCATGGGACGGAGCTGTTTTACACCATCGTCAACGGCCATATCCACCTGACGGTCACGGCGGACCGCTATACGATGCGCACCGGGAGCACGACGGTGCCGCTGCCGGTGGCGGAGGTCTTTCCTTCCAGACACCGCGACGCCATGGTCGGGCAGGTGGATCCGCAGATCCGCGCGATGCTGACCGGCATGGGCATCCGCAACGGTCTTGTGCTGGTGCAGGCGCTGTGGGATCAGCGGGACGGCAGGGATGAGTTCTTCGTGTACGAAATGGCCTACCGCTTCACCGGTGAACAGCATTACCGCCTGGTGGAAAAGCAGCACGGCGTCCATCTGGGGGAGATGATGATCCGCCTGGCGCTGGGGGAGGACGTCTCCGACTATGATACGGCGCTGCTGGATGACGAGGCGTTTGTTCGCCCGGCGATCAATCTGGCGGTGCTGCTGAGGCCCGGCGTCATCGGGCAGATCAGCGGCCTGGAAAAGGTCTACCAGATTGATGAGCTGATCTCCTATAACCGGACCCATGAGGAACGCGATGAGATCCGCCCCAGCGGCGATTATTCCCATATGCTGATCCGGGTGAACATGGTCGCCGATAGTGAAGCAGCGCTGTGCCGGGCGGTGGATGAGGTGGCGGCGTACGTCAGCGTAACATCCGACCAGGGTGAGGATATGCTGATCACGCGCTTCCATCTGCCAGAGGTGATATGATGAAACTGGTGAATCTGGTCAGATGCTGGCACGAGCGGCTGTTCTGCCTGACGCGCAGGGATGCGGTGGCGCAGACGGCTTCGGTGCCGGTGAAGCTTGTGCCGGTGACGGAAGAGAATGCCGACCTTGTGGGGACGCTGCGCGGCGCGGAATATGTGAGCCAGTTCCGGCAGCAGCTGGCCCTTGGCGACTTCGGATACTACGCGTGCGTGGGTGACGAGCCGGTCGCATATGGCTGGGCGAAGCATCCGGGCTCGAAGGATTATTTTTTCCGCATCGGGGAAGGATGCTGCTACCTGTGCCGGTTCTTCGTGCATGAGAAAATGCGCGGAAAGCGGATCTATCCGCAGCTGATCTGCGCCCTGATGGCGCGGGAAACGGATGCGGAACGGTTCTGGATCGCGGTGGAAAGAGGCAATGAAGCCTCGGAGCGCGGATTGAAAAAAGTTGGTTTCACGTTTGTGAAGGAGTTTTCGTTTTTCCGGGTCTTGGGCAGAACGCTGAACATGCACCGCCTGACGCCCTGATCCATGCGCCGGGGGAGCCCGGCACAGCGGCATGACGAGCTGAATACGAAAGGGAGAATCACGATATGAACAGATCCTACATGAAGGCGCGGACCATGGTGCTCAATACGAAGCTGGGCAAGATGCTCCGCCTGTGGATGCAGAAGCGTTCCTACAAGCTGGAGAAGGCGCAGAAGATCGCGCGCGAAGCCTACGGCAGCGAGAAGACGCCCGCGGAGATCGAGGCGATCGCGAAAGACATGATGACCGAAGCGAAGAAGTACAACGTCGGCTTCGATGAGTACGTCATGTACCATTTCGACAAGCGGGATCAGGCGGACCGCCGTCTGTTCATCCCCACCCGCGAGCGCGCGCTGTACTGCGAGCGCCTGAACGACCCGAAGAACCAGATGATCTTCGACGACAAGGGCGAGACGTACAAGGTCTTCGGCAAGTACTTCAAGCGCGACCTGACCGAGGTGGTCGGGTGGAGCGCGGAGGCGACGGAGAGCTTCCGCAAGTTCGTGGAGAAGCACAACCGCTTTATCATCAAGCCCTTCAACGGCGGCAATGGCCGCGGGATCCGCATTGCCGACTGCGAGAAGGAAGGCGGCTTCGAGAAGTTGTGCGAGACGCTCAAGACGCAGTATGCCTCCGGCTTTGTGGCAGAGGAGCTGATCCGTCAGGTGAAGGAACTGAGCGCCGTGCATCCCGATTCGGTCAACACGATGCGCATCTTCACGGTCCGCTTTGATGACCGCGTGATGTTCCTGCCCTGCGCGTGGCGCGTTGGCCGTGGCGGCAACTGCGTGGACAACGGCGGCTCCGGCGGTATCTTCTGCGCGCTCAACGACGAGGGCGTGATTATCTCCACCTGCGACGAGAAGGGCCGCTCCTACGATGTGCATCCCGACACGAAGCACCCTCTGATCGGCTTCAAGGTGCCGCAGTTTGAGGAAGCGAAGGCGCTCGCAGCGGAGCTGGCGCAGGTTGTGCCCAGCAACCGCTACTGCGGCTGGGACCTGGCGCTGACGGATGACGGCTGGGTCATGCAGGAAGGCAACTGGCAGGGCGGCATTGTGGCCTTCCAGTGCCCGCTGCAGAAGGGCTACCGCAAGGAAATGGACGCCATCATGGATGAGCTGGGGCTGTAAAGCAGGGACAGAAGGGAGCGATGATTTGATGAATATGTTCAGTATTCAACAGATGTATTTCGGGTTGTACGAGAAATGCAAGAAGATGATGATCTCCCGATATGTCCGCAAGGTCGCCAAGGGATACACTTCTCCTTCCTTTCAGTTGACAAAGGAACAAAAACGGCAGATACTGGAGTTTTACAAGCCGTACGCGAAGATCAACCTGGCTTTTCATCGCTTCTTTACGGAGAAGTCGGGCGAGTTCTCGCCGTATTACCTGCCCAACGACATGTACATCAATAAGGTTGATGAATACTTTAACAACCGCACCGAATCACAGGTGATGGACAACAAGTGCTACTACCCGATGATTTTTGACCGCAATGGTGTGAAGCAGGCGGAATGCGTTGCTCTGCGGATGAATGGTTTCTGGTTTACGCCGGAGCAGCAGATGCTGACGAAGGAGGAGCTCGAGAGGATCCTGAATGCGGAGCCAGCTCTTTTCGTGAAGGAAGCAACCCGGTCCTACGGCGGCAAGGGAGTCCAGTATATCGAACGGCCTGCAAACGGTGACTTGTTCTCGCTTGTGATGGAAAAGATTCACCCGAATGCCGGCGATATTGTGGTCCAAAAGCCGTTGAAGCAGCATCCGGCGCTTGCAGCTTTCAATCCGAGCAGTGTCAATACTATTCGTGTTGTCACGCTCTTGAGTAAGGATGGCGTGAAGGTCTATTCCAGCGTACTGAAAACGGGCGAAAAGGGCTCGAAGGTTGATAACGGCACCAGTGGTGGAATGACTGTTGGCATTACCGGCGACGGAAAACTGCGTAAGTATGCCCGTAAGGTCAGTGGTGAGCAGTTTGACAGGCATCCGGCCAGCGGTGTTGTCTTCGAAAACTATGAATTACCATGCTTTGATGCTGTGCTGGAGCTCGTGAAGAAGGCGCATCCTCTTGTGCCGCATTTCAGGCTGGTTTCGTGGGATGTTGCGGTAGATGAGAATGGCGATGCTGTGCTGATCGAAGCAAATCTCGCAAAGGGCAGCATCAACCTTCACCAGCTGAACAACGGCCCCCTCTTTGGTGAGGACACGAAGAAGATTCTGGACGAAGTATTCGGGAAAAACAAGTGATCGATTCGATCAGGAGGGTTCACATGGATCTGAAAGGCAAGACGCTTTTGTTGATGGGCGGCGGCGCATATGCCCGGGATATTGAGCGTTACAAGAAGGCGAAGGACTTCCGCATCGTGGCGCTGGGTCGGGACGCGGACACCCCCATTTCACGCATAGCCGATGCATTCTATCAGGTCAATACGCAGGATGTGGAGGGCGTGTGCGAGGTCGTGCGCAAGGAGAAGGTGGACGGCATTTTCGTCGGCTCCTCCGAGGTGAATATCGCTCCGGCGACCCGCGTGAGCGAGATGACCGATGCGCGCTTCTATGTCACCCGCGAGCAGTGGGACGTGCTGGCGAATAAGGCGCTGTTCAAGGAGTACTGCCGGAAATACAATGTGCCGGTGGTGCCGGAATACCGCCTGCCGGAGAATTACACCCGCGCGGATGTGGAGAAGCTGCCCTTCCCCGTGATGCTCAAGCCCACCGACAGCTCCGGCGCTCGCGGCATGAACGCCTGCTACAACGCGGATGATTTCGATGCGCTGTATCAGGAGGCGCTCCGCTGGTCTAAGAAGAAGGAAGTCATCATCGAGGAGCTTATCGTCGGCGCGGATGAGGTGTTCTTCCAGTACACCCTGCAGGACGGCGTCTGCTCCCTGACGTCCTGCTTCACCAAGGTGTTCGTGCAGAGCGAGAACAAGAAGCTGATCCTGCCGATCTTCCATATGTACCCCAGCAAGTACATCGACGAGTATTTCGACGGCGTGCATGAGGGTGTGTGCCGGATGTTCGAGGCGATCGGCGTCCGCGACGGCGTGATGACCCTGCAGAGCTTCTATCAGAACGGCCGCTTCTACATCTTTGAGGCGGGCTTCCGTATGGGCGGCGCGCAGAACTATATCCTCAGCGAGTACCAGAACGGCACGAATTCGCTGGAATACATGATCAACTATGCCCTGACCGGCAGCATGGACGATTCGCCGATCATCGAGCGCGACAATGCGCGCTTCCGCCATCCCTGCTGTAACTATTACGTCGGCCTCAAGCCCGGAACCATCGCGAAGATGGGCGGCGTGGACGAGGTCCGCGCGATGGACGGGGTGCTGAATGTGACGGTCATGTGCGGCGAGGGCGAGGTCATCGAGGACACGAACGCACTGGAGCGGATCTGCCTGCGCATCCACGTGGTGGGCGAAACGGCCCAGAAGCTGGCGCAGAACCTCGTGGACATCAGCCGGACGCTCAAGATCATTTCCACCGAAGGCGAGGAGATGCAGCTGGAGCCGCTGGTGTATGAGCGGTGCCTGCAGGCGATCGGTGACACGACGATCTACTCGGGAGAGTAAATTTACACATGCTTGAGAGGAGTTAACGGAATGCCCATTGAGTTCCTGTATCTGGCTGCAGTGTTCGCCGTGGCGATCATCGGCTTTTCGATCCTGAAACGCCCGCTGTACGAGTGCATGCTGGCCGCGTTTGTTGTGCTGCTGACGGTGACGTCGATCTGGCCGAATGCCCCGATCACTGCGGAGAATCCCTGCACCTGGGCAAAGGTTGGCGAATACATCTGGGAGGCAATGACAGAGGACAGCCTGTATGTGATCATCGTCTTTGTGATCTCCGCTGCGCTGCTGTCCAAGACGAGCGTCATTGACGACTGCATCGCGATCATCCTGTCCATCTTCGGCCGGATGCGCGGCGGCGCCGGCTTCGTAGCGATCATCGGCAGCTCCTATATGGGCAGCCTGTCCGGCTCCGGCCCCGGCAACGTGGCGACCACGGGCGTCTTTACCATTCCGGCGATGAAGCACTCGGGCTTCCCGCCCCATCTGGCGGCCAATGTCGAGGCGCACGCGAGCACCATGGGCAATATGATTCCGCCTGCGGGCATGATCGCTACGGCGTTTGCGGCGCTCAATGCGCTGTACCCGGATCAGTACACCATGCCGCAGTACTGGATGCTTCTGTGGGGCATTGCGCTGTGGTTCATCGTGCAGCGAATCGTGACGCTGTATCTGATGTGCCGGTATTACAAGGTGGAGCCGATGAAGAAGGAAGACATCCCCAGCCTGCGGCATGCTGTGAAGCATGGCTGGAAGGCCGTGTTCCTGCCGATCATCGTGTTCCTGCCCTTCATGCTGACGACGGAGTATGCGGATTTCTTCACCAGCCGCCTG
Source organism: Clostridiales bacterium (assembly GCA_015056155.1). Taxonomy (GTDB): domain Bacteria; phylum Bacillota; class Clostridia; order Christensenellales; family Aristaeellaceae; genus UBA11524. The sequence continues at coordinate 43,237 of SVGU01000001.1, forward strand.
GGCGCGGCAGGTTCCAAGGCGCTCAACAGCAGTCTGCTGCTGTTCATCCCTTCGCTGATCGTCATCTGCGGCATTCTGCTTTCCGGGAAGGAGACCCGGAAGAAGATGAGCATGCCCTACATGGTGGAGAGCATCACCAAGGGCATGCTGAAGGTGGTGCCGACCTCGGCGCTGGTGCTGTTTGCGTATTTCGTGAGCAATGTCTTTGCCGACATCAATGTGGAAAAGGCGATCGGCGAGTATGTGAGCGCCTTCAACATGCCGGGTTGGGCGCTGGCGATCATCGTCCCGCTGTTTATGGCGGTGCTGGGCATGCTGCTTCCCGGTTCCACGCAGGTGAAGATCTTCGGCGGCATCATCATCTCGATCTTTGCCGCGGCGGGAACGAATCCCATGCTGGCGGCTGGTATGCTGCCCTGCATCTGCGGCGCCATGCACGGCGTCACGCCGCCCTATTGCGCCTGTGTGTATACGGGTATGGGCATCGCGCAGGCTGAACTGGCGCCGACGCTGAAGAACTGCATGATCTGGGTGACGCTGCATTATCTGCTGTCCGTCCTGATCCTGAGCGGCTGGCTGCCTGTCTGGGGCCTGATTGTGTAAGGGGAGCTTGTTATGAGAGAAAAACTGTTTCAGAAGCTGAACAAGATTTACGGCATCGTGATGAGCATCGCGTTCTTCGGCGGTATCGTGCCGCTGCCCTTTTTCCTGGCGGCGCTGGTCATCGGCGGCAGCGTGGGCGAGAACATGACGGTGTTCTTCTACAAGCAATTCTATCCCTGGGTCATCGCGCTGGCTTCCATCGCTGTCCTGATCGGAACGGTCGCGATGTATGTCGGCAAGGTGGAAGGCCTGTCTGTCAAGAAAGTAACGGCCGAGGAAGACAAGTAAGCGAGCGTGCGCGCTGCGCATGCAGGAATGGAGAGTACAACGATGCGGATTCTGAGACTGCCCGGCTACTATTCCCCGGAACAGATTTCCAGTACACACCTGTCCAGGGATCTGAGTGAAGCGTATAAGAAGGAAGGCTTTTCCTTTGTCGATTACGTGCCCACGCCGACGCGCGGTGTGACCGACGAGGTGCGGCGGGAGTACAGCAAGCGGAAGTATGAAGAGCTTGATGGCGGCCGGATCATTGTCCACCGCTTCTCCATGTTCCGCGAGGGAAGGAATCCCATCCAGCGTGCGCTCCGCTACGTGCTGGTCAACGTGATCCAGTATTTCAAGGGGAGCAGGGCGAAGGACGTCGACCTGATCTACTCGGGCAGCACCCCGCCCACCCAGGGCCTGCTGTGCGGCCTGGTGAAGAAGCGCCTCAAGGTGCCCTTTGTGTACAACCTGCAGGACATCTTCCCGGATTCCCTCGTGAATGCAAAGATGACGAAGAAGGGCTCCCTCATCTGGAAGATCGGCCGGAAGATCGAGGACTTCACCTACCGCAGCGCGGACAGGATCATCGTTATCAGCGAGGATTTCAAGCGCAACATCATGGAAAAGGGCGTTCCGGAGGAGAAGATCGTCCTCATCCCCAACTGGGTCGATACCGGGAAGGTATACCCCGTGGCGCGGGAGGACAATGTGCTCTTTGACCGCTACGGTCTGGACCGGAACGGCTTCTACGTCTGCTACAGCGGCAACATCGGCCATTCGCAGAATCTGGAGCTGCTGCTGGACGCGGCGCGGGCGCTGAAGACCGAGCTGCCGGACATGCGCTTTGTGCTGATCGGCGAGGGCGCGGCGAAGGAAGAGCTGGAGAAGACCGTCGCGGCAGAGGGCCTGGACAACGTGATCATGCTGCCCTTCCAGCCCTACGAGGAGATCGCGCACGTGTTCAGTCTCGGCGATGCGGGCATGATCATCTCCAAGCCGGGCATCGGCGGAAGCTCCGTGCCCAGCAAGACCTGGTCCGTCATGGCAGCCGAGCGGCCGATCATTGCCTCCTTCGACGAGGACAGCGAGCTGGCCAAACTGGTCAACGCGCAGCAGGTCGGCTATGTGGCGCCCGCCGGCGACAAGCAGGCGCTGGTCGATGCGGTGAAGAAGGTCTATCAGGATCGGGCTGCCGCAGCAGCGCTGGGTCGCGTGGGCCGCAAGTACCTGATCGAAAACCTCTCCAAGGAAAAGTGCACCGGGATGTACGTCAAGACGATCCTGGAGGCCGGCAAAATGAAGGATAAAGTGAGAAGCGGGAAGGAATAAACATGAAGATTCTGCATATGATGCTTGGCAACTTCTATATCGACAACTATTCCTATCAGGAGAACATGCTGCCGAAGTTCCACAAGCAGATGGGTCACGATGTGGAGATCGTCGCGAGCCTCGTCAGCTTTGACGAGAACGGCAAGCCCTGCCGCCTGCCGAAGCCGACGAGCTACATCAACGAGCACGGGATCCCGGTCACGCGCCTTGCGGACAAGAAAAAGACCCAGACGTGCAGAAGACTGCGCATGTACACGGGCCTGAAGGAAGCGCTGGAGAAGGCCGCTCCCGAGCTGATCTTCATCCACAACTGCCAGTTTGCCGATATCGGGATCGTGACGGCGTATCTGGACAAGCACCCCGGGGTCAGGGTCTATGTGGACAACCACGGCGACTTCTCCAACAGCGCGACGAACTGGTTCTCCCGCAACATCCTGCACAAGATCATCTGGCGTCACTGCGCGCACAAGATCGAACCGTACGCAAAGAAGTTCTACGGCGTGCTGCCCGTGCGTGTGGACTTCCTGCGCAATGTGTACAAGCTGCCCCACGACAAGTGCGAGCTGCTGGTGATGGGCGCGGACGACAGCGAGGTCGAGGCGGCGGACAAGCCGGAGATCCGCAAGGAGATCCGCTCTCAGTACGGCCTGAAGGACGACGATTTCGTTATCATGACCGGCGGCAAGATCGACGCGTTCAAGACGCAGACCCTGCTGCTGATGGAGGCGGTGCAGAAGATCGACCGCGAGGACGTGAAGCTGATCGTCTTCGGCTCTGTGACGCAGGAGCTCAAGGAGAAGGTCAATGCGCTGGCCGACGGCAAAAAGGTGCAGTACATCGGCTGGGTGCAGGCGAAGGACTCGTACAAGTACTTCGCCGCGGCGGACCTGATGGTGTTCCCTGGCCGCCACAGCGTGTTCTGGGAGCAGGTCGTGGCGCAGGGCCGTCCGATGCTGTGCAAGGAGTGGCCCGGCACGACGCATGTGAACGTGAACGGCAACGTGCGCTTCCTGACGCAGGATTCGACGGAGGAGATCCGTACGGAGATCGAGAAGCTGCTGGATCCCCAGGAGTATCAGAAGATGTACGACCTGGCCCAGAAGGCCCGCTCGGAGTTCCTGTACAGCGACATCGCCCGCAGGAGCATCGAGGAATAACTGAAAAATCGAAACCCGGCTCAGCCATCCTCCGGCAGGAAACTGCGGAGAGAGGTTGAGCCGGGCTTTTCTGTGCGGCGGTTAAGCGCCCTCACCACTGCCTGCGGAATTCTGTCGGGGAGACGCCCTCGATCTTGCGGAAGGCACGGGAGAAGTAATTCGCCTCGGGCATGCCGCAGCGGGCGCCGATTTCCTCCACGGACAGCTCCGTGAAGCGCAGGAGCTCCTTCGCGCGGGAAATGCGCAGGGACAAAAGATAATTCACGATCGTGGAGCCGTATTGCTCCCGGAACAATCGCGTGAGATGAAACTTGTTGATGAAGAATTTCTCAGCAAGGTCATCCAGCGCGATTTTTTCGTTGTAGTGGCTGTCCAGATAGACCTTCACGTCGGCGAGGCGGCTGCGGCTGCTTGCGCCGGAGCGGTGGGCGGCGGGTCGCCAGCCGGCCTGCATCAGAAGGGACAGCAGCGCGCAGAGCAGCTCGTTGATGTGCATGTCGCGCACGTGGTCATCTGCGGCGGCGGTCTCCTGCAGCTGTGCGAGCAGGTCAAGATAAGGCTGAACATCGCCGGGGCGGAAGCAGGGGAGACCGCCGCGGTCGACGTATTTCTGGTAGATGCCGTGCATGGTGGGGCCGTCAAAATGCGCCCATGCCAGCGACCAGAGCTTCCGGGAGGTCGCGTGGCTGTACGCCCTGCGGCAGTCGATGAACACGCAGCTGCCCCTGCTGAGCGCATGGACCGCGCCGTCATAGGTCAGCTCGCCCTCGCCCTCCAGCACGACGAAGAACAGGTAGGACGCAAGGTCGCTGCGCTGGCTCCTGTGGGGGCTGAGCGCGCGGAGCCTGCCGACCTCCTGCAGGTGCACAAGGCAGCTGCGTGCAAAGGCGGACGGGGTGTACAGAATGCGCCGGGAATCGACCTGCTGCGGGTCGCGGAATGTGAGCTCGCTCATGCGTGGGCCTCCTGTCGGGTTCGCTGCTTCCAGTATGACACAGGATTCCACATGTGTCAAGATAGTGCTAATGAAAGGCAACATTGCCTATGGTAATCCGGCTGGAATGCTGTATAATGGACATCGTGCAGCAATGCATTTTCCGCTGAATCTGATTTTTACAAGGAGTAGATCGTATATGAAGAAGGCGCTTATCACCGGCATCACGGGTCAGGACGGCTCTTATCTGGCCGAGCTCCTGCTGGACAAGGGCTACGAGGTGCACGGCATCACCCGCCGCGCGTCCATCAGCAACACCGCCCGCATCGACCACATCCGCAGCCGTATCACCCTGCATGACGGCGACCTGACGGATTCCTCCAGCCTCATCCGCATCATCGGCCTGGTGCAGCCGGACGAGATCTACAACCTCGCCGCGCAGAGCCATGTGCAGGTGTCCTTCGACGTTCCCGAGTATTCCGGCGACGTGGACGCCCTGGGCGTGCTGCGCGTGCTGGAAGCCGTGCGCATCCTGGGCCTGAAGGACAAGTGCCGCATCTACCAGGCCTCCACGTCCGAGCTGTACGGCAAGGTCGAGGAGGTCCCCCAGAAGGAGACGACCCCCTTCCACCCCTACAGCCCCTACGCCGTCGCCAAGCAGTACGGCTTCTGGATGGTGAAGGAGTACCGCGAGGCCTACGGTATGTTCGCCGTCAACGGCATCCTGTTCAACCATGAGTCCGAGCGCCGCGGCGAAAACTTCGTCACCCGCAAGATCACCCTGGCCGCCGGCCGCATCGCCGAGGGCATCCAGGATCACCTCGAGCTGGGCAACATGGACAGCCTGCGCGACTGGGGCTATGCCAAGGACTACGTGGAGTGCATGTGGCTGATGCTGCAGCACGAGACCCCCGAGGATTTCGTCATCGCTACCGGCGAACAGCACACTGTGCGCGACTTCACCGAGAAGGCCTTCGCCGCCAACGGCATGACCATCCGCTGGGAGGGCACGGGCGTCGACGAGAAGGGCTACGACGCGGAGACCGGCAAGCTGCTGGTGAGCGTCAATCCGCAGTGGTTCCGTCCCACCGACGTGGACAACCTCTGGGGCGATCCCACCAAGGCGAAGACTGTCCTGGGCTGGAACCCGCAGAAGACCACCTACGCAGAGCTCGTGCGCATCATGGCCGAGCACGACCGCCAGCTGGCCAAGCGCGAGAAGGCCATGCTGAACGCCGAGTAAAGAGAGGCGACAGACCATGATGGAGAAGAATGCGAAAATCTACGTCGCCGGCCACCGCGGCATGGTGGGCAGCGCCATCGTCCGCGAGCTGAACCGGCAGGGCTATACCAACATCATCACCCGCACCCACGCGGAGCTGGACCTGACCCGCCAGGACCAGGTGGAGGCCTTCTTCGCGGCGGAAAAGCCGGAGTACGTTTTCCTCGCCGCGGCCAAGGTCGGCGGCATCGTCGCCAACCAGAGCGCGCTGGCGGACTTCATGTATGACAACATGATGCTGGAGATGAACGTGATCCACGCCGCGTGGAAGAACGGCTGCAAAAAGCTGGAGTTCCTCGGCTCCTCCTGCATCTACCCGCGCCTTGCGCCCCAGCCCATGCCGGAAAGCTGCCTGCTGACCAGCGCGCTGGAGCCCACCAACGAGGCCTATGCGCTGGCGAAGATCAGCGGCCTGAAGTACTGCGAGTACCTCAACCGCCAGTACGGCACGGACTACATCAGCCTCATGCCCACCAACCTCTACGGCCCCAACGACAACTACCACCCCACCCACAGCCACGTCCTGCCCGCGCTCATCCGCCGCTTCCATGAGGCGAAGGAGAACGGCCTGACCACCGTCACCTGCTGGGGCGACGGCAGCCCTCTGCGCGAGTTCCTCTACGTGGACGACCTGGCGAACCTGTGCGTGTTCCTGATGAACAACTACTCCGGGAACGAGACCGTCAACGCGGGCACGGGCAAGGAAGTGACCATCAAGGAGCTGACGGAGATCGTGGCGAAGGTCGTGGGCTACGAGGGCGAGATCCTCTGGGACGCCACCAAGCCCAACGGCACGCCCCGCAAGCTCCTGGACGTGAGCAAGGCCGAGAAGCTCGGCTGGAAGTACCGGACCGAGCTGGAGGACGGCGTGCGCCTGGCCTACGAGGACTTCCTGAACAATCCCATGCGTGCGGAGCGGTAAGCGCCGCAGAAAGGGGCATCTCATGCATTTCATCCTGCTCTCCGGCGGTTCCGGCAAGCGCCTCTGGCCGCTGTCCAACGATATCCGCTCCAAGCAGTTCATCAAGATCTTCCGCCGGGAGGACGGCGAATACGAGTCCATGGTGCAGCGGGTCTATCGTCAGATCCGCGAGGTGGACCCCGACGCGACAGTGACCATCGCCACCTCCAAGACGCAGGTGAGCGCCATCCGCAACCAGCTGGGCGAGGAGGTCGGCGTGTGCGTGGAGCCGGCGCGCCGGGATACCTTCCCGGCCATCGCGCTGGCGGCGGCGTACCTGCATGACGTCAAGGGCGTGGACGAGAACGAGGCGGTCGTGGTCTGCCCGGTCGACCCCTATGTGGAGCGCGGCTACTTCGAGACCCTCGCCCGGATGCACAGCCTCGCGGAGGCGGGCGGCGCGAACCTCGTCCTCATGGGCATCGAGCCCACCTACCCCAGCGAGAAGTACGGCTACATCATCCCCAAGGACAAGGCAGACGTCAGCCGGGTGGACTGCTTCAAGGAGAAGCCCGATGCAGCCACCGCGGCGGACTACATCCGTCAGGGCGCGCTGTGGAACGGTGGCGTGTTCGCCTTCCGCCTCAGCCATGTCCTGAACACCGCCCATCAGCTGATCGACTTCACCGGCTACAACGACCTGCTGGCGCAGTACGAGACGGTCACGAAGATCTCCTTCGACTACGCGGTGGTGGAGAAGGAAAAGGATATCGCCGTCCTGCGCTACAACGGCCAGTGGGCGGACCTGGGCACCTGGAACACCCTGACCGAGGCGATGGTGGAGAACACCGTGGGCGACGTGCGCATGAACGACCGGTGCGAGAACGTCCACGTCCTCAACGACCTGAACGTCCCGGTGCTGTGCATGGGCCTGAAAAACGTGATCGTCTCTGCCAGCCCCGAGGGCATCCTCGTGTCCGACAAGGAGCAGTCCAGCTACATCAAGCCCTTCGTGGACGACATCCACCAGCAGGTGATGTTCGCCGAGAAGAGCTGGGGCAGCTTCAACGTCCTGGACGTGCAGCAGGACGGCCTGACCATCCGCATCACCCTGCTGCCCGGCCACCGCCTGCACTACCACAGCCACGAGCACCGCGACGAAACGTGGACAGTCATCAGCGGCGAGGGCATCGCCGTGGTGGACGATGCGGAGATCTCCCTGCGCCCCGGCACGATGGTGCGCCTGCCCGCCGGCTGCCGCCACACCCTCATCGCCCGGACGGAGATGAAGGTGATCGAGGTTCAGATCGGCGAGAACATCTCCGCTGCCGACAAGCACAAGTACTCGCTGGAAAAGCGGTACGGTAAGCATATGTAAACCCGGGACCAGCCGTTTTTTTCATGCAGGGCGGCTGGCCCTTTTTTGTCTCGGCGTGCACTTGAAAACCGGGGCGGGGATGTGGTATGATATGCGCGTAAGCTGATCTGAAAGGTTGTGTATGGAATGAATGAGGTGTACGGGAGTCTGCTGGCGCACCTCGCGCAGACGCTCTTCGGCGTACCGACGGAAGCGAAGGTCACGGACGAGGTGCTGCGGGAGGCGAGGCGGCATACGGTCCTGTCCCTGATGCCGATCACGGAATCGCAGGTGTTCTGGAAGATCATTTCGCAGAACACCAGAATGCGCGTGGAGCACCGCAAGGTGCATGATCTGATGACGCGCCTGGGGATTCCCTATGCGACGCTCAAGGGCGTCACCTCTGCGCGGTACTATCCGGAGCCTGTCCGGCGGCAGCTGGGCGATGTGGATCTGATCGTCAAGCCGGCGGACTTCGAGCGCGCCTTTGAGCTGCTGGAGAAGGACGGGCATCATGGCGTGCGGGAGATGCAGGAGCATCATGTGCGCTACGACGAGGGGCCCGCAGGCTGGGAGCTCCACTGGCGTGCGCCGGGCTTTCCGGAAAACCACGAGATCGAGCGGTATGTGGATGAGATGGTCGATAATGCCCGGGAGTATGAGGGCTGCATGTGCCTGTCGGACTTCCATCATGGCCTGATCCTCCTAACGCACAGCGCCTATCACTGGATCAACGCGGGCTTCAATCTGCGCGCGGTCTGCGACTGGGCGGTGTTCTATTCCCACTTCCCGGAGGACGAGTTCACCGGGATGTTTGAGGAGACGCTCAGGCGGCTGGGGCTGTGGAAGTATGCGCAGTACCTGACGGCGCTCTGCATCCGCTACCTGAAGGCGCCGGAAAGGGCGTTCGTCGGCGAGCAGGATGAGGCCTTCCTGGAGGCGCTGATGGAGGATATTCTGATCCCGGACAGCGAGCGGATCAATCAGGCGAAGCTGCTGATGGATGAGGGCAGCATGACGGTGGACGATACCGGCATGGTCCGCCGGTTCTTCATCATCCTGTCCCGCAAGGCGTGCCTGGTCTGGCCGGCGTGCGAGAAGTACAGGATCCTCCTGCCCTTCGGCATGATCGCGCATCTGGTGAAATACGCCGTCAAGGTCGTGAAGGGAAAGAAACCCAAGGTGCATCTCGGACAAATGGTCACCGGCGCGAAGAAGAGGAAGTCGCTCTATCAGCGCTTTGAGCTGTTCAGATAATCGCATATCGCACAGACCCGGCGTCCGAAGTCGCACCCCGCGATGACGACGCCGGGTTTCTTCCTGTTCCGGCGGATGAACGCTGTCCCTGCTGGACAAAGTAGCCATGATGAAAGCGAGGGATCAGCATCATGGCGAAAAAGCACCGTGAGATCCTGGCGCCCCTGAGCGGACAGGCCGTTCCGCTGGGAGAGGTGCCGGATGAAGTGTTCTCCCGGGAGGTCATGGGCGGCGGCGCGGCGATCCTCCCGGCGGACGGGCGGCTCGTCAGCCCAGTGGACGGCGTGGTCTCCGCCGTTGCGGAAACCGGTCATGCTTACGGCTTCACGACGGACGACGGTCTGGAGCTGCTGGTGCATGTGGGGCTGGACACGGTGGACATGCGGGGCGAGGGCTTCCGGCCCTGCGTCCGGACGGGCGACAGGGTGCGCGCGGGCGAAACGGTGGCGCAGATCGACCTGGCGCTGCTGCGGAAGAGCGGGCGGAATGCGGTCACGCCGGTCGTGGTGTGCGGCGGCGCGGAAGGCTGCCGGATCATCCCGGCGCAGGGGCCGGTCCGGGCAGGGAAGGACGCACTCCTCACCCTGGCGGAGGACGCTGTGCCGTCAGCGCAGAACGTCCCCGTGCGACGCAGGCCGGTGGTCAGCTTTGACCTGCTGCAGAAGCTGGGCAAGGTGCTCATGACGGTCATCGCCGTGATGCCGGCGGCGGGTCTGGTGCTGTCCGTCGGCAAGCTGATCCAGATGGCGGGTGCGGCGCTTCCGGCTGTCGTGACCGTCGGCGCGGTGATGGAGCAGATCGGCTGGGCCATCATCGGCAACCTGCATCTGCTGTTCGCCGCGGCCATTGGCGGCAGCTGGGCGAAGGACCGGGCGGGCGGCGCCTTCGCGGCGATCCTCGCCTTCGTACTCATCAACTGCATCACCGGCGCGGTGTTCGGCGTGACGGGCGATATGCTGTCGTCGGCGGAGGCGGTGACGCATTCCGTGTTCGGGCAGGAGATGCGCGTCACGGATTACTTCACGGAGGTGCTGGGGCGGCCGGCGCTGAACATGGGCGTGTTCGTGGGCATCATCTCCGGCTTCCTCGGCGGCATGGTGTATAACCGGTATTACAGCTTCCGCCGCCTGCCGGATGCGCTGGCGTTCTTCAACGGCAAGCGCTTCGTGCCGCTGATGGTGATCGTGTATTCGGCGGCGGCGTCGCTGCTGCTGGCGGTGGTCTGGCCGGTGATCCAGTCGGGGATCAATGCCTTCGGCGTGTGGATCGCGGGCTCGGCCGATACTGCGCCGGTGCTGGCGCCCTTCATTTACGGCACGCTGGAGCGCCTGCTGCTGCCCTTCGGACTGCACCACATGCTCACCATCCCCATGAACTACACCTCCTTCGGCGGGGAGTACCTCATCCAGACGGGCGCGGCGGCGGGGACGGTGGTCTACGGGCAGGATCCGTTGTGGCTGGCGTGGGTGACGGATCTGATCAACCTGCGCAGCGCGGGCGACGCGGCCACGGCGCAGCGGCTGATGCAGATGGTGGTGCCGGCAAGGTTCAAGGTCGGGCAGATGATCGGCTCCGGCGGCCTCCTGCTGGGCTTCGGGCTGGCGATGTACCGCCGGGTCGAAAAGCCGCGCCGCCGGGCATACCGGTCCATGTTCGTGTCCACGGCGCTGGCGGTGTTCCTGACCGGCGTGACGGAACCGATCGAGTTCATGTTCATGTTCTGCGCGCTGCCGCTGTACATCGTGTATGCGCTGCTGCAGGGCTGTGCCTTCGCGCTGGCGGGGGTGGTGGATCTGCGGCTGCACGCCTTCGGCAGCCTGGAGCTCCTGACCCGCGTGCCCATGAGCCTGCAGGCGGGGCTGGGCGGGGACATCGTCCGCTTTGTCATCGCCTGCGCCGCGTTCTTCGTGATCGGCTATGCGGTGGCCTACTGGATGATCGGCCGCTTCCGGTATGCCACGCCCGGACGGCTGGGAAACTACAATGACGACAGCGCGCAGGAGTCTGCCGGAGCGCCCCGGACGGCGGAGGCAGGCGAACCCTCGCAGGCGGAGCGCATCATTGCGCTGCTGGGCGGCCGGGAGAATATCGTGCTGGTGGACGCCTGCATGACGCGGCTGCGCGTGACCGTCCGGGATGCGGAGAAGGTCGCGGATGCGGCGGCGTGGCGCGCGGAGGGCGCGATGAGCCTGCTCGTCAAGGGAAACGGCATCCAGGCGGTCTACGGCCCCAAAGCGGACGTATTGAAATCGGACGTGAACGACATCCTGTGATCCGCCGGGAGCTGTCGGGTCCCTGCCGCTGCACGCGCATCCCGCTATACATTCCCCGATTGCGCTTTTCCTCCGCTGCTGGTATAATGGACAGGTCGCAGGCGAGATTATCGTTGCATTTGCAACCAGTTTGTGATATGATACCCATGACGGCGCACAGGCGCCCCAATTGTTCTGACAATGAAACATCGGAGGAGACAGCATGGGTAACTATCGCAATTTCAAACTTGTCGTGTATTTTGTGGCGGGCGGCGTGAAACGGGCGACCCGCGAGCAGCTGGAACAGGACCTTGCTTTCTTCGGCCGGCATATGCGGCTGGACAAGGTGTATCTGGAGCCTTATCGGGATGAATTTGCCGGCGAGGAGCAGTTCGACCTGTGCAAGGCGGTCTTCGAGGAGCACGGCGTGGAGGTATCCGGCGGCATCACGACCACGTATCCCACCCTGCCCGGCGACGACCGGCAGCGCATGTTCAACACCTTCTGCTACAACGATGAGAAGATGCTGGAGCAGCTGCGCGAGGTGAGCGCCTTCCTCGGCGGCAAGGTGAAGGAATTCATCATCGACGACTTCTATTTCACCAACTGCACGTGCGAAAAGTGCCGCGCGGGCCGCGACGCGTTCAATGCCGCGCACGGCATCGCGGACGGCAGCTGGGAGCGGTACCGCCTGGACCTGATGCAGCGCGTCAGCCGGGAGTATATGATCGCCCCGGCGAAGGCCGTCAACCCGGACTGCTCCATCACCATCAAGTACCCCAACTGGGCGGAGAGCTATCAGGAGACCGGCTACAATCCCGCGGAGCAGCGCACCGTCTTCGACAACCTCTACACCGGCACCGAGACCCGCGACCCGGTCACTACCGACCAGCATCTGCCGCGCTACCTGAGCTACTCGCTGATGACCTATTTCGAGAACATGTGGCCTGGGCACAACGGCGGCGGCTGGTTCGATCCCTTTGACATGCACATCACCGAGCACTATCTGGAGCAGGCCTACCTGACGGCCTTCTCCAAGCCGAAGGAGCTGATGATGTTCTGCTTCCAGGCGCTGGCGAACACGATGAACGTGCCCGCCCTCGGCTTCCAGCTGGACCGGCTGGATGCGGTGCTGGACCACTGCGGCGCGCCGGTGGGCGTCGCCTGCTATCTGCCGGACAACTGTCAGGGCGAGGACAACGTGCAGGACTTCCTGGGCATGGTGGGTCTGCCGGTCGTGTGCACGCCGTATTTCCCGGAGGACGCGAAGGCGGTCCTCCTGACCCGCTCCTCCGCCTGCGACTCCGATGTGGTGGAGAAGCTGGAGCGCTATGTCGCTGCGGGCGGCCGCGCGCTGGTCACCCACGGCTTCGTGGAGGCGACGATGGACCGCGGCATCCAGCGCATGACCTCCATCCGCTTTGCCGGACGTAAGGTCCTCGCGCAGGACTTCCTCGTCGAGCAGGCGGATTCCCGCATGCACGGCCGTCTGCTGACCTATCCCCACGGGGAGAAGGCCGTCCTCGTCACCGTGCCGGAGCACCGCAACAACAGCAGCTGGGCGCTCATCAAGACCCGCGTGGGTCAGGAGAGCTACGGCATGCTCCTGCGGGACACCTACGGCAAGGGCGAGATGCTGACGCTGGCGGTGCCGGATTCCTTCAGCGACCTGTACCATCTGCCGGTGGATGTGCTGTCGCGCCTGCGCGCTGCCTTCCCGGTGAACGGCGTGCATCTGGAGTGCGAAGCCCTCATCAGCATGTTCGCCTATGACAACGACACCTTCATCCTCTATCCCTACGTGGACGAGGGCACGCAGCCCAGCCTTGGCCGCATCCATATCGCCGGTCAGGTGAAGGAGCTGGCGCTGCCCGTCTCCTGCAGGAGCGTGAAGCCCCTGTATCGGACGGAACGGGAGACCGTATTCGAATTCCGCGCCATGCCCGGGCAGTATGTGCTCTACCGCATCGTGCGCGAATAAACGCAAAAGGAGGCGGCATTCATGGACCGCTACGCACACCGCAAATCCACCTGCCGGATCCGTCTGGTGGAGGGCGACGGAACGCCCTTTGCCGGCCGCAAGGTCACGGTGGAGCTGAAAAAGCATGAATTCAAGTTTGGCTGCAACATCTTCTGGCTCAGCGCGATGCTGGACCCGGCCGTTCCGACGGAGCACCGGGCAAAGCTGGAGAAGATGTGGGAGAGCTGGTCGGCGCTGTTCAACTTCGGCACCCTGCCTTTCTATCAGGGTCAGTACGAGCGGACCGAGGGCGTGACCCGCGAGGAGAGCACCCTGCGCGCCGCCCGGTTCCTCAAGGAGAACAACGTGGACATGAAGGGCCACCCCCTGTGCTGGCACACCGTGTCCGCCAAGTGGCTGCTGGGCCGCGACAACAAGGACGTGCTGGAGAACCAGCTCAGCCGCATCTGCCGCGAGGTGACGGCCTTCAAGGATTACATCCACATGTGGGACGTGATCAACGAGGTGGTCATCATGCCCGTCTTCGACCGGGAGGACAACGCCATCACCCGCCTGTGCGCCGAGATGGGCCGGGTTCCGCTGGTCAAGGCGGTGTTCGATATGGCGCGCCGGATGGACCCGGACGCGACGCTCCTGCTCAACGACTTCAACACCAGCGACCGCTACCGCGAGCTGATCGCCGACTGTCTGGCGGCGGACGTGCCCATCGACGTGATCGGCATCCAGTCCCACCAGCATCAGGGCTTCTGGGGCCTGGAGAAGCTGCATGAGGTGCTGGAGCGCTTCGAGACCTTCGGGCTGCCGCTGCACTTCACCGAGAACACCTTCGTCTCCGGCGATCCCATCCCCCCGCACATCACCGACCTGAACGACTGGCGCGTGGACGAGTGGCCGACCACCCCTGCCGGCGAGGACCGTCAGGCGCGGGACCTGCTGAGCATGGTCGATACGCTCTTTGCCCACCCGAAGGTGGAGGCCTTCACCAACTGGGACTTCGCCGACGGCGCATGGCTGGGCGCGCCCTCGGGCCTGGTGCGCAAGGACGGCAGCCACAAGCCCGCCTACGACGCGCTTAAGCAGCGCATCACCCAGGACTGGCACACGAAGCTGACCCTCACGACGGACGAGAACGGCTACTGCGAAGTGACCGGCTTCCGCGGCGAATACGAGGCGGTCGTGGACGGCCTGATGGGTACCTTCACGCTGGACAAGTCCGGCGAGGACAAGACGGTGCTGCCCTGCTGGCTGGTGCTGTAAGACAACGGAATGCAAATATTTGCGGCGGATGGCGTGGCTGTCCGCCGCTTCTGCGTTGCCGTAAGGGCGTTTTCCATTGCAGAAAGCTGTTTTCATCCGGCACATCCTGTGCTATAATGTCGATGAATCAACCGAAGGAGTCTGCCCATGGAGACGAACCTGCTGCCGACTCATCTGCGCCCCCTCGCTGCCGGGCTGTCCCGGTATGCCGGCTGCCTCACCATGACTCTGCGCTGCCCCTGCGGCTGCACCCGTTTCCGGCTGGAGGAGGCCACGCACAGCGCGGCGGAGCAGGCGGCCATCGAAGCGTGGCTGGCGGCGGAGAAGGCTGCCCGGAAGGGACGGATCCTTCGCTTCCGCAAAAATGCGCATGGTCAGACGGAGCTGATGTGCCGCCGGATCTTCTTCGGGCGCTGGGAGTCCTTCAAGGCCCTGATCCCGCCGCCGCCCTGCCATATGGATGTGCGGGCCCTGCGCGGCGCCTGCCGGAAATGCGGCAGGACGCACCTCATCTACGACAACCGCCTGCACGGCTTTGATGCGCTCATGGGCGAATACACCGGCGAGGCGATGGCCTGGCAGCCCCAGTGGCGGGAGATCGACATGCAGGCCCTCGATGTACCGGAGGGGGAGATGATCCGCGTGGATATCCCCGAGGCCGACGAGCGCAGCCTGGCGGATATGCGCGAATTCATCCCCGGCTTCACCCCGGAGATGGCCTGCGACGCCTTCAGCTGCATTGAGGTCTGGAGCGACGTCGGCGGCAAGCGCGATGCGATGCTCTTTGACGCCGGATAAACGAACAAAACCGTGGAGGTTCAACAGATATGCACACCACTCAGCACTGGTCTTCCATCTGGGGCAACGCGGTCTCCATCGCCGAGAACCGCCCCGAGCGCTATGCGAAGAACATCACCATCCGCTATCCCATCCGCATCCCCTTCGATGGCAGCGCCCTGCGCCTGACCTTCGACAACTACTGCGGTACCGAGCCGGTGACGATCGACAGGACGACCCTGCTGGCTCCCCCCGGCTCCTGCGGAGCTTCCCCCCTCGGCGAGGGGGGCTGCGGCGTGTTCCTGCCGGTGACCTTCGGCGGCGGGCGCAGCGTCACCATCGGGGCAGGGGAGTGCGCCACCTGTGACCCGGTGGAGGTCACCCTCCGCGCCGGGGAAACGGTCTACATCAGCTTCTATCTGGCGGATTTCACCCTCATGCGCTCCGTGGTGTTCACCTGCGGCAAGCTCTCCGGCGGCCTCTATGCCAACGGCGATGAGACGGAGACGGTCGATATCGACATCAACACCTCCCGCGCGACGAAGCTGAACTACTTCCTGTCCAACGTGTCCATCCTGACCGCGCCGGAAAACCGGACGATCGTCTGCTACGGCGACTCCATCACCGCGCAGGACTGGCCGGACGATCTGCAAATCCGCTGCCAGCGGGAGGGCTTCTCCCGCACGGCCATCATCCGCAAGGCCGCCAGCGGCACCCGCATCCTTCGCGAATACGCCTGCCTGACCTACGAGAGCTACGGCCTGATGGGTGCGCACCGCTTCCTGCATGAGCTGCCAGCTGACGGCGCAGACGCGGTCATCATCCAGCAGGGCATCAACGACATCATCCATCCCGTGGGCGAGGAGGTCAACATCTTCCGTCCCATGAGCGATCTGCCGACGGTGGAGGAGCTGATTGAGGGCCTCAAGGTGTATATCGCCCAGGCGCGGGCGATGGGGCTGAAGGTCTATGTGGGCACGCTGATCCCCATGGGCGGCTGGCGCACGGACGCTCCCTTCCGGCAGGAGATGCGCCACGCGTACAACGACTTCATCCGCACGACCGACCTGATCGACGGCTGCATCGACTTCGACGCGGCCCTGCGCGACCCGGAGCGGCCGGACTGGTTCCTGCCGGAGTACGATTCCGGCGACCACCTGCACCCGAGCAAGAAGGGCTATGAGCGCATGGCGGCCGAGGTGCCGGCGGAGCTGCTGAAATGAGCGGCGCAGCCATCGGGGAGTACCCGCTGTGCATCGACACCCCCGACGGCCCCGTCACAGTTACGGCGGCGCATGAGACCGTGATCTGCGATGACGAAGTGCAGCGCGCCTCCGTCACGCTCCATCTGTCTGGAACGGCATATGCAGGGCATGGCTCCGACACGGAGTACGCGCTGTACGACCTGGAAAAGCGCCTGCCGGAGGGCTGCACGCTCCGATGCTGCCTGAGCTGCCGCCACGGGCACTTCTGCCCCGTGGGCGATGCGGACAACGAGGTGTTCTGCGTCACGGACTTCGAGCCGCGGACAAAGAGCGACCTGTATCACGTCACCGAGGACGAGCAGGAGCGGGCTACCCGCAGCCGGACGCTGTTCCACCTCTGCGACGGCTGGCAGGCGCAGTCGGAGGAAACCTACACCTATACCAGTTACCTGGAACACACGAAAAGAGGCCATACGAATGAAACGGATCCTGACCTGGCTGAAGCATGAGGTCGTGCTGACGGTCGCGCTGATCGCGGCGCTGGCGTCCTTCCTGCTGGTGCCGCCGGGGATGCACACCCTCGCCGGCATCGACACGACGACCCTGCTGATGCTCTTTTCGCTGATGACCATCGTGGCGGGATTCCGGCACATGGGCGCCTTTGACAAGCTGGCCGCCGCAGTCACCTCGCGCATCCGCACCCTGCGGGGGCTGGCGTTTGTGCTCACGTGCGGCTGCTTCCTGCTGGCGATGGTCGCCACGAACGATGTGGCGCTGATTACCCTCGTGCCCTTCACGCTCCTGTTGATGCGGGGCGCGGAGATGAAGCACCTGACGCTGACGGTGGTGCTGGAGACCATCGCCGCCAACCTGGGCAGCATGGTCACGCCCATCGGCAACCCGCAGAACCTGTACCTGTATTCCAGCCAGAAGCTGGCGGCGCTGGATTTCCCCCGGCTGACGTGGCCCTATGCGGCGCTGGCGTTTGCGATGCTGGCCGGGTGCTGCCTGCTGATCCCCCGGGAAAGCGTGCGCGCCGGAAACGGTGAGGCATCGGCCCTGCCCGGGCGGAAGCTGGCCCTGTATGGCGGGCTGACCGTCCTTGCGCTGCTGGCGCTGGCGAAGGTGATCCCGGACTGGGCGCTGGCGGCGGCGGTGCTGCTGCTGACGCTGCTGCTGGACCGGCCGGTGCTCCGGCAGGTGGACTACACGCTGCTGGCGACGTTCGTATGCTTCTTCGTGTTCGTCGCGTCGGTGAAGGCGTATGCGCCAGTTTCCGCGTGGCTGGAGGGGCTGATGGCGGGCAGTCCGCTGCTGACGAGCCTCCTGGCTTCGCAGGTCATCAGCAATGTCCCGGCGTGCCTGCTGCTCTCGCCCTTCACCGGGGATGCGTCCGCGCTGATGCTGGGCGTGAACCTCGGCGGCCTGGGGACGCTCGTGGCGTCGCTGGCGAGCCTCATTTCCTTCCGGCTCTACGGGCAGGCGGAGGGCGCGGCGCGCGGCAGGTTCATGCTCGTCTTCACGGCGATGAACGTGCTGTTCCTCGCGGCGCTGCTGATGCTGGCGTGGGCGCTGGGCGCGGTGTGAACTTGCATTTTTGACGGCAGAATTGCATTTTGAGAGGTTTTGACTTGCAAAATTCCCTTCATTCGCGTATAATGATGAATGCCTGCGCAGGCAGGACTCAGCGGACAGAAAACCCGGCAGACGCAAGCTGCGACGGGATATGCCGGACGATCGGCCGGCAGGTGCGCCGCAGGAAGCGAGATGAAGGGTCATGCAGGATATGCAGGACATGATCGAACGGCTGAATCAGTCGGGCAAGCGGCTCAGCAAGGGCCACAGGAAGATCGCGCAGTACATCGTTGAGCACTACGAGAAGGCGGTGTTCATGACCGCCAGCCGCCTGGGCGAAAGCGTGGGCGTGAGCGAATCGACGGTGGTCCGCTTTGCCTCCGCGATGGGCTACGAGGGCTATCCCCAGCTGCAGCGCTCCCTGCAGGAGCTGGTCAGCCACCGCCTCACCGCCAATCAGCGCTTTGAAATGGCGACGGAGATCGACCCCAGCGCCGCGCTGGGCATGGTGCTCAAGAGCGACATGCAGAACCTGCGCGCCACGCTGGAGCAGATGGACAACGCCGTGTTTGACGACGTGGTGCGCCGCCTGCTGTCCGCCAAGGCCGTGTACGTGATGGGACTGCGCTCGGCGGCCCCGCTGGCGCAGTTCATGGGCTATTACCTCAATTACATCTTTGACAACGTGCATCTGGTGTCCTCCGGGGCGACGGACGTGTTCGAGGAGATCTCCAAGCTCAACGAGGACGATGTGCTGGTGGGTATCTCCTTCCCGCGCTACTCCACGCGAACGCTGGAGGCGATGCGCTTTGCCAAGCGCTGCGGTGCGCAGGTGGTCGCCATCACCGACGGCCCCATGTCGCCGCTGACGGACATCGCCGATGCGACGCTGACCGCGCGGACGGACATGGCCTCCTTCGTGGACAGCCTTGCCGCGCCGCTGTCGCTGATCAACGCGCTGCTGGTGGCGCTGGGCCTGCACCGCAAGGAAGCGCTGACGCAGCACTTCCGCAAGCTGGAGTCCATCTGGGAGACGTACGAAGTCTACCTGGAGGAAGAAGGGAGACCCCGTGCATAATGTGATCGTGATCGGCGGCGGCGCGGCCGGAATGATGGCCGCGATCCACGCCTCCCGCCTCGGCGCGGCAGTGACGCTGCTGGAGCGGAACCAGAAGCTGGGCAAGAAGGTCTATATCACCGGCAAGGGCCGCTGCAACGTGACCAACGACTGTACGCTGGATGAGTTCATGAAGGAAGTCCCGCGCAATCCGCGCTTCCTCTACTCCGCGATGAGCTACTTCTCCCCGCAGAGCATGATGGAGCTGCTGGAGGATGCGGGCTGCCCCGTGGTCGTGCAGCGGGGGCGGCGCGTGTTCCCCGCGACGGAGAAGGCCAGCGACGTGACCCGCGCGCTGGAGAAGCTCCTGCGGGAGGGCGGCGTGCACATCGTCTACGACGCGCGGGTGAAGGAGATCAACGAGGCGGACGGCGCGGTCACGGGCGTGACGCTGATGAACGGCGCCGTGTACCCGGCGGATCGCGTCATCATCGCCACGGGCGGCCTGAGCTGCCCGCTGACCGGCTCGACGGGCGACGGCTACCGGATGGCGGCGTCGCTGGGGCATACGGTCACGCCGCGCAGCGCTGCGCTTTCCGCGATCGAAACGGCCGTGGACTGGCCCGGCGAGCTGCAGGGCCTGAGCCTGCGGAACGTCACCCTGACGCTGAAGAAGGGCAGGAAGACCCTCTACACCGAGCTGGGCGAGATGCTCTTCACCCATTTCGGCATTTCCGGCCCGCTGGTGCTGACGATGAGCTGCCACCTGCCGGACGAGATGAAGGACGCGGATGTGACGCTGAACCTCAAGCCAGGCCTGGATGCGCAGCAGCTGGACGCGCGGCTGCAGCGGGATTTCGACGACAACAGCCGCAAGATGCTGCGCAGCGTCCTGCCGGGACTGCTGCCGGCGAGGCTGGCGGAGATCTTCCCCCGGCTGTGCGGCGTGGACGGCGACAAGGTCTGCGCGCAGATCACCCGCGAGGAGCGGGAGACCATCGCGCGGATGATGCAGGCGCTGCCCATCCCGCTGGAGAAGCTCGCGCCCATCGAGGAAGCGATCGTGACCCGCGGCGGCGTCTCCGTGAAGGAGATCGACCCCTCCACGATGGAGAGCAAGCTCGTTTCCGGGCTGTACTTCGCGGGCGAGGTGATCGACGTGGATGCGCACACCGGCGGCTATAACCTGCAAATCGCGTGGGCGACCGGCGCACTGGCCGGAACCTGCGCCGCGGAAGAAATGTTCTGAGCAACGGGTGTCGGGCAGGTCGAAGCACCTCCGCTGGGAGCGCAAGCGATCCAGCAAGCCCGGCCAAAGGAGCAGCACGCGAACGCAGCAACAAAGGAAAAGACAAGAAAGATCGCGCAACGGGTGTCGAGAGGGTCGAAGACCCTTCGCGGGTCCAGGGCAGAGCCCTGGGGGCACCGGCGCTAAGGAGATATTGTTTTGCATTACATTGTGGTGGACCTGGAATGGAATCAGCCGCTGTCCTTCGATACGCATGTGTACCGCGAGGTGGGCGACCGGCTGATCTTTGAGATGATTCAGATCGGTGCGGTGAAGGTCGGCGAGAACTTTGAGGTGATCGACTCGATCTCCATCCCGATCAGACCGACGCATTATGTGAAGATCCATCCGCGCATCCGCAAGATGACGCAGCTGGGTGCGGAGGAGCTGGCGGACGCGCCGCAGTTCCTGGAGGCGATGGATCAGTTTGCCGCGTGGTGCGGCGAGGACTATACCCTGCTGACGTGGGGCTGCGACGACGTGAGCGTGCTGAAGCAGAACATGGACTTCTTCGGCTGCAAGGTGGCGCTGCCGCCCCTGTGCGACATCCAGCGCCTCTTCTCCGATGTGCACAAGTGCCGCGAGCGCAAGGGCCTCAAGGCGGCGATGGAGATGCTGGACATCCAGCCGGACGAGGCGCGCTATTTCCATAACGCCCTGCACGACGCGTACTATACCGCGCTCGTCTTCGCCAAGCTGCCCAACCCGGAGGACGTGCTCAAGTATCCCCAGCAGCCGCGCCCCCTCATCCATTCGGATAAGCACGAGCGCCGCAAGGGACACAGCTTCGCGTCCATCAAAGAGGCCTTCGAGAGCGAGTTTGCGCGGGAGCCCCGCTGCCCCGTGTGCGCCAAGAAGGCGAAGCTGGAGGAGGAGGGCTATGTCCGCCAGACCGCGGACAAGTACATCGGCCTGGCCAAATGCCCGCAGCACGGGATGCTGCTGGTGCGGCTGCGGCTTCAGCTGACCCACTCCGGCGAGCGCCTGCTGAGCATGAACCTCGCCAAGGCGGCCCCCAGCAACCGCGCCTACGTCCACACCAAGCGCCTGCAGCAGCAGCAGCGGGACGCGGAGTACGAGGCTGCGCACGGTCATCCCCGTGACCTGGAGGCGGAGCTGGCGATGGTCGACCGCAGCAGCATGCCCTTTGACGACTGACAATAGAATAAGCAAATCCGGCCGTGACCGGCTGCCGGGGCGATCGCCGCCCGGGAGCAGCCGGCGGAGCCGGGGATTGGAGGCATTGTATGAGGATTGTGTATCGTGGCAGAAGCATTGATGTGGAGGCCGGCATGACGGTCATGCAGTGCCTTCTTGCGTCCGGCGAGCCTGCGGAGGGCGCGCTGGCGGTGCAGCAGGGCGGCGTGGTGCTCGAGCTGGGCGACCCCGTCCGGCAGGAGGGCGAGCTGCGCCTGCTGACCCTCGCGGACGAGGAGGGTCGCCGCACCTACGAGCGTGGGCTGCGCTTCGTGGCGCTGCTGGCGATGCGCCGCCTGATGCCCGGACGCCGCGTCCGCATCGAGTACAGCGTGGGCGGCGGCGTGTTCCTCTGTACGCCGGGGCATGAGCTGACCGCGGCGGACTGCGAGGCGATCCGGGAGGAAATGGAGCGCATCACCGAGGACGACCTCGCATTCGACAAGCGGGAATGGTCCCTGGACGATGCGATCGCCTATTTTGAGGAGGAGGGCATGCCCGACAAGGTGGAGCTGCTCAATCGCCGCCCGGTGCCCTTCTTCAACATGTACGAATGCGGCGGCATGTGGGAGTACTTCTACGGCGCAATGCCGCCCAGCACGGGCTATGTGAGCGTCTTCGGCGTGGAGCACATGCCGGGGCGGGGCATTGCGCTGCTGATGCCCGGCGCGGACGACCCGCTGCACCCGGCGGCTTACATCGACCGCCCGAAGCATCTGCGGGTGTTCGACCAGTCGGCGGCGTGGTGCGCGATCCTCGGGGTGAAGAATGCCCCCGATCTGGACCGGTTGATCGAGCAGCGGCAGCTCCGCTCCTTCATCCGCGTCAACGAGGCGCTCCATGCCAAGGCCATCGACGAGATCGCCGACGCCATCGCACAGCGCGGCAGGCGCATCATCCTCATCGCCGGGCCGTCCTCCTCGGGCAAGACGACGACGACCGGCCGTCTGGCGGTGGCGCTGCGGGTGCTGGGGTATCAGCCGACGCTCATCTCCCTCGACGATTACTACCGCAACCGGGAGGAGCTGCCCGTGGAGCCGGACGGCACGATCGACCTCGAGGGCATCCACACCATTGACGTGCCGCTGTTCCGGGAGCACATGCTGCGATTGCTGGCGGGCGAAACGGTCGAGATCCCGCGGTACTCCTTCGCCACGGGCCGCCGGATGGAAACGGGCGTGCCCACGTCCCTCGCGCCCGGTCAGCCGGTGCTGATCGAGGGCATCCACGGCCTGAATCCCCAATTGTCCGAGGGCGTGCCGGAGGAGCTGATCCACCGCGTGTTCGTTTCCGCCCTGACCTGCATCAACCTCGACGACCACAACCGCATCCGCACCACCGATGTACGCCTGCTGCGCCGCATCGTGCGGGACAATCAATTCCGCTCCACCCCGCCGGAGGAGACCCTCGCCATGTGGCCCAGCGTCCGCAAGGGCGAGGAGACCTGGATCTTCCCCTATCAGGAGAACGCGGACAGCATGTTCAACACCGCCCTGCACTACGAGCTGCCGGTGCTCAAAAAGTACGCCTACGGCATGCTCCGCGCCATCCCGCCGGAAAGCCCGCACTACCTGACCGCCCGCCGGCTGGTGAAGATGCTCAACTACTTCACCGAGGCGCCGGACGAGGTGATGGACGAGGTACCGCCGCTGAGCCTGCTGCGGGAGTTCGTCGGCGGCTGCACCATCGACAAGGAATAAGGCGGACGAAGCGTGTGCGGCATCATCTGTCTGCAAATCAGAAAGGAGGACGAAGTCCTTGATCCGTCACATCTGCATGTTCACCCTGAAGGACGACAAGGCTGCCAACGCGGCCGAGTTCTGCCGCCGCGCCGAGACGCTGCGCCCGATCGCCACGGTGCGCGCCTTTGAGGTCGTGACCAACGCTCCGGGTACGCCGGGCAACAACTACGACGTGTCCCTCATCATCGACTTTGACGACGTGGAGGGCCTCGATTTC
This sequence comes from Clostridiales bacterium, assembly GCA_015056155.1. GTDB lineage: Bacteria > Bacillota > Clostridia > Christensenellales > Aristaeellaceae > UBA11524. The sequence continues at coordinate 66,872 of SVGU01000001.1, forward strand.
TACCGCGTATCGCCGGAGCACGTGGCCTTCGGCAAGTTCGTCGGCACGATCCGCATCGATCGCGCCTGCATCGACTACGAGTTCTGAGGAGGAATGCATATGCCGCGCGAGATCCTGAAGCCCTACGCCTATGACGACCCGGCGTATCCGGAGAATCACGCCCTGCCCGAGGGGGCGCGGGAGGTCCGCTGGCAGGACAGCTTCGGCTACGGCGTCGCGTTCCGCCCGGACATCCCCTATGCCGAGCGCGACGGCGAGCGGCTGACCATCCAGTACCTCACCCCCCGCAACGACCGCCGGGACAACCCGCTGATCGTCTACGTGCAGGGCAGCGCATGGTTCCGGCAGGACGTGTACATCCATCTGCCGGAAATGATCCGCATGTGCCAGAAGGGCTACTGTGTGGCGCTGGTGCAGTACCGCCCGTCCACGACGGCGAAGTTCCCCGCGCAGGCGGAGGACGTCAAGACGGCGATCCGTTTCCTGCGCGCCCGGGCGGAGAAGTACCGCTTCGACCCGGAGCGCGTGGCCGTCTGGGGCGACTCCAGCGGCGGCCACACGGCGCTGATGGTGGGCTTCACAGGCAACGACTGGCCCAATGCCGGGGGTGACGAGGGCGATGCGTCCGTGAAATGCATCGTCGACTGGTACGGCCCGACGGTCGTGAGCGAGATGGGCTACGAACCCAGCTGCGGCGAGCATGTCAGCGCGGACTGCCCGGAGGGGTGGCTGATCGGTCATCTGTCCGTGCCGGAGAACCCGGAGCTGGCGGCGCAGACCGTACCCCAGCGCTACATCACCCCGGACAAGCCCACCCCGCCGGTGCTCATCATGCACGGCAGCCGCGACCGCACTGTCAACTTCCAGCAGAGCGTCCACCTGTACGAGGCCCTGCGCGCCATGAACAAGGAAGTCGACTTCATCAAGGTTCTCGGCGGCGACCACGGCTTCGGCGGCTTCTGCTGCGACGCGGCGCTGGACGAGGTGGATGCGTTCCTGCGGAAGTGGTTGGGGTGAGTGAGAGGGCGGGGGGCCTCCGGCGGGGAGGGACTCTGTCCCTCCACCCTGCAAGGGTCTTCGACCCTTGACCCGTTTTGGGGGATGTTTGTTGTCTTTGCCTTTGCGGGGGTCACGGGGCGTGACAGACGCCCCGCGACGCGCTCCAGCGGCATCGCCATGCGGAGTTGTGCGCCCGCCGTGCGGAGCACGGCGGATCACGGCTGCACTTTTGTGCAGCGTGGGGACGAAGGCTTGTGTACCTTGTTGCGTTCGCTTTGGCTCGAATCTGTGAGCGGAGCTCACAGAGTTCGAGCGTCGCCCCGGCTCGCCTTTCCTTTTGGTGTAGTGGGAGGCGGCCCCCACCTGCGGTGGGGTACGGGATTTACTGCGGCTGATGGGGTGGCGTGCTGACGCACGCATTCCCCCCAAGGAAGCGGTGTGCTGCGGCATATGCCGCGCGGGTCGATGACCCTTCGACGCGCGAAAGCGGCCTCCAAGCTGCAACACAAGTCAGCCCCAAAATGATAAGCCACCTGCGGCAGAGTACAAAAAAGGACGGCTCATAGCGAGTCGTCCTTTTGTTATTCTTCAAGCGATTTCAGGAAGGTGTCCAGCAGGCGCAGAGCTGTTTCGCGATCCTTCGGATTGCAGGCGTGCAGCCGGGCGAGAATCTCGTTTTCGCGGGCGGAGGCTTGTGTGCTGTCGTCTGTCAGGATCTCGTCGGGCGTTATGTGAAGTGCGTTGCACAGCTTGATCAGCGTGTCGGTTCTGATATTCAGCGTGCCGCGTTCAAGACGGGCGTAGGTTTTGTCAGCGATACCCGCCGCTTCGGCAACCTCGTGCTGCGTCAGACCATAATGCTTCCGGATACGGAAAAGCTTCTCGCCAATGTGTACCATGTCTTGAATCAGCATGATGTCACCACCTCTATTCTACCGGTATATCGGCATTATACTGCCGATATGAATTGACATCGAGGACAGATAGTGGTAGTATTATGGGTAGAATATGACCGATTTAGAGGTGAAATATGATCGATTACACAGCCTTAGGCCATCGCATCCGCACCCTGCGCACCGCATCAGGCCTGACGCAGGCGGAGCTTGCGGAGCGGGTCGGCATATCCGCGTCCTTCCTGGGGCATATCGAGCGCGGGACGCGGGTGCTCAGTGTGGATACGCTGGCGGCCCTGTGTGCGGCGCTGTCCGCAACGCCCAACGACCTCCTCGGCATGGCGCATGCCGCCCTCGCTGCGCAGCTGCCCGCCCGGGTGACCGTTTCCGTCCCGGCGCTCCTGCAGGATGTCGCCGATTTGCTGAAAAAACAGCAAATTTCCGAATGAATACAGCAAAACCTCTTGCAAATTCCGGAACCTTCGCATATAATAGGTCGTAACGTTCACGCAGATGGGGACGGCAGGGCAGCGCGCCTTCAGCGAGCCGGTGGTTGGTGAAAGACCGGCAGGTATGTGCGCCTTCGCAGATCACCCCGGAGTGAGTCGTGCTGAATCAAGTAGGCGCGACCGGGCGCTCCCGATACAGGGCAAGCATGTGGCGTCTCCGCATGCGCAGAGTGGACAGCATATGCTGTCAAGCTTGGGTGGTACCGCGGATAGAGTAAATCATCCGTCCCAGTGATTGTTTGCTGGGGCGGATTTTCTTTTTTCGCCCCGAGGAGAGGTTTCGCCTCTGCGGAGGCGGCCAAGGGGCTTTCCGATCGCCCTTTGGAAACCTTCGGCCGCTTCCTTTGAAGGCTGGACGAGGGTGCAGAGAATCGGTATACATCAGGAGGGAACAACCATGTACAAGAAAGTAGCAACCGACATGAACTTCCCGGTGCGCGAGAAGGAGATCGCAGCGCTGTGGAAATCAAATGACGTGATCCGCCGCTCCTTCGGGCACCGCAAGGACGGCGAGACCTTCACCTTCTACGACGGCCCCCCGACCGCCAACGGCAAGCCCCACATCGGCCACATCGAGACCCGCGTCATCAAGGACCTCTTCCCCCGCTTCCAGACCATGAAGGGCAAGAACGTCCTGCGCAAGGCCGGCTGGGATACCCATGGCCTGCCCGTTGAGCTGGAGGTCGAGAAGATCCTTGGCCTGGACGGCAAGCCGCAGATCGAAAAGTACGGCATCGAGCCCTTCATCGGCGAGTGCAAGAAGTCCGTCTGGAAGTATCTGCACGACTGGGAGGAGATGTCCGAGCAGGTCGGCTACTGGGTCGATATGGAGCACCCCTACATCACCTATCATGACGATTACATCGAGTCCGAGTGGTGGTCCCTCAAGACCATCCACGAGAAGGGCCTGCTGTATCAGGGCCACAAGATCGTGCCCTACTGCCCCCGCTGCGGCACCGCGCTGTCCTCCCACGAGGTCGCGCAGGGCTACAAGACCGTCAAGGAGGTCTCTGCCTATGTCCGCTTCAAGGTCGCGGGCGAGGAGAACACCTACCTGCTGGCCTGGACGACCACTCCCTGGACCCTGCCCTCCAACCTGGCGCTGTGCGTGAACCCCACCGACATGTACGCCAAATTCAAGGCTGAGGACGGCAAGGTCTACATCATGGCCAAGGCGCTGATCGAGGCGTGCTTCCCCGGTCAGGAGGTCGAGGTCATCGAGGAGATGCCCGGCAATGCCCTGTGCGGCATGCACTATGAGCCCCTGTTCGACTTCGCCAAGGGCAAGGTCGACAAGGACGCCTGGTTCGTCGTGGCGGACAACTATGTCACCATGACCGACGGTACCGGCATCGTCCATATCGCCCCCGCCTTCGGTGAGGACGACAACCGCGTCTGCCGTGAGAACAACGTGCCCTTCGTCAACTTCGTGGACAATCAGGGCTGCATGACCGAGGAGACCAAGTGGGCCGGCGTGTTCGTGAAGAAGGCCGATCCCATGGTGCTGGAGGACCTGAAGGAGCGTGACCTGCTCTTCAAGCCCCAGCCCTTCGAGCATGACTATCCCTTCTGCTGGCGCTGCGACACGCCCCTGCTGTACTACGCCCGCCCCACCTGGTTCATCGAGATGACCAAGGTGCGCGACCAGCTGGTCCGCAACAACCGCACCATCAACTGGATGCCCGACAACATCAAGGAAGGCCGCATGGGCACCTGGCTGGAGAACGTGCACGATTGGGGCCTGTCCCGCGAGCGCTACTGGGGCACCCCCCTGCCCGTGTGGCAGTGCTCCTGCGGCCACATGCACGTTGTGGGCTCCCGCGCCGAGCTGCGCGAGATGGCCGTGACCGATCCCGGCGAATCCATCGAGCTGCACCGTCCCTTCATCGACGCCGTGAAGCTCCGCTGCGAGAAGTGCGGCGGCGAGATGCAGCGCGTAAAGGAAGTCATCGACTGCTGGTACGATTCCGGCTCCATGCCCTTCGCCCAGTGGCACTATCCCTTCGAGAACAAGGAGATGTTCGAGAAGAACTTCCCCGCCAACTTCATCTCCGAGGCCGTTGACCAGACCCGCGGCTGGTTCTACACGCTGGAGGCCATCAGCACCCTGCTGTTCGACAAGGCTCCCTTCCAGAACTGCATCGTCATGGGCCACGTGCAGGACGCCGAGGGCCGCAAGATGTCCAAGCATCTGGGCAACGTCGTCAACCCCTTCGAGGCGCTGGACGCTTATGGCGCGGACGCGCTGCGCTGGTACTTCTACACCACCGCCGCTCCGTGGCTGCCCAAGCGCTTCTCCAAGGAGGCCGTGCAGGAGGTGCAACGCAAGTTCCTGGCCACCCTGCAGAACGTGCACTCCTTCTTCTCCATGTACGCCCAGATCGACGGCTTCGATCCCAACGCCCACAAGCTGGAGGACGTGGAGCTGTCCCTGATGGACAAGTGGATCCTGTCCAAGCTGAACAGCCTGATCCAGAAGGTGGACGAGGACCTGAACGCCTACCGCATCGTCGAGCCCGCCAGCGCCATCCAGGACTTCGTGGATGAGCTGTCCAACTGGTACGTGCGCCGCGGCCGCGAGCGCTTCTGGGGCAAGGGCATGGCCGGCGACAAGGAAGCCGCCTTTGCCACCCTGTACCATGTGCTGGTGACCCTGGCGAAGGTCTGCGCGCCCTTCATCCCCTTCATGGCCGAGGATATCTACCAGAACCTCGTCGTGGCGAACGTTCCCGGCGCGGTCGACTCCGTGCACCTGTGCGACTTCCCCGTGGCCGACGCTTCCCGCATCGACAAGGAGATGGAGGAGCAGATGGACGCGCTGGTCGAGGCTGTGCAGCTGGGCCGTGCCTGCCGCGCGCTGGCGAACATGAAGACCCGTCAGCCCGCCGCGAAGCTCTACGTCAAGGGCGCTTCCTTCGGCGCGGATTATCAGGCGCTGTGCGAGGATGAGCTGAACGTGAAGGAGGTCGTCTTCACCGACAACACCCGCGACTACACCACCTACCAGCTCAAGCCCCAGATGCGCACCCTGGGCCGCAAGTACGGCAAGCTCCTGGGCGCCATCGGCCAGAAGCTGGCCTCCATGGACGGCAACGAGGTCGTCGACGCCTTCGAGCGCGGCGAGATCGTGTCCTTCGAGCTGGACGGCACCCTGGTCGAGCTGGCCAAGGACGACGTGCTGACCGCGCCCATGCAGAAGCCCGGCTTCGTGGCGCAGGAGGATCGCGGCGTGATGGTCGTGCTGGACACCAACCTGACCGAGGCGCTGATCAACGAGGGCTACGTCCGCGAGGTCATCAGCAAGATCCAGACGATGCGCAAGGAGAACGGCTTCGACGTGACCGACCGCATCGAGGTGCTGTACGCCTGCAAGGAGAAGCTGGCCGCGGCGATCGAAACCGGTCTGGAGATGATCCAGAACGGCACGCTGGCTGTGTCCGTCCAGGCGGGCGAGGCCGACGAAAGCTACACCGCGCAGGAGTGGAAGATCAACGACCAGAAGGCCGTCATCGCCATCCGCGTGGCCAAGTAACAGGAATATACGCCGGGGGAGGCTCCAATGCGGGTCTCCTCCCGGTTTGCGTTATGAATCAGTTGGAAAGGAGCGCACGATGATGAAGATGAAGAGAATGCTGGCGGCGATGATGACGGCCTGCCTGCTGCTGCTGACCGGCTGCGAATTCAGCAGCAACAGCATGCTCATGTCGGTCGAGAAGGAGACGCGGACCAGCTGCAGCGTCCGGTATGCGAAGTTCAACGGCCGGAAGCAGCATGTCATCCGTACCTACGGGGATACCCGGACGATCCTGCTGGATGTGGTCACGGAGAGCGGGACGCTGGGCGTAACGGTCAAGGACAAGGACGGCCAGGTGATCTACGAGGCGGAGGGCCTGAAGACCGGCACCAGTGTGATCGCTCTGCCGGAAAGCGGCAAGTATACCGTCATCATGCGCGCCGAGGAGCACAGCGGCAGCTATGCTCTGGATTGGGCGGATTAACCGGAGGTAACCATGAAGATCGCACTTATCGGTCAGGACATCCCGACGCTGCTGCCGACGCTGCTGACGGATCTGCTGTTTGTCGGCAGGCAGTCGGCGGAGGTCGCGCTGGAGGAGAAGAACGCTGCCATGCAGGACGTGCTCCAGCGCTACGGTGATGCGGTGATCCGCGATGCGCAGACCCGCCATCCCGGTCTCCGGGCGAGCCTGAACGTCACCGGCAGCCGCCGCGAGGCGCTGCGCGGGGCGGACTGCGTGATCTACGCAGGGGACTGCATGGCTGCCAGCCGGTTCAAGATGGACCGCGAGGCCCTCTCCGGCGTGGAGGAGGACGATCCCGGCCTGATCGAGCAGGCGCGCGTCAACGGCGGCATCGGCGGCCTCATGCACACGCTGCGGCAGGGCGAGGTCGTTCTGGACCTGTGCGAGGCGATGCAGGACAGCTGCCCGGAGGCGCTGGTCGTCAACCTCGGTCAACCGGTGGCGCGCACGACGCTCATCTTCGAGCGCATGGGCTTCCGCTGCTTCGGCCTGGGCCGCACGCCCCTGCGCGGCGCCAACGGCCTGGACAGCCTGACCAAGAAGCTCAGCTGCAAGCCGGAGGACGTGAAGGCGACCATCGCCGGGCTGCCGGGCTTCAGCTTCCTCGTGGGCTTGAAGGATGTGAAGGCCGGCGACGACCTCCTGCCCCTGCTCTTTGACCTGGCTGACGAGGATCAGCTGGGCCAGCTGACCCGCCGCTGGCTTGACTGGTACGGCGCGATCGCCATCGGCGACGTGACCGACCATGCCGAGTGGCTGCCCGCGCAGGACGACTTCATCCCCGAGGAGGAGCCGGTCTTCGGCGAATCCGTCGAAAGGCGCAAGGAGCGCATCCTGTGGATGAACACCGTGGGCGAGAAGGGCGCGCAGGAGAAGGAAGGCAAGATGGCGCAGATCCTGCTGCTCTCCAAGGCCGTTCCGATCCGCCCGATGCAGCTGGCGCTGGCGCTCCTGCGCCGGGAGGACTGCGACATCCCCGCCGTCACCCGCGTGAACAACGGGGAGTTGCCACAGCTCGCAAAATCTGCTATGATAGAGGCAGAGCTGTCCATCCGCGGCGGGGAGATCGTACCCCACGGGATGCTACTGCCCGCGCCGCTGGCGGAGATCTGCGGCGAGATCGACGAGACGAACCGCCTGGCCGCGCTGGCGGCTGCCGGAGACCGCATCGCCCTGCGCGAATGCATCGAGATCGACCCCGCGCTGGCGGGGCTGGATCGGCTGTATGTGCAGGATGTGGTGGACAGGATGATCGAAATGCACTCGGACGTGCTGGGACGGCTGACGGACGAGGAAGACTGACCTGAAATAAAGGAGACCCGGAGATGTTCTTAGCCAACACATGGGAAGATTACGAAGTGCTCGACACCGGCGACGGTGAGAAGCTGGAGCGCTGGGGCAATGTCATTCTGCGCCGCCCCGACCCGCAGACCATCTGGCCCAAGGCCGATCCGGCGCTGTGGCGCAAGGCGCAGGCGCATTACCACCGGTCGGAGAAGGGCGGCGGCGAGTGGGAGTTCTTCACCCGGCTGCCGGACCGCTGGACGATCCGCCATCAGGACCTGACCTTCTACGTCCGCCCCACCAGCTTCAAGCACACCGGCCTGTTCCCCGAGCAGGCGGCCAATTGGGTCTGGATGAGCGATCTGATCCGCTCCTCCGGCCGCGCGGACGTCAAGGTGCTCAACCTCTTCGGCTACACCGGCGCGGCGACCATCGCCTGTGCGGCGGCGGGCGCGCATGTGACCCATGTGGACGCCTCCAAGGGCATCGTCCAGTGGGCGAAGGAGAACCGCGAGCTGAGCGGGCTGCCGGAGAACCGCTTCCGCTTCATTGTCGAGGACGCGCTGCGCTTTGTGCAGCGGGAGATCCGCCGCGGCAACCGCTACGACGGCATCCTGATGGACCCGCCCAGCTACGGCCGCGGTCCCTCGGGCGAGGTGTGGAAGCTGGAGAACGAGCTGTTCGGCCTGGTGGACACCTGCGCCCAGGTGCTCTCCGACAATGCGCTGTTCTACCTCATCAACAGCTACACCACCGGCTTCCAGGCCAGCGTTCTGTCGAACATGCTGGAGAAGTGCGTCGTCAGCCGCTTCGGCGGAAAGATCGACTCGCAGGAGCTCTGCCTGCCCGTCACGACCGGCGGCGTCCTGCCCGCAGGCGCCAGCGGAAGGTGGTACCATGGTTAAGATCGTTTATGAGGACAACCACATCATCGTCGCCGTGAAGCCCCCGAACATGCTCTCCCAGGGCGACAAGACCGGCGATGCGGACATCCTGACCGAGCTGAAGGAGTACATCCGCATCAAGTACCGCAAGCCGGGCAATGTATATCTGGGCCTGGTGCACCGGCTGGACCGCCCGGTCGGCGGGCTGATGGTCTTCGCCCGCACGTCGAAGGCCGCGTCCCGCCTGTCCGCGCAGATGCGCGAGCATGCCATGGGTCGCGAGTACCTCTGCGTTGCCGAGGGCGCGGTGCGCGAGAAGTTCACGCTGATCAATTACCTCCTGGACAACGAGCGCATGAACCGCGTGGTCGTCTGCGACGCGGATGAGCGCGGCGCGCAGGAGGCGATCCTCCACGGCCGCCGCATCGCCGGCAAGCAGGGGACGACCCTGTGCGCCCTGCGGTTGGAAACGGGCCGCAAGCATCAGATCCGCGTGCAGATGCGCGAGATCGGCGCGCCGCTGTGGGGCGACCACCGCTACGGCCACGGCGTCCATGGCCAGCAGATCGCCCTGTGGGGATACAAGCTGACCATCGAGCACCCCACGACGCACAACATCATGACCTTCCAGGACCTGCCCTGCGGGTCGATCTGGAATACCTATGCGGAGGAGCTGACGGATATGGCCGTCCGCTTTGCCCATTCCGCCCCCGCCATCCTGCAGGAACAGCAACAACCGCAGGACGCCGCCCAACCCCAACAGCCCGACGGAGGTAACGTTCAGTGAGCAAGCCCTTTTCCTATGAGCTGCTGCATGTCTGCAAGCAGTCCGGCGCGCGCCTCGGCGTGCTGCACACGCCCCATGGCGATATCCAGACGCCCATCTACATGCCTGTTGGCACGGCAGCCTGCGTGAAGGCCATGACGCCCCGCGAGATGGAGGAGATCGGCACGCAGATCATGCTGTCCAACACCTATCATCTGCACCTGCGTCCGGGCGAGCAGCTGATCAAGGAGGCCGGCGGACTGCACAAGTTCATGAACTGGCACAAGCCGATCCTGACCGACTCCGGCGGATTCCAGGTCTTCTCCCTCGCCGGCATCCGCAAGATCCGCGAGGAGGGCGTGGATTTCCAGAGCCATCTGGACGGCAGCCGCCTGTTCATCGGCCCCGAGGAATCCATGGACATCCAGCAGGCTCTGGGCGCGGACATCGCGATGGCTTTCGACGTCTGCAGCCCCTATCCCTGTGATTACGAGACGGCCAAGCTGAACATGGAGCGCACCCACCGCTGGGCGGAGCGCTGCAAGAAGCACCATACCCGCGAGGATCAGGCGCTTTTCGGCATCGTGCAGGGCGCGTTCTACGAGGATCTGCGCATCGAGAGCGCCAAGACCCTGGCCGACATGGACTTTATCGGCTACGGCATCGGCGGCCTGAGCGTGGGCGAGCCCAAGCCCATCATGTACGACATGCTGGACAAGATCGCCCCCTTCATGCCCGTCAACAAGCCCCGCTACCTGATGGGCGTGGGCAGCGCGGACTGCCTGGTGGAGGGCGTGCTGCGCGGCGTGGACATGTTCGACTGCGTGCTGGCGACCCGCGTCGCCCGCAACGGCACCGCCATGACCAGCAAGGGCCGCGTGGTCATCAAGAATGCCCAGTATGCCCGCCAGTTCATCCCGCTGGATGACGAGTGCGACTGCTACACCTGCCGCAACTTCAGCCGCGCCTACATCCGCCATCTGCTGCGCTCGGGCGAGATCACCGGCGGCCGCCTGGTCTCCATCCACAACCTGCGCTTCCTCCTGCACCTGATGGAGCAGATCCGCGACGCCATCCGCAACGACTGCTTCCTCGATTTCCGCAGGGAGTTCTACGAAAAGTACGATATGTCCCGCAACTTCTGATGCATCCCCCCGGTCTGGTTTTTGCTCCGGCCGGGGGATTTCTTCACAGCAGGACAATGCTTATGGAGTGTATATGGTGCTAATAGTACGATATTCGAGGTGATACGGATGAAGAAGCTGCTGTTCTTGCTGCTGCTTGTGCTGCTTCCCTGCGCGGCGCTGGCAGATCTGGAGGTCCACTTTCTCGACGCCGGGCATGGCGTCTGCACGATCCTCCTGTGCGACGGTGAGGTCATGCTCGTTGACGGCGGTCCGGCCAGCAGCAGCGACCTGGTCTTCGCCCGCCTCCGCAGCCTCGGCGTGGCTGAGGTGAAATTCGCGGTCGCGACGAATCCGGATGCAGACCATGTCGGCGGCCTGCCCGCGGCGTTCCATGCCGCACAGGTGCAGACGCTGCTCCTCCCTGTGGAAAGCCACGGCGGGGAGCGCTACCGGGTTCGGACGGACAAGGCGGCGGAGATGGGCGCTGCGGCGCGCGCGGCCGGGGAGGGGGAAACGCTGGCGCTTGGCGGCGCGGAGGTCACGGTCCTGCGTCAGGAGATGACGCTGTCCCTGCTGGTCCGGTACGGCGCGCATACCTTCCTGCTGTGCGGCGATGAGGGCAGCCAGGCCGGGCGTGTGCCGCCTGCCGACGTCCTCCGCGTCAGCTATGCCGGCGCGGGCAGCCTGGGCGAAGTCAAGGGCGCAGCCGGCTCGGCCTATGCGGTCGTCAGCTGTGCGGAGCTCGTGAAGTCGCCGGACCGGGCGTACATGGAGTGGCTCCTGCGCCGCGATGTGCTACCGCTGTGCACGGACTATGTCGGCGATGTGGTCTTCCGCAGCGACGGGATTGCCCTGACATTCGCGACGGAGACGTACTATGTCGCCAACAGGAACAGCAAGGTGTTCCACCGGATGACCTGCAGCTCGGTGGGCAAGATGAAGGAGAGCAACAAGCGCATCGTGTACAGCTGCGAGCAGGCGGAGCTGCTGGAGTACAGAGGCTGCAAAAACTGCAGCCCGTGAGCGCGCGTCTTCGCCATGAAAACAGAAAAAGCCCGGGATGATCGGCAAAACAGGATCATCCCGGGCTTGGTTTATGTTGTCAGGAAATGCGCGTCCATCTCCGGCCAGCGCCTGTGGAGAACCCGCCACGTTCCCGCGCCGAGCATCGACCCGGCGAAGTTGAGCAGGATGTCGTCCACCTCGAAGTAGCGGTCGATGAACAGCTGCGTGCATTCGATCGCGCAGGTCAGCAGCAGCGCCATCCCCACCATCCTGAGCGGACGGCGGAACCGCTCCCACAAAAGCGGCAGGCAGAATCCCCACGGCACGAACAGCAGCGTGTTGCCCAGCAGCTGCGTCACGGAGTTGAACTTGTGCAGCGTGCCCAGCTGCTTCGCGATGGTAGAGAAGGGCGTCAGGCGCAGCTTATCCCCTGTCTGCAGGCGCGTCCATGCGCTCCTGAGCATGCTGACGGGGTTCGCCCAGTCGCCGTCCAGCGCCAGATACAGCAGCGCCGCCATGAAGGGGATGAACAGCCCCAGTGCGATCTCCCGGGGGAGCGGGCGGCGCTTCCATGGCCGGCGCAGAAGCAGCCACACAGCCAGCACGATCAGCGCGACAATGATTCCGGCGCGCAGATCCTTCTTGAAGGCGATCAGTGGCCAGTTCTTCAAGCGTTGAGCGCCTCCAGCGCCTGCGCGATATCGGCGATCAGGTCCTCCTTGCCCTCCAGACCGCAGGAAACGCGCACCAGACCGGCAGGGATGCCCGCCGCGGCCAGCTGCTCCTCGCTCATCTGGCGGTGCGTGGAGGTCGCGGGGTTCAGGCAGCAGGTGCGGGCGTCGGCCACGTGGGTCTCGATGGCGGCCAGCTTCAGGTGCTTCATGAAGGTCTCCGCCGCCGCGCGGCCGCCCTTGAGCTCGAAGGAAACGACACCGCAGCCGCCCTCGGGCATGTACTTCATGGCGAGGTCGTGGTACTTGTCGCCGGGCAGGTGGGGGAAGGAGACCGCCTTGACCGCCGGGTGCTCCTTGAGGAAGGAGGCGACCGCCAGACCGTTCTCGCAGTGGCGGGGCATGCGGACGTGCAGGCTTTCCAGGCCGAGGTTGAGGTAGAAGGCGTGCTGGGGGCTCTGGATGCAGCCCAGATCGCGCATCAGCTGGCTGGTGCACTTGGTGATGAAGGCGCCCTCCTTGCCGAACTTCTCCGCGTAGGTGATGCCGTGGTAGCTCTCGTCCGGGGTGCACAGGCCGGGGTACTTGTTCGCGTGGGCCATCCAGTCGAACCGGCCGGAGTCGATGATCGCGCCGCCCACCGCCACGCCGTGGCCGTCCATGTACTTGGTGGTGGAGTGGGTCACGATGTCCGCGCCCCATTCGATCGGGCGGCAGTTGACCGGGGTGGGGAAGGTGTTGTCGATGATCAGCGGCACGCCATGGCGGTGCGCCGCATCGGCGAACTTCTCGATGTCCAGCACGGTCAACGCGGGGTTGGCGATGGTCTCGCCGAACATGGCGCGGGTGTTGGGCTTGAAGGCCGCGTCCAGCTCCTCGGCGGTGGCGTCCGGGGAAACGAAGGTGGACTCGATGCCCATCTTGCTCAGGGTGACGCTGATGAGGTTGAAGGTGCCGCCGTAGATGGAGGAGGAAGCGACGATGTGGTCGCCGGCGTTGCAGATGTTGAACAGGGCGAAGAAGTTGGCCGCCTGACCGGAGGAGGTCAGCATGGCGGCGGTACCGCCCTCGAGCGCGGCGAGCTTGGCCGCGACATAATCATTGGTGGGGTTCTGCAGGCGGGTATAGAAGTAGCCGGAGGCTTCGAGGTCGAAGAGCTTGCCCATGTCCTCGGAGGTAGCATACTTGAAGGTGGTGGACTGAACGATCGGAATCTGACGGGGTTCGCCATTACCGGGCGTATAGCCTGCCTGCACACAACGGGTATCAATAGAAGCCACAACAATCATCCTTTCAAAGTCAATCAACAAGAAAGCAGAAAAAAAGGGTGTCGAGAGGGCCGATGGCCCTTCGCGGGGTCAAGGGGCAGCGCCCCTTGCCGTCGGAGACCTCCCGTCCGCAGACGAAAAAATCATGCGCCTTTTCCGAATCCCCGGATTCGGAAAACAGCCGCTCACCCCCAAAGGAAAAGACCAAAAGAGAAAGCCACAAAAGAGGAATGCCGAAAAGCGCCCCAAAACGCGAGCGCAAATCACAATCCAGAATCCCTCAAAGTATAGCACGCCGGAAAAACCATGTCAATCCGGCGTGCAGGATGTACTGAATTGAGAACAAAAGAGCGGTCAGTCCTCCCCGGAAACCGGCGTAGCGCGCAGATGGGAAAACACCTTCCCCACGCTGTCATGCAGCACCAGGTCGGCGGAAGTGTCCATGGGCGTCGCGTCCCGGTTGACCAGCACCAGATGCCGTCCGCGGAAGTACCGCACCAGCCCCGCCGCCGGATAGACCGTCAGGGACGTTCCGGCGATGATCATCGCGTCCGCCTGCCGGATGTGGTGCACGGCGGAGGACAGCACGTCGTCGTCCAGCCCCTCCTCGTACAAGACGACCTCCGGCTTGATCAGCCCGCCGCAGCGGCATTTCGGCACGCCCGCGCTGTCCCGGATGAACTCCGGCGGATAGAACGCGGCACATTTCAGGCACCGGTTGCGGTGGATGGAGCCGTGCAGCTCCAGAACGGTCCGGCTCCCTGCTTTTTGATGCAGCCCGTCGATGTTCTGCGTCACGATGGCGCTCAGGCGGCCTGCCTGCTCCAGCTGGGCGAGGAAGCGGTGCGCGGCGTTCGGCTGCGCGTCCAGAGGAAGCATCTTGTCCCGGTAGAAGCGATAGAACTCCTCCGTCCGCCGGTGGAAGAAGGTCGCGGAAAGGATCTCCTCCGGCGGCCAGTCGTACCGCTGATGGTACAGCCCGTCCACGCTGCGGAAATCGGGAATCCCCGACTCGGTACTCACGCCCGCGCCGCCGAAAAAGACGATGCGCCGTGAATCGTCAATGATCTGCTGAAGCTCCTCGTACACGCGATGACCTCCCTCGTTCGTACGGTCGATGAATGTTATCCACAACGCCTGTGGCAAACTTTGTGGATAACCTGTGGATGTTCGCCTAATTTGTCATCCACAGCGCCACTTATCCACAGGATTCCGCTGATTTCTGCGCCAGAATGCGGCATGTGCAGCGAAAAATGTCCGATGTGGGCTGTTTACAATTGTTAAATGGACATCCGCCTGGGATGGGTTATCCACAGGGAAATGCGAACACGCCGCCGGAATAATCCACAGTATCCACAGGTTATCCACAACTATGCACCGCATTATCCCCAATGAGGGGCGAAAATTGCCGGAGAAATCCTGTGGAATGTTCGGAAATCTGGTCGAAGCATCACTTGCCGACGCAGAACATGCCGAACACCCGGTCCAGCAGGCGCTCCTCGACCTCGTCGCCGGTGATCTCCGCCAGGGCGAGCTGGGCAGACTGCAGGTCGATGGAAGCCATGTCCACGGAGAGCATTCCGGCGGTTTCAGCAGCCTGGCGAAGGTGGCGCGCGGCGCGGCGTGCAGCCTCCACATGGCGCGGCTGGGTCAGGGCGAGGCGGTCGCTGACGGCGGCCTGTTCGGCGAGGTACTGCTTGAGCGGCGCGAGGCTTCCCGCGTCCGCCGCGCTGACCACCATGACGGGCGCGTCCGGCAGCAGCGGAGCGACGTCCTTCGGCCCGATGGCGGCGGGCAGGTCAGCCTTGTTCAGCACGACGGCGCAGTTCCGCCCGGCGAGGGCAGCCAGCAGGGCGTGGTCGTCCCCGTCGGGGGCGCGGCTGGCGTCCAGGACGGCCAGCACCACGTCCGCCTCCTCCATCGCGCGGCGTGCGCGCTGAACGCCCAGCTGCTCCACCGGGTCGTCCGTGGCGTGGAGCCCGGCGGTGTCCGTCAGGTGGACGACGCTGCCGCCCAGCAGCACCTCGCCCGTTACCATGTCGCGGGTCGTGCCGGGGATGGGGGTGACGATCGCGCGCTCCTCGCCCAGCAGGGCGTTGAGGAGGCTCGATTTGCCGACGTTGGGCTGTCCGCACAGGGCGACGCGCAGGCCGCTTTGCAGGATGCGGGCGGAGCGCTCGTCGCAGGCGGCGTCCAGCTCGTCCGCCAGCGCAGCGGCGCGGGGGATCAGGTCGGAAGCGGCTTCCTCCTCGGAGATCTCCTCCGGATAGTCGATGCATGCCGCCACGCCCGCCTGCAGCTCGTAGAGCGTATCCGCCGCTTTGCGGATGAACCCGGAGGCGCCGCCGTCCAGCTGGCGCATGGCCGCGCGGTGGCTCTGCTCGCCCTGCGCGGCGATGAGCGCCATCACGGCCTCCGCCTGGCTCAGGTCGATGCGCCCGTTGAGGAAGGCGCGGCGGGTGAACTCGCCCGGCTCGGCCAGACGCGCGCCCTCCCGCAGGCAAAGGGCCAGCACCCGCTGGCTCAGGTACGCGCCGCCGTGCAGCTGCAGCTCCGCCACGTCCTCCCGCGTGTAGGAGCGGGGCGCGCGCATGAGCACCGCCATGCACTCGTCGATGCGGTGTTCGCCGTCCATGACATGGCCGTAGACGAGCATGTGGCTCGTCAGGGGCAGCGCCTGCTTGCCGGCGGGCCGGAACACGCGCAGCAGGATCGCCTCCGCCTCCGGGCCGCTCAGGCGCACGATGGCGACGCCGCCCTGTCCCGGCGCAGTCGCGATGGCGGCAATGGTATCGTTGATCACAGTGATTCCTCCATATGGGACCAGTATTCCCCGCTGGTCATCTTTTCCGCCCATGGGTAGCTGCGGTCGGCGAGCTTCCAGGCCGCCTCATCACCGAAGGAGAGGCCGTTTTCCGCCGCGACCCGCTGCACATGGCGCATCAGCTTCAGCACGCCCTGATATTCCGCCGTCAGCAGCACCCTTGCGCACGCGCGGCAGATCTCCGGCGCAGCCTTGCACATGCCGGTGTCGATGAAGGCGCGCAGCGTCCGGCGGACGTCGTAGGGGACCAAATGCCGCGTCAGGCGCATCGCCCCGCCGTCCGTCTCGAGCACCGCGAAGGGCGCAGCCGCGCCGACGCCGTCCTCCGCCATCCCGACGCTGCCGGGGTTGAAGGCCCGACGGCCGCCGTGGGTCACGTCCCACTGGTGATGGTTGTGCCCGGAGAGCAGCAGCGTCACGCCCTCCGGCAGCGTCTCCAGCACCGCTGGCAGCTCCGGCGGCTGCACCAGATGATAGGGCGCGCCGGGGGTGCCGTGGGTGAAGAGCACCCCGTCCCGGCGAAGATCCGTGGGCAGACGCAGGTCGATCCCCGCCATCTGCGCCGCCGTCCAGCGCACGGGCGCCCAGTTGTACGCGTCAAATTCGCTGTCCGCGGGCCGGGTGAGGCGCTCCTCGTGGTTCCCCAGCAGCATCACCGCGCCCAGCGACGCAAGCCGCTGATGGACCTCGCGGCTTTGCGCGCAGAAGCTGACATGATCCCCCAGGGACACGATCCCGTCGCAGGCCTGCGCCTCCGCCGTGGCCAGCACCGCCTCCAGCGCGGGGAGATTGCCGTGGATGTCCGACACGATCAGCGTCCGCATGCCGCCCACTTCCTTTCATATTTCATATCCTTCATTATACCATGCCCCGCGCGGAAAGCAAGCGTTCGGCCAAAAAGCAGAAAAGGCCGCCCGGCGCTGGGCCGGACGGCATGGGTTGGGTCAGTATTCCATGGCGCGGGCGGAGTCTGCTGCGCCTTCGGTCGTGGGGTCGATCACCACGCCCAGGCCGCTCAGCAGCGTCAGCACGGCAGTCACCAGCTGCATCACCGCGTCCTCCGTCACCGAGGGGACGACGTCCAGCATGGCCAGCACGTCAAAGGCGAATGCGCACACCGTCGCGGCCATGGTCATCAGCCAGACCCGGTTGCGGAAACGTACCTTCCAGTTGATCTTCATCGTGTTCCTCCTTTCTGTTGCCTCATGGCTTGTGGTATTCCTTCAGGTCGCGCACCTCGTGCTCCATTTCGGTCATCCGCCCCTCCAGGCGGAAGGTGCGCTCGATCACCTGATTGTGCTTCCCGACCTGCTCCTCCAGGCGCTTGAGCCGGTAGGCGGTCAGGGACGAGGTGGCCATCACGCCGCCAAGGCTCCCCAGCAGCGTGCATGCGCCGGAGATCACGGCCACCAGGATCGCCTCACTCACAGCCTTCACCTCCCAGCGCCGCCCAGGTCTTCGGGCCGACGATCCCGTCGCGCTCCAGGCCGCAGCGGCTCTGATAGGTCTTCACGCAGTTTTCCGTGATGTATCCGAAGATGCCGTCGATCTCCAGCTCGTACCCTTCGTCGCGCAGCGCGCGCTGGAGCGCCTTGACGTCGCTGCCCCGGCTCCCGCGCCGCAGGCAGGCGCTCACGGGCAGCCGCTCCGCGCCGGACTCCATATCCACCGCCGACAGCACGCCCCAGTACTGCCATTTGCCGAGCTTGCTGTCGGCCCGGACGCGCATGCCGTCGGTGGATGCGTGGACGATGCGGAGGGGATCGACACCCGTGACCAGCCCGATGTGGCAGAAGTCGCCGAGGTCGTCGGAGAATTTCTCCGGGGTCTTTTCCTTCCATTTGAAGACGGCCATGCCGGGGCGAAGGTCGCCTACGGAGAGGATCAGCCCCTTTGCGAAGAGATATTTGCGCCAGATGGTGTTGCTGCCGTGGTAGATGCGTGCGCCCTGGCGGCGGTATGCGCGCACGAACATGCCGGAGCAGTCGATCCCCCGCTCGTCGTTGGAGCCGGGGGACACATAGGGCCAGCCGATGCAGGCCTCGAAATCAGCGATCAGCTGCTGAAGATCAAGCATCGCCGGCACCTCCCTGATGATGGTTGCGGTTCATGGTTTCCTCCTGGTTCAGATCTTTTCGATCACTTTCATCGCGACGCTTGTGTTGACCGCGCCTTCATTGGGGAAGACGGTGAAGGTGTGCCGCCCGGCGGTGATCACGCCGAGGTCGTTTCGCTTCAGGTAGGGCAGCGCGTCGAAGCTGCCGTCTGCATAGACGACGCCGGGGACCTCGTTGCCGTCCACGCTGACGCCCACGACGCGCACGCCGTCGTCGGGATCGAAGCGCATCGTGCAGGCGAGGACGGCGGCCCAGTCCTCCGTGTGGAAATAGTGGACGATGGGGCTGGCGGCGGTGCCTTCTGCGCGGTTCTCGAAGGTCACGTCGGTCACGCGGCCGCCGATGAGGTGGCTTGCCATCACCTCGCGCAGCATGTCCGCGATCTCGTCCGATGCGTCGTGCACCCGGCTGCACAGCGTGACCGTGACCTGCCCGGGCGCGCCGAACACGTCCGGCTTGCGCAGCCCCGTCACCCGCTCGTGCATCACCATGCCGTATTCGGGCATGGCCAGGCGGCACATGCGGCCGAGGCGGAAGCTGTCCGCGTCCTCGCCGGTCATGGCGCTCAGGTCGAGGGCGTCTGCGGTCACGCTGACGGCGGGGACGCTGTGGCGCTCCAGGTACTTTTCGGCGACGGACTTCAGCGTGGGCATGTCGAAGATGGTGTTTGCGGTGAAGGTGCGGCAGACGCGTCCCCACTGGCTGACGGCGGCGGATTCGAGCCAGTCCGTGCCTGTCAGGGGCGTAAGGCTGATGCGCTCGGTGCCCTGCCCGGCGCCGTAGGGGTAGACCCGCGTGCACAGGTCGGATGCGTCCATGGCGATCTGCACCCCGGAGAGGTTCCGGCTCAGGCGGCCCTCGCAGGCGTCGGCGTCGCTCATCTGCCGCAGGTGCATCACCCATGCCTGGCTGCTCTGCTCGCATTGCAGCATCAGCGTGTCCGGCAGCATGTCGATCAGGTTCATCAGCGCTGTGAGCAGGTTCGTGCAGCCGCAGGTGAAGATCACCGTCGTTTCCGCCGGAAGCTCGAGATCGCCCAGCACCCAGCGCATCGCCGCCTGATGGGACAGGAGCCGGTCGATGACGGACTGCGGCGTGCCGGTCAGGCTCATCGCGGGAACCACGCCGTCGGCCAGGGTCGCCAGCGAATGCTCCAGATACACCGTCCGGATGAGACCGGGCTGCAGGTCAACGCCGGTGACGCGGAAGATCCCGACGCTGCCCGCTTCGTCGAACAGCTCGATCAGGTCGCGCACAGCCACGGCAGGGTCGGATTCCGGAAGGTGCATCACCGCCGTGGACAGCGGGCGCAGCTGCAGATCCAGCGTCAGCCGGGTCGGGGACAGGCGGGCGCGCTCGCGAAGGCCTGCGTCCAGCAGCCTTGGCAGCCGTATGGTCACAGCAGCCGCCCCCTTCCGCTGAAGACAGCCTGTACGGGCTGGTCAGCCGTCACGCTCACGGGCGTTGCGGCGCCGCCGTCCGCCAGCAGCAGGTCGCTGGAGTCGCCGCTGCGCAGCATCAGTGCGCCCGTGCCGTTCGCGTCCGCATAGAGCAGGCCGTCGGACATGCCGAGGGTGAATTTCTTTCCGGCGGCGAGGGAGAGGCCGGAAAAGGTCATCTGCGTATCGCCGCAGCGCAGGGTGAGCGTCGTCAGTGCGGCGGAGCCGTTGTTGGTCACGACCGCGCCGACCGGGCATTCGTCGGCGTTCCCGGGGAGGGTGAGGGTCGCGCTGCTGCCGGTGGTGACCTTCGCGGATTCGTCCGTCTCCCAGAAGGGGACGGCGTAGGCGGTGAACTCGATGGCAAGCTCGTCCGTCCAGCACAGCGCGCTCATGGTCGGCAGCGTGTCGCACTGTACGGTCAGGTGCTGCCCGGGGCGGTCGCTCACGGTCAGCAGCCCGCCGGGTTCCGCCCAGCGGTGCAGGGCCTGCAGCACCGTGCGGCGGCGGACCGGGTCCTCCTCGGCAATGAGGAAGCTGACCCGGACGGTCAGACTCTCGCGGACGCGCCGGAGCAGCCGCAGGCCGTGGCGCGCGGTGGGGACCGTCACGACCCTGCGCCGGGGCGGCAGCTCCGTCAGGTCGGTCACGCGGACAGCCGGGTCGATGCTCGCGGGCGAAATGCCGTTGAGCGTGCAGGAAAAGCGTTCGTTCAAGGGGTGTACCTCCTTTGTCTTGCAATGCGGGCGATGGCTGCGGAGAGCCTCGGCGTGAGCATTTCGCACAGCGCGTCTGCGTCGGGGAAAGCGGGGGATTGGGCGGATTCGCTGCCTGCCCGCCCGGTCGGGGACGGCAGCGGCGTGCGCAGCTCAGCGGCGGGAAGCGTCCAGCTGCGGATCGCCGGGAAGGACTGGTCAGTCATCGGCAGCGCCTCCTTTCATGGGCCGGAGCGTCCGGGGCATGCCGCCGGGAGCGCCGCCGCCGTCCTCCTCCGGGAAGAGAGAGAGAGCATCGGGCAGGGCTTCGTCGCCGCAGATGCGCCACATCAGCTGCAGCGCGTAGCGGGCCATGGCCTGCTGCTGCCGTTGATGGGCGATCAGCTGCGCCAGCGCGTCCATCGTGGGCGGAAAATGGCACTGACAGAGCGCCTGCAGCACCTCCGCCGGGCTGCACTGCCCGCAGATATGGAAAAATGCCAGCGCCTCGCGGTCGAAGCACTGGCGGATGGTCTCGGTGGTCAGGTCGCTGCCGCCCAGCAGGGACACGGCTGCTGCCGCGTCCTCCGGGTGGGCATGCAGCGTAAGGGAGAGCACGTCGTACCGCGCATCCGATTCGCCGTCGGAAAAGGCGGATACGGCGCGGCGGACGACGGCATCGCGGGACAGGCGGCACAGGTGCGGCGTCAGGGCGCACAGGGTCGTTACAGTCATGTCGTCGCCTCCTTCGGCCACAGCAGGCGGCAGGGGAGGCCAGCGGTGTTCGTCCTGTGTGCCAGCAGCGTGAAGGGCATTTCGCCAAAGCCGCTTCGGGCGGTGCGCAGCGCCATGCCGCCGGTGCTGACGGGGCAGTGCAGCTCAATGGCCATCAGCCCGGAGCCGGTCATGCCGAACCAGCAGAGGTTGTCAGCGGAAGCCGCGAAAACCGGGGGACAGGGCGGAGCCATCGGCGCGCTCTGCGGCAGGTTCAGCAGCATAGCGGCGTTGCCGGGGCTGATCTCCAGGAGCGTGCCGGACAGGGTGACCGTCCAGCGGCGGACGAGGGTTTCGCCCGGCATGGGAGTGCGGCAGCCGCGGGTCGTGTCGAGCATGTCCGGCGTGCAGCGGAAGACGCAGCCGTCCCGGGTCGCGCCCAGCAGACGGCTTTCGTCCTGCATGGCCTGCGCCAGCGCGGCGGCGGGATCATTCGCGTTCATCACGCCGTCCGCGTCAACGCCGCGCAGCAGCACGCCCTCGCCCAGCTGCAGGTGGGCGCCGGCGGAAGTGTGAATGGAATCAAGCATGTGGGTGCCTCCTTTGGCTCATTTGTGCGCCAGCCGCAGGGCCAGGCGGATGCGGACGCCCATCGCGCCCCGCTTTTCGGGGAAGGACAGGAGCCGTTCGTCCGGGCGGAAGACGGCGGCGATCCCGCCTGGAAGCGGCAGCAGCCGGCCGCCGGGCGGAACGCACTGAAGCAGCCGGTCCGCCATGAGCAGGCGCTCTGCGTGGGGAATGTCCGGGGTCGTCCACAGGGTCAGCGTGATGCTGCCTGCGCCGGCGTATGTGGCGGGCGGGTCGATCAGGCAGGTGACCAGGGGCAGCGCGGCGGCGGCGGGGACTGCGTCCTGCGGATATGCGGTGAAGCCGGACTGCTCCAGCAGCGCGCGCAGGCGGTCGTAGAGCGACATCAGCATGGCGTCACCAGCCTTTTGGGGTACATGCGCCTGTACGGCGCAAGGGCGGAGGCGAACACCTTCGTCCAGTCCGCGCAGTTCGGACTGCGGCTGACGTCGCCCAGATGCTCGCTGACGGTCGTGGGGTAGGGGTGCTTCTCCGTCCAGTCGGCGATCTCGGCGCACAGGCGCAGGAAACCGGCGGGGGGCGACAGGCGGCAGATGCAGCCCGTCCATTCGGCGCTGCCTGCGCCGGGGATCGCGCCGTTTTCGTCCAGCTGCCATACGCCGCGGGCGGGGCCTTCTGAGATGGCGATCCATTCGCCGGGATAGAAGTGGGAGGCGGGCTGAAGCATGTCGTCAGCGAGCGTCCAGCGGGTGCAGACCTGTTCAGCCGGGAAATAGTTGCGGACGTGACGCATCACATCCGGTACGGTAATGATCATGTGAACCTCCTGTATTGGGGTCGGTGAGGTACAGAAAAAGAGGCTCCCCCGGAGAAGGAGGAGCCCCTGAAGGATCAGCCGGTGATGGTGTAGACGCACACGGCCGCGGGCAGCACGACCTTCGCGCCGCTCAGGCACAGACCCTTCACGCCGTCGCTGAAGCCGCGCTCGGGACGGTAGGCGTCCACGCGGGTGATCTGGTTGGCGAAGGTGACTGCTTCGGGGATCATGGCGATGATCTCCTTGCTCAGGTCGGCGCTGATGTAGATGTCGAAGCCGGCCGCGCGGGCGACGGAGCCCTCGGTCAGGCGGTGCGCCGCGTCGGAGGTGCCGGTGACGAAGCGGTTGTCCAGCAGCAGCTCCGTCTCCAGCGCGGGAGGCAGCACCAGCTTGCGGTCGCTGCGGGGAACGCCTGCGGTGTCCATCACGTCCTTGATCTGCAGCAGCAGCGCATACAGGCCGCCGTCGCCTTCGCTGGGGATGGCAGCGCTCTTCTTCACGCCTGCGCCGCTGCGGATGACGGACAGGATGTAGGTCTCCGCGTCGCGGGCCAGGCGCTCGGCGGCGTTCTTCATCGCCGCGTCCATCAGGTCGGCGCGGGCCTGCACCGCATCCACGTCGTTGATGCGGAAGTTGTAGTAGGCGCCGTGGTCGATGGTCAGGGTGGTGTCGGTGCCGGAAAGCTCCTCGGGATCGTCGATGGCGACGCTGGGGTCGTAGGCCTTGACGGTGATGTCGTTGATGGTGTTGATGTGCACGGTGTCGCCCCACTGGCGGATGTCGCCTTCATAGCTGCGGTTGCACAGCAGGCCGAAGACCAGCGCATGCTGGAGCTTCTCCTGCAGACGGGCGGACCAGACCTGGGGGATGAAATTGGAAATAGCCATATGTGTGATTCCTCCTGAAATATCAATATTGATCGTATGTTTGGTGTTATCTGCGCTGCATCAGCGCGGAGCGTACCTGGCTCCAGTTGCGGTTGATCTCCTCGGGGGACATGAGGCGCACATCGTCGGGCGAAAGTGCGCTGCCGTCCAGCGGCGGGGAGACGCGGTCGGTCGGGATGGGAACGGGGGATGAGAAGAATGCGCCGTACTGGCTGACAACGGGGGAGATGACGTCTGCATCCGCCCGGAGCTCGGTGCCGTTCCAGTCCTCCTCGGTGGTCTGTACGGCGCGGGCCAGCAGGGGCAGGGCCTGCTCGTTCGCGCCTGCGCGGCGCAGCAGCTCGCAGATGGCGTCTGCCCGGCCCTGGGCGGTCCGCTCGGTGTGGACCTGCTGGCGGAAGGTCTCCAGCTCGGTGCGGAGCTGGTCTGCCTCCTGCTGGAATGCGCCGGCTTCCTCGCGGAACCGGTCGCGCTCGGAGGCGGTCTGTTCGTGTGCCGCGGCAGAGGCGAGGGCTTCGTCGCGTTCGGCCTTGAGGGCCTGTACGGTCTCCGCATGGGCGGCAATGATGCGTTCGATGCTTTCGTCGGTCAGCTGAAGCTCGCGGAGGAGCTTGCGGGTCAGGGACATGGGTCCCTCCTTTCTGTGCATTTCGCTGCACGCAAAGGGGCAGGCGCGTTACTCTGCGTCTGCCCGGCTGCCCGGCGCTGCGCTGTGCAGCAGGCCGGGGATGTGTTCGTCGGAAATGTAGGGATTGAGGCGCAGCGCCGTCTCCTGGTCGATGTCCTGCCGCATCACGGCGATGTCGGCGACCGTCTCGGATTCGTTGGCGATGGCCTGTCGCTTGAAGCGGACGTTCTCACAGGGGCAGCCGATGAGGCGGAGCAGCTCGGTGATGAACTGCCGCACCTGCCATTCGTAGCGGTCGGCCTTCAGGTTGAGGTTCGCGGCGGCCACGCGGATGGCGACGTTCGTGAGGCTGGAGCCGGTGAGCGCGTCCATGTCCAGGGCCATGTAGTCCTGGTAGAGGCTGCGCTCGAGCAGGTCGAGGGCGGCTCGGCGAGCGGCGTAGGGCACCTCGATGGTCTTCGGCTCGGCGGATGCGCCGCTGCCCGTTCCGTCGGACAGATTGGCGACTGCCTTCACGCGGTTGATCTGCTCAAGCATTTCGGCCACGTCGTCCATCGTGCCGCCGAAGTTGTTCAGCACCCAGTAGACGTCGTTGGCGCGGTCGAGGTTGTCGGCGAAGTCGGAGAGGATGGCGTCATACGCGTCGATCTTGGCGCGGATGGCGGGGGTGAATTCGCTCAGCCCGTCGCTGTTGGCGCGCAGGGGAATGAGCGGCAATCGGCCGTAGCCGGGCTCGGTGCGGGTGGTTTCGCCCAGGGCGTCGCGGCGCAGGCTGCGGCGGTAGGGCTGGCAGGGCGTCATGAGCGTCAGACCGTCGCCGTCCTGCCGCATGAGCGTCACACCCTCCTGCGAAAACACGCGCAGGTACATCGGCCGGTCGGCGGCCAGCTGCCAGAACTGCACGCCGAGCATCGCTTCGCCCGTCATTTCGTCCAGCAGCGGGAAAAAGCCGCTCCAGCTGTTGCGGGCGGCCTCGATCACTTCGATATGGTCGGCGTTCCAGTAGCCCCAGGCGCAGCCGTGCAGCAGCGCGCGCTCGCCCAGCCGCTCCAGCTGATGGTCGAAGTCCGCGCCGAGGCGGCGCTTGACCTCCTGCGGCAGGCTCACGCCCTCGGACAGCAGGAACTGGTTCTGCTGGGTCACGAAGCGGAACAGGAAGCTGCTGCCGATGCGGTTTCCTACCACATCCTCTGCGGCGGAGCGCACGCGGCGGCGGCCCTGGGCGTCGCGGGTCTCGATCTTCCGGGCGCGCAGGATGGTCTTGCGCGCCACCTGCGTGTTTTCGCCCCGGAAGTAGCAGTTGGCCTCCAGTGCATGCTGAAAGCCGCGCGACGCCTTGTAGCGCTTTACCGCCTCCAGCAGCAGCGTGGGCTGGTCCTGTGCGCCGAGGTAGTCCTGATAGGTGACAGTGGTGAACATTGGTTTATCTCCTTATATGGTTCGTTGGGGGATTCAGCCATGGCGGTCCATGGCGCGGAGCAGACAGGCGGCGCTGTCGGGCGCGTCGTCGTGGGCGGCGTCCGGCGTGTAGTCCAGGATCTGGTCGATATACGCGCGGTCTGTCCCCTTGATGAACACGGCGTCCGGCCACCATTTTCGCAGCCATGTGCCGATTTTGATGTGCTTGTTCGTCTGCTCCGTATAGGTGCGGACGGCCGCGCCGCGCCGACGGAGCTCCCGGGCCACATAGCCCTTGTCGCCGTTGGTCTCGCAAAGGATCGGCGCGCATTGCAGCCGATCGCATTCTGTGATGATCTCGTCCATCACAGCGTCCACCGGCTTACGCCAGAGGCGGCCGTACAGGAAGGCGTGATGCCCGTCGATGCGTCCGCAGGTCAGGGCAGTGAAATCGCTGCCGCCGTAGGCCGCGTCGATGTGCGCCATGCCGTCCCGCAGCAGCAGGGGGTCGCCGTCCTCCGGCGGGCGCTGCCCAAAGAGCGCTTCCTCTGCCGCGATGTGCTTCAGCTCATAATTCGCCGCGAACAGCGACGGCGTCATCGACCGCTGCAGCGCCTTTAGCTTGCCCTCGCTCAGCAGCCCCGTGCGCCAGCAGTCGTACCTGCGCACGTTGGGCATCAGGGAGATCGCGTCCTCCGGGTGCCAGGGCGTGCCGGTGTTGATGATGCGGCCGCCGGGGTTGCGGATGTTCTGCAGCTCCTGATAGACTCCGCGGATACGCCGCCGTTCTGTGCCGGAGCTGCGGTCGTGCAGGTTGACGATGTCGTCCGTCAGCACGATGTCCGCGTGCTTGCCCGTCAGGGAACCGAGGGTTCCCAGGCCCAGCAGCTGCGATGCACCCCTGGGGGCGGAAAAGCAGGTGGTGTGCACGGTGTACATGTCGCTGCGCAGCAGCTGCACGGGCTCGTCGTAGATGCATGCGCTCAGATACTGCATGGCGTCCGTGCGCAGGAGCATCTTCACCTGCCGCAGCACCTCGACCACATCCTCGTCCGTCTTGCGCAGGAAGATGATGTTCTTCGTCGGGTACAGCAGGAGCATCGCCGTCATCGAGAAGGCGAGGCAGGTCGTCTTGTAGCTGCCGCGGTGGGCGAGCAGCGTCATGTCGTCCCGGCCGGCGATCATGTCCCGGAGCCATATCCCGTGGAGCCCGTCCGTCAGCCGGTCAAGTCCGCACCACCGCGCCGCCAGTGCCGGGCGGGTCAGGAGCAGCTCAATGGCTGTCCGACGGTGCATCGTCCGCCTCCTGCGGCCGGGTGAGCTCCCGGACGGCGGCTTCGATCTCAGCGATCAGCTCCGGCTTGTAACCGGCGCTTTCCTTCGGTGTGAACAGGCTGTGGTATTTCGCCAGCTGTTCAGCCGCCTTGAGCTGCTCGCTGGTCTTCTCGCTGCGCATCAGCTGCGTGAAGGTCTCCAGCACTTCGTCCGGCGTGGCAATGTCCGGCTCGTATTCAGCTGGGTTCATGTCGGTGTTCATCCTTTCTATATAATGTAGTGTTCCGTACGGATGGGAACAGAAAAGGCGCTCTCCGCGAAGGAGAACGCCTGAATGTTTGCGTGGAATGGGAATGCTTGTTCTGTTTTCCACGATACCATCATACCACGGATGGGGTGATAATGCAAGCTAATCTTTGCTGAACTTTGTCAGCCGGTGACAGCCTGCGTCAATCCATGTCAGCCGACCTGCGCGATATAGTCGTTGCGGATCTGGTTGATCCGCGCGCGGCTCATGCTGAGCTTGCGGGCGATATCTGTGTCGGTGGAGGCCTGCAGGTAATAATTCTGAATGACCATAAAGGTGCGGAAGTTGCCGATCTGCGACAGGAGCATCCCCACCGGAACGGCGAGGTCTGCAAGCTCTGTGCGCTTGCGGTCCATCATCTCCTCGATCCCGTCGGACGCCTGCATCGCTGCCGCGACCGGGTCATTCGTGCCGGGCAGGGTGTCGAGCCGGAGCCCGGCGGCTCCCCTCGGCGTTCCGCTGGAGCCGGTCCTGTCCAGCTGCACCGCCAGGTCGTGAAGGTCGATCACCGCTGCCCGATAAGCCTGCAGCATTTCCAGATTCGTCATATGTCATCATCCTCCTCAGATGTGGAATGCATAGGGAACACATATTCGGTATGTGAACTTGAGGTTATTATATAGCACCTGCTGGTTTATGTCAAGCAGAAAATTAAACTTTTGGGTATTGCAAAATGAAACCACAGGTTATATAATGTAGAAGAGGTGATCAACATGCTTGCAGATCGTATCAAGGAACTTCGCCTGAAGGCAGGGATGTCGCAGCAGCGGCTGGGCAGCCTGATGGGCGTATCGGCGGTGGCCGTAGGCAAATGGGAGCGCGGGCAGACGCAGCCGGACATCGCAACGCTGACCCGTCTGGCTGACCTGTTCGGCACGACGATGGACGAGCTGTGCGGCCGAGATGTGCGGGAGACGCCGCAGGAGGGCAGCATCAGCATCATGACCCGCGCCTTCCGCCAGCTCACGCCCGACGAGCAGGAGAAGTACATCGCCGTCGGCAGGGCGCTGTTTGCGCATGCCTTTGACGCGGCGGAGGGGAAGGGGCAGCCGTGACCGGACTTCCTGACCTTTTCCGTGCTGCCCGAATGGCATACCGCGTCATTGCGGCCCGCGGGATCACGGCTTTGCCGGTGCATCCGCTCCCGATCCTCCGGGCTTGCCGCGATACCACGGTCATGACCGGGGAAGAGGCGGCGGAGCAGATCGGGATGCGGCCGCATGAATTCGAGCGGTTCTTCGACCGGGCGGACGCGTTCACCCTGCGTCAGGAAGCGGCGGGGAAGACGAGGTACATCGTCGTCTACCGGCCGGGCGGGAATCCGGAGCACCTACGCTTCACCCTCGCGCACGAGCTGGGCCACCGGCTCCTCGGGCACACAGGCGCCGGCCAGTCGGAGGAGCGCGAGGCGGATTGCTTCGCGAGCCATCTGCTCTGCCCTCAGCCATATATAGATGATATGAGGGAACAGCACGGAGAACTGTGTGCGGAACAGATCGCCCAGGCGTGCTATGTTTCCATCGCCTGCGCCCGGAATCTGGCGCGCCGTCCGAGGTATCCGGAGGAGGATCCGGTGCTGTTGCGGGTGAAGGCGCTGCTGACGACCAAAGAATAGCGGGAATCCTGCGCCAAAAAACCCGAACGATCGCTTGAAGCTGAATGCCAAAACGATGCGAATCCCCGGACACACAAAGCGCTGAAGGCAAGATGCCGTTCGCAAAACGAAAAAGAAGGCAAAAAAGTCGAAAAAAAGTGAAAAAAGGTGTTGACGAAAGTCTGGAACCGTGATATTATAACCAAGCTGACTCGCGCGGCCGCAAGCCGCAGGGGTGAGCACTGAACCTTGAAAACGATACAGAACAGAAATAACGCAAACAAGAGACAGTAATTCCGAATGAGTTGAACTTGGCCGGTGAGACCGGTTAAGGATAAAGGATTAAACGCAAGAGTTTGA
>SVGU01000060.1 GCA_015056155.1 Clostridiales bacterium
CAAGACGATGCAGAACGAGCTGATGAACATCGTCACCATCTTCCTGGGCATCACCGTTGGCGCTACTGCCACTGCTTCCACCTTCCTGAAGCTGGATACCCTGCTGATCATCGCCATGGGTATCGTTGCCTTCGGTATGGGCACTGCGGGCGGCGTGCTGCTGGCCAAGGTCATGAACTGGCTCTCCGGCGGCAAGATCAACCCGCTGATCGGTTCTGCCGGCGTGTCCGCTGTTCCCATGGCGGCGCGTGTGTCCCAGCGTGAGGGGCAGAAGGCCAACCCCGCAAACTTCCTGCTCATGCATGCCATGGGCCCCAACGTGGCCGGCGTTATCGGCTCCGCGATCGCGGCCGGCGTGCTGCTGAGCATGTTCGGCGGCTGATAAGCGGCACAGCCGGCTTCCCTCTCCAAGGATGGAAGCCGGCTGACCACGGCCACATTCACTGTAACGACTTAACAGGAGGAATATCGACCTATGGCTAAGCGACCCATGGCTAAGGTTAATATTACCGATACTGTCCTGCGTGACGGCCATCAGTCTCAGGCTGCCACCCGCATGACGACGGCAGAAATGCTGCCCGCATGCGAGATGCTGGACAAGGTCGGCTACTATTCTCTGGAGTGCTGGGGCGGCGCAACCTACGACAGCTGCCTTCGCTTCCTGAACGAGGATCCCTGGGAGCGCCTGCGCAAGCTGCGCAAGGCCCTGCCCAACACCAAGCTGCAGATGCTGCTGCGCGGCCAGAACCTGCTGGGCTACCGTCCCTACGCGGACGACGTGGTCGACGCGTTCGTCAAGAAGGCCATCGAGAACGGCATTGACATCATCCGCTGCTTCGACGCCCTGAACGACCTGCGCAACATGCAGACCGCTGTCAAGGCCACCAAGAAGTACGGCGGCATCGCGGAAATCGCCCTGTCCTACACCGAGTCTCCCGTGCACAACGAGGATTACTTCGTTGCGCTGGCCAAGGAAATCGAGGCGATGGGCGCTGACCTGATCTGCATCAAGGACATGGCGAACCTGCTGCTGCCCTACAAGGCATACAGCCTCGTCAAGCGCCTGAAAGCCGCCACCAAGCTGCCCATCGTGCTGCACACCCACAACACCACCGGCACCGGCGACATGGTCCTGATGAAGGCCATCGAGGCGGGCGTGGACGTGGTGGACACCTGTCTGTCTCCCTTGGGCTCCGGTACCTCCCAGCCCGCCACCGAGACGCTGGTCGCCACCATGGCCGGCACCGAGTACGACACCGGCATCGACCTGAACCTGCTGGCGAAGCTGGCGGAGTACTTCCGCGGCGTTGCCGACCGTCTGACCAAGGACGGCTGGCGCGATCCCTCCCGCGTGCTGGGCGTGGACGTCAAGACCCTGCAGTATCAGGTTCCCGGCGGCATGCTGTCCAACCTGATCGGCCAGCTGAAGCAGGCCAACGCCATGGACAAGTACTATGACGTGCTTGCTGAGGTGCCCGTGGTCCGCAAGGACTTCGGCTATCCCCCGCTGGTCACCCCCACCTCTCAGATCGTCGGCACCCAGGCCGTTATGAACGTGCTGGGCGGCGAGAAGTACAAGATGGTGCCCAAGGAGTCCAAGGACCTGCTGGCTGGCCGCTATGGCAAGCTGCCCGCAGCCGTCAATGAGGACGTGCGCAAGAAGTGCATCGGCGATACCCCGGTGATCACCCACCGCTACGCTGACGACCTGGCGCCCGAGATGGACACCCTGCGCAAGGAAGTCAAGGAAAAGGGCTGGTACACCTGCGAGGAAGACGTGCTGAGCTACGCGCTGTTCCCCAAGGTTGCCCCCAAGTTCTTCGAGTACCGCGCGGCCCATTCCTTCGCTGTCAACACCAAGGACATCGAGATGGGCGAGGTTCAGGCCTAATTGAATCATTTGCAGACCCTGCACATACTGCGGGGTCTGCTTCCTTGTGCATACGAAAACCGCCGGGGACGTGCTGACATCCCCGACGGTTTTGATTCGTTTTTACCTGATGAACGCTGGCTTCATGAAGGTCAGCCCCTCTTCCAGCGCATGGTCGATGAACAGCCGGTAATAACCGGGCAGCAGCTGCTCCGTTTCGGCGTGGTCGTGCAGGAGCAGGATGTGCTGCTGGTTTTCGCCGAACAGCGCCGCGCCTGACTTCGGATTCACCGCATGCATCTTCGCCCAGATGCTGTCCCGGGTGAAATCAGGTTCTCCCTGCATCCGGTATTCCTCGAAATCG
Source organism: Clostridiales bacterium (assembly GCA_015056155.1). Taxonomy (GTDB): domain Bacteria; phylum Bacillota; class Clostridia; order Christensenellales; family Aristaeellaceae; genus UBA11524. The sequence continues at coordinate 2,235 of SVGU01000060.1, forward strand.
AATGTCCAGAAGGTGTCGACGTCCGTGTTCAGGCCGTTTTCCTTCCACCATGCATAGGGAATATGACTGTCGTCCACCTTGTCGAACTGCTTCTCCCGCAGATACTGCTGCAGAGCGTCCTTGTTTTTGCCGCCCTTGTCGCCATAGGGAAAGCGGAAGGGGCGGTACTGCCTCTCCACGCCGCAGTCGCGGTACAGCCGGTCCAGCACAGCCTCGCACTGCTCGATCTGACCGATGCCCTCCTCCAGCGTCAGAGCCGAAAACGCCGGATGGGAGTAGCTGTGGTTACCCACGATCATCCCATGCTTCACAGCATAGCAGGCTTCCTCGTAGAACCGCTCGACGTGGTTTCCCGTGGCGAACATGATCGCCTGAATGCCCCTCTCGTTGAGATAATCCACGAGGGCGGGCGTGTTCCGGGAGGAAACGTCGTCGATCGTCAGCAGGGCTCTGTTCATATGCATCCTTCCCTTTCCGGCAGCATCATTTCACATCGTCCTGAACGAGTGTGTTGGCCTTGCCAAAGGTGTTTTCCAGCGCGGACAGGAGAGACTTCTCGCCGTCGTCCTCCGACTTCATACCGGCGCCGGCGGATACCGCCTCGAAGCGGCTCTCCACACCGGCGGCCTCCGTCAGCGCTGCGGCGATCAGGCTGCGCTTGTCGTCCTTGTTGAGCATGCCGGCATAGATGTCCATGCCGGGATTGGCCTCCCAGCGGTACAGCGTGCCGTCACAGCCCACAAACCGGCCGCCGGTGAGGAATGCATACACGCCGGGGCTGTTCTTCTTGAGCGTGTTGACGGCTTCCTTCCAGGTGTCATCCGTGCTGCGGCCCGTAGGCGTGAGGACCTTCGGCCGGGGCGCTTCTTCCTTTTTGGCGGCAGTCTTCGCTTCCGCCTTTTCCTTTTTGGCCGGAGCAGGCGCGGCAACCACGCCGTTTTTGATCTTCTCCGTCAGCTGGGCGACCTGCTTCTCCAGCTGGGCGATGCGGTCGTTGAGAGCCGCAGTGTCCGCCTCCTGCGTGCGAAGGCAGCAACGGAGCGCCGCATTCTCCAGCACGATGCGCGGCGAGGACGCCCAGCGCAGGTCCGTTTCCACGCTCATGAACAGCTCGAGCATCTTCATCATGCGCGTGACCGTCATTTCCTCCGCCTGTCCGACGTACTCCTCCGCCGCCTCGTTCGTCAGGTCGAGGAGTGCAGCGAGGTCGTCCGGACAGGTCTTCGCCATCAGCAGCGCCCGCAGGTGCTGGCTCATGTCCTTCGCGAAGACCATCGGCTCGCGGCCCTTGCGCATCAATTCGTCGATCATCCGCATGACCGTGGATGCATCCTCCAGCTCCAGCGCATCCGTGAAGCGGAAGAGGAAGCTGCGGTCGCTCGTACCCAGGACATTGCGGACAAGCTCCTCGGTCACGTCGTTCTGGTAGCCCAGGCACATATCCAGGATGGACAGCGCATCGCGCATGCCGCCCTCGGCCGCCCGCGCGATCATGTTCAGCGAGGTATCCGTGGCCGTTCCGCCTGCGCCCTCCACCGCCTGACGAAGTCGCCCGGCGATCTGCGCGGCGGGAATGCGGCCGAAATCGAACCGCTGGCAGCGGCTGAGGATCGTCGCGGGGAGCTTTTGCGGCTCCGTGGTGGCGAGGATGAACACGACATGTGCCGGCGGCTCCTCCAGCGTCTTGAGCAGCGCGTTGAAAGCCGAGGCAGACAGCATGTGCACCTCGTCGATGATATAAACCTTGAAGCGGCCGTGCTGCGGGGGATACTTGACCGTCTCGCGGAGGTCGCGGATCTCGTCCACGCCGTTGTTTGAGGCTGCGTCGATCTCCATCACGTCCATGGACTCCTCGCCCAGCAGCCGTCGGCAGCTCTCGCACTGGCCGCAGGGATCGCCGTTGTTGGGCGATTCGCAGTTGATCGCGCGGGCCATGATCTTCGCGGTCGAGGTCTTGCCGGTTCCGCGGCTGCCGCAGAACAGATACGCATGGGCAATGCGCCCGGTAGTGATCTGGTTGCGCAGGGTGGAAACGACCGCCTCCTGGGAGACCATCGAGGAAAAATCGACCGGACGCCACTGCCGGTACAGCGCCTGATAGGCCATGAGATCCCCTCCTGCCGTTACTCTTCCTCGTCGTTGCGCATCATCTCGTAGACCTTGTACTCCTTGCGGAGGCGGCGTTCCTCCTTCAGCGTCCAGAGCACCTTGGACAGAATGATCACGATCACGAACACGGCCACATAAATGATCACGTCCATGATCAGCTCCGGATATACCTTGATATGCTCAAAATCGAAATTGCTCATCGTATGCCTCCAATAATCATATTACATCAATTCGTGCGCTTGAACACCACGAATTCGTCGCCCTGCCAGACGAGGATGCCCTCGTCGCCCTCAGCCGCCAGGCCATAATCCTCGCCCGGTACCTGCATTTCGACCCGGTTGCCATCCCGCTTGTGAAAGGTCACGAAATACCTCGTCCTCGGTACGGCAGGGTTCTCCGGATCAGGCTCGATCAGCGTCCGCTTGCCCTTGACGACGGCCTGCATGTTATAGACCGGCTTCTCCCCCTGCTTGATCTCCGGGTTGACCATGCCCGTCAGCTTCGCCACGAGCATCAGGAGGAGGATCGCCGCAACGCTGCCGCCGACCATCGTCAGCGGGATCTTCAGCACTTCCCATTCCATTGCGTCATGCCTCCGTTTCTTCCGCCGGGATGTGGTACATCGCCCCAACGACCTCGCCGCTGTCCTTCACAAAGGACAGGAAGGTCTGATCCCGATACTCCAGCAGCCCCTCATCGCCCTTGAAAAGGAATGCGCCGCTCTCGCCGGGGATGTGGAACTTCAGCGTCTGTCCGTCCGCCGTGAGGAAGGTGACGCGGCTTGCTCCCTGCAGGGTCATAAAGTCCATCGCACGGTTCGATTCCTGCACACAGGCGCGGCACTCCACCGGCCGGTCATCCAGATTCTCGATCACCGCTTCCTCGTGATCCAGCTCATAGGTGCCCATCTGCTGCGGCTCCTGAGCCTGCGGCTTTTTCCCGTTCATGCTGGTCAGATGATGCGCGATAGCACCTGCTGCAAACGCAGCCAGAATCGCCAACAGCTTCACGGTGGTCACATCCCTTCATGCATATGATTCCATTCTTATTATACCAAACAGGCGGCAATAAATCAATCACCCCTTGACAGATGCGGATACTTGCGCGATAATGAGTATATACAAATGACGTTCGATATTCCGCAGGGCGCATACAGCGTGTATGCATGTTTTTGCGTGCCTGCCTTTTTGTTGGGAGATGAGAACCATGGTGACCTTCCGTGACGCCTCGGCCGAAGACTCCGGGCTGATCAGCCATATCTATGCCACCAGCTGGCGGAAGTCCTATCGGGGCCTGATCGCCGAGGACTACTTGAAGCGGCTGCCGAACGAATACTGGGTACCCTCCGTGCGCTCATGGCTGGAAAGCGGCCAGCTGTACGGGCTGATCGCCTGTGCGGACGGGCGTCCTGTTGGCTGCGCCATCTACGGGCGCGGGCGCGACGCAGGGTATGAAGACTGGTGCGAGATCGTATCGCTGTACCTGCTGCCGGACACAGTGCGCAGAGGGATCGGCAGCGCCCTGCTTCATGAGGTGATGCGCGTCATGCGCGAGGACGGCTATGACCGTTTCTACCTCTGGGCGATCGAAGGGAATCAGACCGCGGACAGCTTCTACCGCAAGCACGGGTTTATCCGCACCGATGACCGCGTCCCCTACCGCATCGGCGGCGAAGACGTGGCGGACATCCGCTACACGCGCAGTTGATCACAAAAGTTAAGCAGGAGCTCCATCCGCAGCACATGCGGCTGAGCTCCTGCTTTTTCGTTGCTTATTCTTCGATCGCGCTCCGCAGCACGTCACTGCCCTGCGCCAGCGTGCCCCTCACCTCATCAAGGACCGCACGGTAGAAGTCCTCCGCCGCCTGCCTTCTGGACGAAGCCAGCGCCGCTCCTGCCGGGGTCAGGAAGCGGTCGTACACCTTCTCCAGCTTGAAGCGGTATTCCCGGCAGAAGGAGTCCGGTTCCTCCCCCGAGCCGTCCAGGATCGTTCCGTCCGGCGCGGTGGAATAGATCGGTTCGTTCATCGCGCCGTTGTAGCACAGCGTCCGCGCCAGACCGATCGCGCCGACCACATCCAGCTTGTCGGCGTCGTAGAGGATCTTCGCCTCGATGCTGCAGGGCGGCTCTCCCTTGCGGAAGCGGTGCGTGCGGATGCATTCGCGCACATGGGAAGCCTTCGCCTCCGGCCAACCCATGCGCAGCAGGAACTCGTACGCCTTCAAAGCCCCGGCCTGCGCGTGGCACACCCGCGGATCAGCCATCTGCTCAGCCCGCGCGATATCATGCAGCAGACAGGCGGCGATCAGCACGTCCATGTCCTCCACCGTTTCGTCACGGGCGATCGACATTGCGCCGTAGAGCACGCGGTACACATGGTCCTTGTCATGCGCGCTGTCCTGCATGCATTCGAGCATGTACGCTTCGATCTGCCGATATGTCTCCCTGTCCATAACCGCCCTCCAACCGTTGATGATTTATTATACCCGACTTTTCTTCCGAAGGCAATCCACATAGAGAAAGGCTGCCGTACTTGACCGATACGGCAGCCTGAATTGGTTTACCTGTCGAACTCCCAGTTCTGGGTCGCACCTTCGCCGTAGCCTGCGGGATAGGTCTTCCCGTCGACCAGGACGAAGCCGAGGTCAGCGTCGTAATTCGCGCCGTCCGAAACGACCGCAACGAGCCCGGATTCGCCGTTCTCGCCGATCACGGACACGATCATCGGCAGGTCCGTACGCTGCTGCGTCGGCTTGACCACCTCCGGCCAGACGGCGCGGATGATATACTCACCGGGATACAGGTTCTTGATGACGAAGTAGCCGTACTGGTCGCTGATCGCCCGTGCCGCCACGACGCCGTTGCGGATCAGGAGGATCTCCACGCCGGGAATGCCGCCCTCATCGCCGTCCTGCAGGCCATTGCCGTTCAGGTCCAGCCAGCAGAAGTCGCCCAGACGGCCGGGACGCACGCTGCCGATATCCAGCGCCAGCTGGTGCTCGGCCATCTTCACGGTGATCCAGCCGCTCTCGCCGATGTTCGCCTCGGTCGACTCCAGGATGCTCACCTGCGCGCCCTCCGCAAGGCGGCGGTCGCCGGGCTCGATGGCCACGCAGCCCTCGGGCAGCACGACGCTGATGCGGTACTGACCGGGCGTGAGGCCCTCGAAGGTGTAACGGCCGTCAGCGGCGGTGATGAAGGTCTGCTCCTCGCCTGCCCCATCCTCCAGCGTGATCTCCGCGCCCTCCACGGGCAGCGTCTCGCCGTCAGAATCCAGCCAGACCAGGCCGGACAGCGTCGTCTCGCGGACAAGGCCGAGCCTTGCGCCGGACACATGCGTCCCCTCCGCGATCACGATGTTCTCCATGACCAGCGCATCGCCGTCCTCAATAAAGGTCGTATCGCCGGTGACGGAGGACTGCACATCGTCCGCCAGGTCAAAGACAAGCTTGTAGGCGCCGGGCGCGAGACCCTCGGCGGTAAACTCGCCCTGCTCATCGGTGACGATGGTCGCGATCAGATCGGACGTGTTCTGGTCATACAGCTTGAGCGTTTCGCCGGCCGCAGGCTTTTCGTCCTCGCCATGCAGGCCGTCCATGTTTTCATCCAGCCACGCAGCGCCGGAGTAGCTCGCCGGCAGCACGCAGCCCAGTGCCTGCTCCGTCCACGCGTTGCCCATGCCGACCTTCAGCGTGATGCTCTGTTCGGCCAAACCATGCGCAAGACCCAGCGTCACGTTGTCCATGCGGGAAAGCACATAGCCCTCGGGGCAATTCACCGTCAGCGTGTACTGGTCGGGACGCAGCGCCTCGAAGGAGAACGCGCCGTCCGCGCCGGTCACTGCCGTGCGCACCTCCAGCTCCTCACGGGAGGGCGTCAGCACCAGCGTCATGCCCGCCAGCAGCGCCTCATCCGCATCCTGTTCGCCGTTGCCGTTGGAATCGGCGTAAGCATAGCCGGTCACGATGCCCAGGTCCAGGCCGCCGCACACCGGGGCGACCCATTCCTGACCGACCTTCACGTTGAACCAGTCGCCTGCGCCGTCGCTGCCCTCGCCAACGACCTGATTGCCGCCCTGCACACGGGGCGAGAACACGCCGTTGTCCGGCAGCTCATAGCGCAGATAGTACCGGCCGGGCAGCACGCTGTCGAACACGAACGTGCCGTCCGCCTTGACCTTCATGGAATCGACCACGCCATCCTCCTGCATCAGGCTGACGACGGTGCCCACGAGGCCCTTCTCGCCGGAATCATACAGGCCGTTGTCGTTGGCGTCTGCGAAGGCCACGCCGCGGACTACCGCAGGAACGATCATGCCGATGTCGCGGTTGTTGAGCGTCTGTCCCAGCTTCAGGTTGAACAGCTCGCTCTGGCCTTCACCGCCTCCGCGGTTTTCGATCACGCTGCCTGCGCCGGTCTGCGTGAACGCATAGCCGGTTTTGGCCGTCATCTTCAGGGAATACTCGCCGGGCGCAAGGTTCTCGAAGGTGTATGCGCCGTTCTTGTTCGTCTTGATGACCTGCACGACGTCGCCGGAATCATCCAGCAGATACACCGCCATGCCTGCCACGATCTTCTCGCCCGTCTCCCAGCTGCCGGAGAAGTTGTCGTCCTCGTAGACCACGCCGGAAATGGAACCGTAGCGGATCGCGCCGATGACCATGTTGAAGGTCTCGCCGTTCTTCACGGTCACGCCGGTGACGGTCTGCTCGCGCTTGCCTTCGCGGGGCTCAAACTGATTGGCATCCCAGTCGCCGGGCACGCGGATGGTATAGGTCGTATCCTTGGGCAGGAGCGCCTTCACCTTGAAGGTATCGCCGCGGACATTGCCGAAGCGGAAGGATCCGTCCGCGCCGGAGGTCGCGGTCTGCAGGCGCTTGCTGTTGCTCTGGCGGATCAGCTCGACCTCCACTCCGGAGACCGGGCGCTCGCCCTCGTCGAAGTAGCCGTTATAATTCTCGTCCAGGAAGCAGTAACCGATGATGGCCGCCTCGCGGACCAGACCGATATTCTGCTCATCGACCGTGATGCCCTTGTCGAAGACGACCTGATCCACGCCCTTGCGGTCCGCTTCCGTCGTCATCAGGGAGCGCTGCTGCTGGTTGCCGTTGCCCTTGATGGTGGCCACGTATCCGTTGGGAACGTGGTAGGTGACTTCATACGTGCCGTTGCGGATCTGGCTGATCTCAAACCGGCCGTCTGCATCGGTGCGGGTCTCGTAGACCAAACCGTTGCGCAGGCCCTCGGCAACGATGCGCATGCCCTCCACGCCGGGCTCGCTCTTCTGCCACAGGCCGTCGCCGTTCACGTCCTCCCAGACCGTGCCCGTCAGCGTCGCCATCTTGACCGCGCCGATGCCGATCTCCTTTTCCGCATCGGTGCTCAGAGAAACGTCCTTCAGCTCCTGCACGCGGCTGATTTCCTGATCCATCGCGCTGTTGCTGATCAGATCCTTCTCGCCGATCTTGCCGTAGCCGTAGTCCTCCGGCAGCTCGCAGCGCAGGGTATACTTGCCGGCGGGCGCAGTCAGACGCGCGCAGCCGTCGCGGTCCGTAACGGCAGACGCCATGACCACATCCTCACCGCCCATGCGCTTGACCAGCTGGATCACCGCGCCGGGCATGTAGGGCTCGTTTTTGCCCCAGACGCCGTTGTTGTTTTCATCCACGAAGACCTGCACCAGCACGGACGCGGGCGCAGACTCGATCACCTGCAGCTCCGGAGAGCGGCTCAGCTCGCTGATCTCAAAGGTACCGGTTGCGAAGGCGGAGCGGGAGCTGCCGCGGTACTGGACCGCATAGATCCCCTCCTCCAGAGAGACGATGTGCCAGCGGCCTTCCTTGTCCGTCTCCGTCGAAAGGAGCTCATTGCCCGCCAGATCGCAGATCACGACCTGCACGCCGGACATGGGCTTTTCATTGCGGCTCCAGACCACGCCGCCGACCTCGCCGAACACCTTCGCCGCGATCTCAGGCAGCTCGATCTCGCTGCCGCCCTCGACCACCGCGCGGGTGATCGCCAGCATCTGGCCGGCGCTCTCCACGAAGGTCCAGCCATCGCCGTAGTACTCACCGTGGGGCAGCACGACCGTCACCGCGTAGGCGTCCGGGATCATGCCGGACTGGGCAAAGCGGTCCGTGGCCGTCAGGTTGTAGATCTCGCTGCCGCTGATGCTGACCAGGTTCGCGCCCTCAACGCCGCTCAGGGTGCCGGTCACACTGCCCACCAGGCTCAGCTCCACATCGTAGAGGCTGGTCTTGCCCGCCGTGATGCTCACCAGCCACTGGGCAGAGCGGCGCTGGATGCTCGCATAGCCGTTCAGCTCCGTGAGCATCACGTCATTGTCCATATTGACCGTGACGATGTAATTGCCCACAGGCAGCCCGGGAACGCGCGAAGACGTGCCCGTCGTCAGAGTGCCCTCATGATAGGTCACGCCGCCGGCAGCCACCGTGAAATCCGCACTGGCGTCCTTGCCGTACACATTCAGCACCAGCGTGCCGTCCGTGGGGACGGGCGTTGCCGTCGGCGTTGCGGTCGGGACGGGGGTAGCCGTCGCTTCAGGCTCATCCTGCGTATCCGCCCCGGTCTTCACGTTCTCGAACATGCTGCTCGTCGGCTTTGACGTCGGCGCGGGCGTAGCCGTCGCTTCAGGCGTGGGCGTCGCAGGCTTCAGGGTGATTTCGGGATAGTAGAAGTAGGACGCGTCCACGTATAGGACGGAATCCTCATTCACATAGGGCTCAATGTTGATGATCTTGTCACGCCACTTGCTGATGGCCAGGGACGCCTCCTCCATGCGCAGGGTGTACTGACCCGCCGCAATGGACGTGGGCAGCGCGTAATCGCCGCGGCTGTCCGTGCTGAAGCGCAGGACATCCTCGCCGCGCTCGTTGATCAGCACGAAGGACGCAGAGCTCTCCGTGTGCACGGCAAACAGGCCTGCCTCCGCATAGACGACGACAGGCGCAACGTTGAACTGGCCGGGCACGATGGACACCACATAGCCGTTCTCGTTGACCGCGATCTCCTCCGGGATGGTATCCATCACGGGCATCAGCTGCACATTCCCCGCCTTTGACAGCGTAAAGGGCTGGCTTCCGCTCTCGTCCGAGGTGATCACACCGACCTTCTTGCCATTCTGGAGAACCTCAAACTGACCCGGCAGATTGCGGGCCGTATAGGTGCCGTCACTGTTGACATACATGCCGATGAAGGTCAGCTGAAGCATCGCTTCATTCTCCGCCGACGCAGGGACCAGCGCTGCGATCATCAGCAGCGCGGCCAGCGCAGTCAGGAGCTTCTTCATGTTTTTCAGCATATTCTTGCACGCCTCCGCAGCGCTCTGCATCCGGCAGAGCTACATAATCTATCATTATACATGGTAAAACAACTCGGCACGAATGTCAACCGTCACGGCTGCACATTTTACAATTATGCGCATTCAAAATGCTGCATTTCCGACGCATTCAACCGAATGCCTGCTTGACTTGCCCCACCTGTATGCTATAATGATACTAACCTGCTCATTTACCCGATTTCAAGGAGGTTCAAGCCATGTTCACGATTGGCAGCGAACGGATCGTCCTCGTTACAGATACCGCATGTGATCTGCTGGACGAGCAGCTCTCCCGGTACGATATCCGCGTGATCCCCCTGCGCGTGGCCACCAGCCAGGGCGAATTCCGCGACCGTGTCGAGATCTCCCAGGAGCAGCTTTACGCCCTCCTTGAGAAGGAAGTCCCCAAGACCTCGCTCCCCCTGCCGGAGGACCTGGCCTGCCTGTACCAGCAGCTGCGCGATGAGGGCGCGACCCGCGTGCTCCACATGTGCATGTCCGGCAGTCTCTCCGGTACGTTCAACATGGTCGATCTGCTCTCAAAAGAGACCGAGGGTCTGGTGATCGACGTTTACGACACCAGGACGCTCTCCTGCGGGCTCGGCCTGCTGGTGCTGGAGGCCGCAGAATGCCTGTCCAGGGGCATGCCGGTGGAGGACGTGATCGAGCGGCTGAACAAGCTCCGCAAGCATCAGCTGGGTGCTTTTGTGATCCGCACGCTGGAATTCCTGCGCAAGGGCGGCCGCATCGGCCTGGTCGAAGGCGTGGTCGGCTCGCTCCTGAAGATCAAGCCGGTGATCTTCGTCAACGACGACGGCGTGTATCAGACGCTGGCGAAGGCGCGCGGCTTCTCCAATGCAGTCAGCGTCATGAAGGACGAGTTCTTCCGCCGCTATCAGGGCCGGAAGGTACGCGTCGCCATCGTTCACGGCAACGCCGCTGAGGAAGCCGCTTCCCTTTTGGAGGTCTTCCGGCAGCACCTGGACGTCGCCGACGGCTTTGTCAGCCCGGTCAGCCCTGCCCTGGCGATCCATACCGGCCCCGGCCTTCTCGGCGCGATCGTGCAGTTCGCCGATTGACCGACTTCCGGTCTGTTATCTACCTGACTCCCCATGAACGGAACAGTGCCCGTACTGCAGGCTCAACAGCCGCAATACGGGCACTTCTTGTTATTCAGATACAGAAACCGACTATTAGTCTGTTTCTTCCTTGACCTCCGTCGCCAGCTTGGTGACAAGCGCGGTGTCCACTCTGTGTTCCTCGATCTTCTCGACCTGGATGTGCAGACCGCAGCATTCCAGCTCCGGCGTGCTGCCGTCCTCAGGGATGGTCGTGAACTGGCTGTAGATCAGACCGCCGAAGGTATCGTAATCCTCCTCCAGCGGGAGCTCCACCCCGAGCGCCTCGGCAACGTCGCTCAGCATCGCCTGACCCGATACGCGCCAGGTATTCTCGTCCACCGCGACGATCTCGACCTCCGCCTGAGGATCAAACTCGTCATAAATATTGCCGACGATCTCCTCCAGCAGGTCTTCCATCGTGACGATGCCGCTCATGCCGCCGTATTCGTCCACGACGATGGCCATGTGGACCTTCTTGGTCTGCATGTCGCGGAAGAGCTGGTCCGCCTGCACCGTTTCCGGGACGAAGTAGGCCTCGCGCAGCATCTCGCGGACCGTGCGCGGCTTCTCCGCCTGCAGGTTGAGCAGGAACACGCGGGTGTTGAGCGTACCGATAATATCGTCCATGTCCTCGTTGTAGACCGGGAAGCGGCTCAGACCCGTCTCACGGATGGTACTGATGATCGTATCCCATTCCTCGTCCACCCAGATGGATGTGACATCCGTACGGTGCGTCATGACGTTTTCGGCGGTGAGGTTGTTGAATTCGAAGATGTTTTCGATCATCTCCTTCTCCGTCTCCTCGATCGCGCCGGCTTCCTCGCCCATGTCCACCATCATGCGGATATCGTCCTCAGTGACCTCCTCCTCCGTCGCGTGCGGATCGATGCCCAGCAGGCGCAGCAGGAGATTCGTGCTCACAGAGAGGAGCCACACGATCGGCCGGAACAGCACGGAACATACCGTCAACACCGTCAAGCCCATGCGGGCGGTCTTTTCCGGCGCATGCATGCCCAGACGCTTGGGCACCAGCTCGCCCAGCACCAGCGTGAAGTATGACAGCGCCAGCGTCACGCCCACCACGCACAGCGCATCCAGGATCTTGGGATCGATCTGAATGCCTGCGTCCAGGATCACCTTTGCCAACGGGTCGGAGAAGGACTCCGCCGCAAAAGCCGCGCCCAGGAAGCCAGCGAGCGTAATGCACACCTGAATGGTCGAAAGGAACTGATTCGGGGATTCGTTCAGCTTGAGCAGCTTTGTCGCGGCTTTGTCGCCTTCCTCGGCGTCATGCCGGAGCTTCGCCTCGTTGAGGGAAAGCACAGCGACCTCCGTCGCGGCAAACCAGCCGTTCACCAGAATGAGCAGCAGCTGAAGCAGTAGCGGTCCCCATGGGTCACCAGACACAGAGATTACCTCCTTTTGATCGTTTGCAGCCCTCGCTGCAGTTCTATGCGTCCGCAAGTGCGCAGTATGCCGTACAGCAGGTGCGGACAACCAGGCTGCAACACGATGCATACTATTTCTATTATAACATACAGTCACTGGAAATGCAATGCCGTGAGGAGGCAAATTCCTGCCTGCAAACTGCAGACGCTCCGTTTCTTTCATCACAATTTCTCATGTTTCACTTGCCAGATCCTCTGTTATACGGTAGAATAGAGGAAGAGGCGTGCATACGCTTTCTTTCCTTAACGTTACATGAACGATAAAGAAGGAGTGTTTTCCTATGGCTCTGAAGAATTACGAGTTCTGGTTTGTCGTCGGCTCCCAGTTCCTGTACGGTCCCGAAGTTCTGGAGACCGTCGCGGCCCGCGCGGAAGAAATGGTCGAGAAGATGAACGCTTCCGGCAACCTCCCCTGCAAGCTGGTCTACAAGGTGACAGCCAAGACCAACAAGGAGATCACCGATGTGGTGCGCGAGGCGAACTACGCCGAGAACTGCGCGGGCATCATCACCTGGTGCCACACCTTCTCCCCCTCCAAGATGTGGATCAACGGCTTTGCCAACCTGCAGAAGCCCTATCTGCACTTCGCGACCCAGTACAACCGCGAGATCCCCAATGACGAGATCGACATGGACTTCATGAACCTAAACCAGGCTGCCCACGGCGACCGTGAGCACGGCTTCATCGCCGCCCGTCTGCGCATGCCCCGCAAGGTCATCGCCGGCTACTGGCAGGATGAGGACGTGCAGGCCCGCATCGGCAGCTGGATGCGCGCGGCAGTGGGCGTGGCCTTCTCCAAGACGCTGAAGGTCATGCGCTTTGGCGACAACATGCGTGAAGTCGCCGTCACCGAGGGCGACAAGGTCGAGGTGCAGACCAAGCTGGGCTGGCAGGTCAATACCTGGCCCGTTGGCAAGCTGGTGGAGACCATGAACGAGGTGACCGAGACGGAAGTCGATGCGAAGATGGCTGAATACACCTCCCTGTACGAGATGGCCACCGACGATGTCGAGACCGTCCGCTATCAGGCCCGCGAGGAGATCGCGATGAAGAAGATGCTGGACGCCGAGGGCTGCATGGCCTTCGCCAACACCTTCCAGGATCTCTACGGCATGAAGCAGCTGCCCGGCCTGGCCTCCCAGCATCTGATGGCGCAGGGCTACGGCTACGGCGGCGAGGGCGACTGGAAGGTCTCCGCGATGACCGCGATCATGAAGGCCATGTCCGAGGGGCAGACCGGTGGCACCGCCTTCATGGAGGACTACACCTACCATCTGGAAAAGGGCAATGAGTACAGCCTGGGCGCCCACATGCTGGAGGTTTGCCCGTCCGTGGCCGCCGGCAAGGCGAAGATCGAGGTGCACCCGCTGGGCATCGGCGACCGCGAGCCCCCGGCCCGTCTGGTCTTTGAAGGCAAGGCCGGCAGCGCCATCGTCGTCAGCCTGATCGACATGGGCGGACGACTCCGTCTCATCTGCCAGGATATTGAGTGCGTCAAGCCCATCATGGACATGCCGAACCTGCCCGTGGCCCGCGTGATGTGGCGCGCGATGCCCGACCTGACCACCGGCGTGGAATGCTGGATCACCGCCGGCGGCGCGCACCACACGGTCCTGTCCTACGACGTGACGGCGGAGCAGATGAAGGACTGGGCGACCATGATGGACATCGAGTTCGTGCACATCACCAAGGATACCACCGCCGAGGGTCTGGAGCAGCAGCTGTTCCTCAACGACCTCGCTTGGAAGCTGAAGTAATCCGGATCGCCGCTTTGGGAGCGTCGGACGTTCCGGCGGCTTCCGCATAATCCGCAAAGCATTCAGGGCTGGCTGACATGCGCAGTCAGCCCTGTTTTTCATGAAGGAGGCGCTCATATGGACATGCTGAACACGATTCTTGCCCGCCGCAGCGTGCGGCAATACACAGACGAGCCCATTCCGGAGGAAAAGCTGAACGCGATCCTTTACGCAGGCCTGGCTGCGGCGTCCTCCAAGAACCGCCGCCCGTGGGAATTCGTGGTCGTCCGCGACCGCGCCATGCTGGATCAGCTCGGCGACTGCCGCCCGGGCGCTTCGAACCTGCTGGGCAAGTGCACGGCCGCCATCGTCGTATGTGCGGACGCCGAGGCCGTTGATGTATGGGTGGAGGACTGCGGCAGCGCCATCACCCAGATGCACCTGATGGCCGACGCCATCGGCGTGGGCAGCTGCTGGATGCAGGTGCGCCTGCGCAATGCGGAGGATGGCCGCGATACGGCAGACGTCGTCCGCGGACTGCTGGGCATCCCGGAGAAGTACGGCGTGATGGCGATCCTGACCCTCGGCATGCCTGCGAGCCATCCTGCGCCGCACACGGTGGACGAGCTGCTGCTCGATAAGATCCACCACGAGCGTTTCTGAAGTAAGGAGTATCGCCGATGAAGCTGATGTTTGTGCGCCACGCGGAGCCGTGGTATGCCGTCGATTCGCTGACGGAAAAGGGCCGCCGGGAGGCTGAGCTGCTGTCCGGACGACTGGCAAAGCTGGACGTGAAGGCCTTCTACACCTCCCCTTTGGGCAGAGCGCGTGAAACCGGCCGCTACACGCTGGAGAAGATCGGCCGCGAAGCAGAGATCCTGCCGTGGCTGGCCGAATTCCGCGGCCGCTCCCTTGATCCGGAAAACGGCCGTCAGCGCATCCCGTGGGACTACAAGCCGTCCATCTGGATGCCCCGGGAAGGCCTGCGGGATGCGGAGAAATGGCTGGAGGATCCCCTCTTCTCCGAGGGCGATGTGGCTGCCATCTGGGAGGAGACGAAAGCCGGCATGGATGCGCTCCTCGCCTCCCACGGCTACGTCCGCGATGGGCATATCTGGCGGTGCGAAAACAACCGGCCGGATACGCTGGTGCTCTTCTGTCATTTCGGCATCACTGCCGCCTGCATGGGCTATCTGCTGGGCATTTCCCCGATGGTGATGTGGCACTGCTTCTGCGCGCAGCCCTCCAGCGTCACGACCCTCATCACCGAGGAGCGCGTGAAGGGCGAATGCGTCTGGCGCTGCATGCAGATGGGCGACATCGGCCACCTGTACGCCGGGGACGAGCCCTACTCCACAGCCGCGCTGTACCCGGAATGCTTCACGGGCGTAGACTCCACGGATCCGCCCGAATGGAAGGAACTGGGGTACAGATGAAGATCGTTTCCTGGAACATCAACGGTTTCCGATCCCTCATGAGCCGCAGCTTCCTGGACGCATTCAACGCCCTTGACGCGGACGTCTACTGCCTTCAGGAAACGAAGCTCCAGTCCGGTCAGGGCGGCGTGGATATCCCGGGCTTCCATCAGTACTGGAGCTACGCGGACCGCCCCGGCTATTCCGGTACGGCTGTGCTGACGCTCCGGGAGCCGCAGGGCGCGTACACCGGCGTCGGGCATGAGCTGTTCGACGCGGAAGGGCGCGTCATCACGCTGGATTTCGGCAGCTTCTACCTCGTCAACTGCTATGCGCCCAACGCCGCGCCCGACCTGTCCCGCCTGGCAGAGCGCACCGAGTGGGACGCGGCGCTTCTCGCCTTCCTGCAGGCGCTGGATGCCGACAAGCCGGTCGTCCTCTGCGGCGATCTGAACGCCGCCTACAACGACGCGGATCTCGCCGGAAAGCAGCAGGGCATGCATGTCCCCGGCTTCACGCAGGAGGAACGCAGCGGTCTGACGGCCATCCTGAACGCAGGATTCATCGACGCATTCCGTCATTTCCACCCGGACGGCAAGGCAGGCGACTTTGCCTACCGCAAGGGCATCCGGGCCATGGGCATGGACTATTTCCTCGTATCCAAGCGGTTCGCGGAGCAGCTTGCGGACTGCCGGGTCCATAACCGCGTGAAGGGCTCTGATCACTGGCCGCTGGAACTGGTCATCCGTGAATAAGGGTCCGATATTTCGCAGAAAACAAACAGATCCGGGGCACAGAACATGCACTCCGGATCTGTTTGGTTTGTCAGCAAAGCTCGTCCAGCAGACCATAATAGCGCAGGCGGTCCTCATCGGGCTGCATGCCCAGCGCGTCAAAGAGCAGCTGCCGATCGAATGGGCGCTGCTTTCCGCCGAAGAAGCCCGTG
>SVGU01000061.1 GCA_015056155.1 Clostridiales bacterium
TCGCCGGTGAACATCTCCAGCACCTGCAGGCCTTCCGCGGCGGCAGGGGCGGTCAGGGTCATGCCCAGCATGGCCTTTTCGGTGTTGATGATGGGGAAGGAGGCGTCGGGGGAGAAGCCGACCTCCGGCAGGCCGACGTGCTGGGCATAGTAGGCCATGTCCTCCCAGCCGCTTTCCTCGTCACAGCCCAGGATCAGGCGGATGCTCTTCTTCAGCGGGATTCCGGCCTCCTTGATGGCGCGCATGGCATAGAGCGCGCACAGGGAGGGGCCCTTGTCGTCGCTGGTGCCGCGGCCGAAGAGCTTGTCGCCCTCGCGGACGGCGGCGAAGGGATCGACCGTCCAGCCGTCGCCGGCGGGCACCACGTCCAGATGGCCCAGGACGGCAATGGCCTCCTCGGACGCGCCGGGGAGGGTCGCGTCCAGCGCATAGCCCTCGAAGCCGCGGGTCACGAAGCCCGCCGCCTCGCAGTCCGCCAGCGCCAGGTCATACATGCGGCGGACCTCCTTGCCGAAGGGCGCACCCTCGCCGGGCTCGTCCTTGACGGAGGGCACCTGGATCCACCGCGCCAGCTGGGCGGCGAACTCCTCCTTGTAGGAATCAATCAGGTCGTAGATCTTCTTTTCCATCGGGATCACTCCTTCATTCAATCTGAATATGGAAGCTTAATCGAATGCATTGCGGTAGTCGCGGGACTTTTTCTTCTTCGCGTCCGGGTCGATGAACTCGATCTCCAGGCGCTGGAAATCAACGGATTCCATGAAATCGTCCGGCAGGAAGCGGGTCTGCCCGAACTCCTCCCACTCGCGGGTGTGCTTGTCCAGCCAGATGGGGCGGGAGATGTCCAGCTTGCGGCAGGCTTCCTCGAGGGCGGTTTCCGGGTCGTCCCGGGTGCAGGGCTCCACATGCTGCCTGTCCATCCGCTGATGCCGGATGGTGCGCAGCCACAGGGCGGTGGCCATGTCGGTGTCCTCCTTGGTTTTTGCTGATGCTATTATGCCACGTTTTCCCGGAAGTTGCAAGGGGCGGAAATTTCCGGAACAAAGAGGGAACAGGGAGGCCGCGCCGAACGTTATTATCAGTGAGAACCGATGCAGAAGGGAGCACATATATGAAGAAACTGTTGATCTGCCTGCTGGCGCTGCTGATGCTGACGGGTGCGGCGATGGCGGAGGTGGCGCGCAAGGGCGACCTGATCAGCGCGGGCGTGGAGGCGGATTTTCCCGGCTGGCAGCTGGTGGGCGAAAGCACCTACGGCAGCGGCCGGTGGGAGGGTGAACCGGCGCACCACTGCGAGGTGTTCCTGATGCAGGTGGAGGGCGGCTTCCTGCGCTTCCGCCGCCTGCATGTCATCATGAACCCCATCGAGCAGGGCGATCCGGTGCCCTGGGAGGTGACGGACTATGCGCCCGTGCCCCTGACACAGGAGGCGGAAGCGCGGCTCGCGGCCATGAAACCGGCGGACGTCCTGCGGGGCTGGAAGTTCCTGCTCCGGGAGGATGCTCTGCCCGGCAGCGCGGAGTTCCTGCTGCGGGAGGGCGAAACGCTGTCCGAGCTGACCGGTTTTGCGGATATCCTCGTCGGCCTGGTGAAGGACGGGGAGGGCCGCATGGGCCTGCGCATCGGCCACTGGGACGGCACGCAGTACACCCGCGTGACCGCCACGGCCATGAGCAGGTATGTCGGCATCAACGAGATCCATTCCCACAGCACGGGCCTTGAATTGTACGTGGACGATGACAAGCAGCTGTGGGTCTTCCCCTCCACGGAGGAGCCGGATGCGCCGTGGCAGGTGGGCATCGTGTTCGCCCATGACGAGGAGTACTTCGACGATGGCAGCTATGTCATCGGCACGGACTTCCTGTGCACCTATGATACCTATGCGTACCGCTTTTTTGAGGACTGCCAGCACAACGACGGCTTCCGCTACGGAACGCCCGCCTTCCCGGTGCTGCTGGACGGGCTCGACCTGTCCGGGGTGCCTGCGAATCTCGCGGCGGCTACGGAGCTGCTGGATGCGACCGGCTATGCCTGCACAAAGGCGGACGGCGTACCCCTTTACGATGCACCGGAGGGAACTGTGCTGGGCAGCGCCTATGCGCGGCTGGTCGGCCGGGTGGTCAGCGAACAGGATGGCTGGGCGGAGCTGCGCATCGGCGACGAAGTGCGCGGGATGACGGCGTTCTTCCGTGCGGAGGACCTGGCTTTTGCGGGTGAGGTCAATCAGCTGCTGTGCGGCTTCCCGTCCTTTGATACCCCGGAGGACTGGGACGCGGAGCAGGCCCTGCCCGGCGTGACGGAGGCACTGGCCGGAGACGGATTGTGGGGCATGCAGCTCATCGCCCGGGCGGCGGACGGCGGCTGGCTGGTGCTGGTCAACGAGGATTTCGTCATCAAAGGGAGCGAAGACGGCTTTATCGACGTCGGAGCGCCCTGGCATGAGATCTACGCCCAGTGGGAGGCCGAATGGGCGGAAGAGGAGGAAGAATGGTGAAAAAGTGGATTGCTTCGATGCTGGCGGTGTGCCTGCTGATTGGCTGTACGGCGATGGCGGAGCGCGTCACGACGGCTGACCTGCGCGCGGCGGCACAGGCAGACTTCCCTGACTGGCGGTTTGTCGATGATACCTGGTACGGCAGCGGCATGTGGTATGACCAGATGGCCCTGCATTATTTGGGCAGCATGGTTCAAATCGCAGAGGGCGAGCTGCGCATTCGCGGGCTGTATGCGGCGATGGATCCCCTGAAGCCCGGCGATCCCGTGCCGTGGGAGATCATATCGTATGCGTCCGTCCCTCTGACGGCGGAGGCGGAAGCGCGGCTCGCGGCGATGGAGCCGGCGGAGATATTCGACCCCTATGAAAACGAGCTGCTCCGGGAGGTGGCTCTGCCCGGCTGCGCGGACTTCCTCCTGAACGAGGGGGAGCACCTGACCGACCTGCTGATCTACCCGGATTTCCTCGTGGCGACGGTGGAGGACGGCGAGGGGCGCGGCAGCCTGCGCATCGGCCACTGGGACGGCACGGCGTACACGAAGGTCACCGCCACGGCGATGGGCGAGCGCGTGTGGATCAATGCGATCCATTCCTGGAATGACGGTCTGGAGCTCTGGAGCACGGCGGAAATGTGGGCCGACTGCGATGAAAACGGCGTGTGGCGGCTGACGGTCGTCACCGATGGTGGGCAGTACTTCATCGGCGACGGGTATCTGGTCGATGATCAATGCGAGGGCGTCTACTGGACCAACGCCTGGTATGTCTGGGGCGTGCCGACCTTCCCCACGCTGCTGGACGGGCTCGACTTCGCTGCCGTCCCCGTGGCTGCGGAGGACGCGGCTGCCATGCTGGACACGGCGGGCTTCGCCTGCACGGCGGCGGACGGCGTGATCCTCTACGATGCGCCGGAGGGCAGCGTGGTCGCGACATGTTATGCCCGCCTTACGGGCAAGGTTATCGCTGAGGATGGCGACTGGGTGCAGCTGCAGATCGGCTCGGCGCAGGAGGGCATGACCGGCTGGTTCCGCCGGGAGGACGTCGCGTTCGGCGCGGCGGTCAACGAGGTGCGCTGCGGCTTCCCGTCCTACGACAGTCCCGATGACATGGCGGAGAGCTGGTACGAGATGTGGCTGATCGCGGAGCTGCCCGGCGGCGGTTGGCTCGCGCAGATCGACGTGGACCGCGTTGAGGTGGTTCCGGCGGAGAAGATCGGCCAGGTTGGCCCGGCCTGCGACGACTGGAGCGAAATGGAGGAGATATGGGCAGCGCCTTGACGCGCGGCGCCTGACCCTGCTACAATGGAGCCATCAAGCGCAGGAGGTTGCAGCATGTTCCACGCGAAAAACGGCAGCGTGCCCATGGACGGCACGGAGATGGACTATATCGCATTCGGCACGGGCGCGGAGGCGCTGGTGATGATTCCCGGCCTTGGCGACGGCCTGCGCACGGTGCGGGGCATGGCGGCGACCTTCGCGATGCAGTACCGGACGCTGGCGAAGCGCTTCCGCGTGTACTGCTTCAGCCGGAAGCGGCGGCTCCAGCCGGACAGTACAACGGCGGACTTCGCCGACGACCTCGCCCGGGCGATGGAGCACCTCGGCATCGGGGCTGCGACGGTGCTGGGCGTGTCGCAGGGCGGGATGATCGCCCAGTGGCTGACGCTGCGCCATCCGCAGCGGGTGAAGCGGCTGATCCTGTGCGTGACGCTCTCCCGGCAGAATGCGGTGGTGCAGAGCGTGCTTCCCCGGTGGATCGAATGGGGAGAGCAGGGCGACTTCCGGCGGATCTTCACCGACACGGCGGAGAGGTCCTATTCGGCTGCGTATCTGCTGCGGATGCGGCTCCTGCTGCCGCTGGCGGCGGCGCTGTCGAAGCCGGAGGATCCGCAGCGGTTCCTGATCCAGGCGCGGTCCTGCCTGACCCACGACGCCCATGCGGAGCTGGCGCACATCGCCTGCCCGACCCTTGTGCTGGGCGGCGGACAGGACGCGATCGTCGGCCCGGATGCGGCGGGGGAGATCGCCGGGCAGATCGCCGGGTGCGCGGTGCACATCTGGCCGGACCTTGGCCACGCCGCCTACGAGGAGGCGAAGGATTTTCAAATGCGCATCGTCGCCTTTGCGGATGCGCATGCATAAGAAAACGCGCGTCGGAGCGTTGCAGTTCCGGCGCGCGTTTTGATATTGGGTTCAGACCCAGCCGAAGGGGACGAAGTCCGGGGTGTAGCCGATCTCGCTGACCTCGCCGTGGGCGATGAAGCCAACGCCGGTGTAGCGGCGGATCACGCCGCCGTGGGCGACGACGGCGATCTTCTCATAGCCCTGTGCGGCATACCTGTCCAGCACGGGCTTCGTGCGGGCGATGATCTCCGCGATGGTCTCCCACTTGCGGCTTTCGCCCGGCGGGTATTCGCCCCGGCAGAGCATGAAGTCCCGGTGCAGCGCCCGGTCTTCCTCCTCGCCCCGCTGCTGAAAGGTTTTGTCGGGGATGAATTCGTGCAGGTCGGTCTCCACCAGCAGGTCGAGGCCGGTTTTGCGGGAGATGATGGCGGCGGTTTGCAGCGCGCGGGTGTAGGGTGAGGCGACGATCAGCTGGCAGCCCGTCAGAAGCGGGCTGTCGGCGGCCTGTGCGGCCTGCCGGCGGCCCAGGTCGGTCAGCGGGGCGAAGTTGCGCCCCTGCCCGATGAAGCCGCGCTCGTCGGCGATGGCCATGTCCGGCTCGCCGTGGCGGATGAAGACGATCTTCATGGCGTACTCCTTTGCCTGTCACTGCGCGAGAAAGTCGCTCAGCATGCCGTCGAGGAGCTGGCAGAACTCCTCCGGCGCGTCGTAGTGCGGGGCGTGGCCGCAGCCGTCCAGGAGGGCGATGCGCTTCATCGGCGCGGAGATCTGGTCGTGATAATCCTGCGCGTACTTTGCCGGGGTCACCCAGTCGCTGCCGCCGGTGATGAAGCCTGCGGGGATGGGCCAGGCGAGGCCGAAATCGCGCACGTCGGCGGTGAGGATGTGATCGTAGAGCTGCTGGTTTCGGGCGATGTAGGCGTTCAGATCGCCCAGCTGCACGAGGAACCAGCGCAGGTCGTCCAGCCCCATGTGGGGCGAGGCGACGCCCAGGCCGATGGTGCTGGCCTCGCGCTGAGCCTGGTGGTAGGCGGAAGTCGTGCGGCGCATGGCGATCAGGTTCGGGATGGAGGGCGCGGCGAGGTAAGCGTCGCGGGCGGCCTCCATGGCGGACACGTCGTCCCCGCGCTCCCGGGCGATGGCCAGCGCGTGGTCAAAGACATACAGGTCGCTTTCGAAGCTGACCAGCTGCCCCACGCCGACGTAGGCGGCCACCTTGTCCGGATGGGTCAGGGCATACTGGCTGCCCAGGAGCGTTCCGTAGGAGTGGCCGACGAGGATGACCTGCTCCTTGCCGAAGCGGGCGCGGGCGTAGTCCACCAGCGCATCCAGATCCAGAAGCGCCTGATCGTAGGTGGCGGTGGCGTTGTCCGGGTCCGCAGCGGCGTTGCGGAAATACGTCCGTCCGCAGCCGCGCTGATCCCAGTTGATGAAGGTGTAGCGGTCGGTCAGGTGCTGCTGCCAGGCGTAGTTGACATAGCCGTCGGGGCTGGAGGGGCCGCCGTGGAGCCAGAGGACGACCGGGTTGGCGGTATCCTCGCCGCGGATCAGCAGGTACTGCTCCTGACCGCACAGGGGGACGCAGATGCCCTCGTCCACGCCGTTTTCGCCGGGAATGCGGATGCTCAGCCAGGTGATCAGCCGCGCGGCGCCGAGGAAGATCGCCGCTAGTACGGGGACTGCCGCGATGGCGACGAGGCCCCATTTGATCATGCGAAGCAGGATTCTCTTCATAACAAGCCTTTCTCTCCCGGGTCATCTCCGCCGGAGCGCGAAAATTTGAAGCATCGCCGCCTCCAGCGAGCCCTCCTGGTTCATCTGGCCGGACTTGACCCTGTATTCCGTCTGCAGGCAGATGTCCACCGCCTGCTTGACCTGACCGCCGGAGTAGCCCGCGGCCTGCCTCAGCATGCGGTCCGCCGCGAAGGGCGCCACGCCCAGCTTCTGCTTGATGGCGGGCACGGGCACCTTCTCGTACTGCATGATCTTGATGTGCTGCATCAGCCGGAACTGGCGCAGCAGCATCGCCAGGATACCCAGCCGGTCGGAGCCGGTGGTGAGCATGTCCCGCAGGAGCGCGAAGGCCTTGCCTTCCTGCCCGGCGACGACCGCATCCACCATCTCGAACACCGTGCATTCCACCGAGCGGGTCGCCACGGCCTGTACGTCGCTCTCGAGGATCTCGTCCCGGTCGCCGGCCAGCGCGGCCAGCTTGTCGATCTCCGTGCGCAGAAGGGCGGTGTCGCTGCCCACGGTGAAGGCGAGGACCGAGGCGACGTGCTGGCTGCAGCCCTTGCCCAGGGACTGGAACGTGCGGACGATCCACTGCTCCACCTCCGCGTCCGTCAGCGGGGTGAAGGTCACGATCGCCCCGTGCTTTTTGATGGTCGTGTACAGCTTCTTGCGGGCGTCGGCCTTGCCCCTGGCGAGGAAGATGAGCACGCAGGAGTCCGGCACCTGCGCCAGATAGCTCAGGAGCTTTTCGTCCGCGTCGGCGCGTCCGGCGAGGGCGGGGTGCTCCCGGACGACGACGAGGCGCTTGTCCGCCAGGAAGGGCAGCGTCTCGCAGGCCGCGATGACGGCGTCGGAGGCCGGGTTGTCCATCAGGGACTCGTTGAGCTCCTCCATGCCCTCGGGGAGGATGGCCTTGCGCAGGGCCGCGAGGGCCGCTGCCTTGATGTTCTCCTCCGGGCCGTCAAAGAGGTACGCGCCCTGCACCTTGCCCGCCTTGACGAGCTGGTTGAATTCTTTTCTGTCCATTGCGTTCTCCCAAGATCAAATCTCGTACTCGTCGCCGATCCGGGCAAGGACGCTGTCGATGCGGACGGCGCGCGCCTCCTTCAGCAGCGTTTCCGGGTCGATGACCGGGTTCAGGTGGGTGATGACGAGCTTCTTCGCGCCTGCGTCCTGCGCCAGCTGTGCGCAGTGGGCGGCGGACAGATGGGGCTTGCCTTCGGCCCACGCGGCGGCGGGGAACAGGCCGTCCGCCAGCAGCAGGTCAGCGCCCTTGGCGAAGTCCGCCAGGCCGTCCACGGTGTTGGTGTCGCCGGTATAGCACAGGGTGCGCGCGCCGCAGGTGATGCGGTACATCAGCGCGGGCACGGGATGGCGGGCGGGGAAGGCGGAGAGCTGGAATTCGGAATTCGGAATTCGGAATTCGGAATTGGGAGTGATGTCGTGCAGGATGATTTTGGCGCACTGCTGCACGGCTTTGCGGACGAGGGCGCTTTCGTCCACCGGGGCGTAGAGGTGCAGCGGCTGCTCCGCGCAGGCCTCCAGGCGGTAGATCAGGGGGAGCACATCGGCGCAGTGGTCATAATGCCAGTGGGTCAGCACGAGCGCGGCCAGCTTTTCCGGGGCGGTCCGCGCGGTCAGCTGCGCGAGGCAGCCGCTGCCCAGGTCGATGGCGACAGCCGCATCGCCGCAGGTCACAAGATAGCCGGAGGTCGCGCCGCCGGGGGCAGGGAAGGGGCCGTTCATGCCCAGGATGGTCAGCTTCATGATGTATCCGCTCCTTATCGGGTCGTTTCGTTTCCTATCATAAGGGATTTTCGGCGCTTTGTCCAGTCCCGGACGGCTGGGGACGGGCGAATTACGAAAATTTTTCGTACAAAAATTGCAGAAAATCGGCCGGAGAAATGCAAAAGTCGGCGAAAAGGCTGTCATGTAAGCGCTACCAAACAAAATGGCCGCAGGATGGACAAATCCGACAAAGAAAAACCCAAAAAACTTTGCGAAAGTTCACGAAACCGTTTGCGTTAAGCGATAACATATGCTATAATATAGGAGCGATTATATAGACCGCAGCTTTTCCGGCTGCGGCAGGAGGTTAGAGAACCATGAAATACGGCCATTTTGACGACAAGGCCCGCGAGTATGTCATCGACACACCGCGTACGCCCTATCCGTGGATCAACTACCTCGGCTGCGAGCAGTTCTTTGGTATCATCTCCAATACCGCAGGCGGCTACTGCTTCTACCGTGACGCACGCCTCCGCCGCGTGACCCGTTACCGCTACAACAACATGCCCGTCGACAACGGCGGCCGCTACTTCTACATCAACGACAACGGCACCGTCTGGAATCCCGGCTGGAAGCCCGTGAAGACCGAGCTGGACGCCTATTCCTGCCGTCACGGCATGGGCTACACCGTCATCACCGGCAAGAAGAACGGCCTCGTTGCCAGCCAGCTGTCCTTCGTGCCCATGGGCGTGAACGCCGAGGTGCACCAGATCACCCTGACCAACGAGTCCGACGCGGCCAAGGACGTGAACCTGACCTCCTTCGTCGAGTTCTGCCTGTGGGACGCTTCTGACGATATGCTCAACTTCCAGCGCAACTTCTCCACCGGCGAAGTGGAAGTCGAGGATGGCGTGATCTACCACAAGACCGAGTACCGCGAGCGCCGCAATCATTATGCCTTCTACACCGTCAACACCCCCATCGACGGCTTCGATACCGACATGGAGACCTTCCTGGGCCTGTACAACGGCTTCGACGCGCCCCAGGCCGTCATGACCGGCAAGATGGGCAACTCCGTCGCCTCCGGCTGGCAGCCCATGGCCGCCCATCAGGTCAAGGTGCACCTGGAGGCCGGTGAGAGCAAGAAGTACAACTTCGTCCTGGGCTATGTCGAGGTGCCCGTGGAGGAGAAGTTCGTCGCCCCCGGCGTCATCAACAAGGCGCCCGCCAAGGCGATGATCAACGCCCTGACCACCGACGAGCAGATCGAGAACGCCTTCAATGCCCTGAAGGCCCACTGGGACAACCTGCTCTCCGCCTACACCCTCACCACCCCCGACGAGAAGCTGGGCCGCATGGTCAACATCTGGAACCCCTACCAGTGCATGGTGACCTTCAACATGTCCCGCTCCACGTCCATGTTCGAAAGTGGCGTCGGCCGCGGCATGGGCTTCCGCGATTCCTCCCAGGACCTGCTGGGCTTCGTGCACCAGATCCCCGAGCGCGCCCGCGAGCGCATCCTGGACATCGCTGCCACCCAGTTCCGCGACGGCGGCTGCTACCATCAGTACCAGCCCCTGACCAAGAAGGGCAACAACGACATCGGCGGCGGCTTCAATGACGATCCGCTGTGGCTGATCGCGGGCACGGCGGCCTACATCAAGGAGACCGGCGACTTCGGCATCCTCGACGAGGCCACCCCCTACGACTGCAACCCCGATGACTGCGGCACCCTGCTGGAGCATCTGGAGAACAGCTTCTATCACGTGGTCAACAACCGCGGCCCGCATGGCCTGCCCCTGATCGGCCGCGCCGACTGGAACGACTGCCTGAACCTCAACTGCTTCTCCGACGCGCCCGGCGAGTCCTTCCAGACCTTCTCCAACCCCAACGCGCCCGACGACCGCGTCGCCGAGTCCGTGCTGATCGCCGGCATGTTCGTGGCCATCGGCCCCGAGCTGGTGTCCATCCTCAAGATCAAGGGCATGGACGAGAAGGCTGCCGCTGCGCAGGCCGAGATCGACGCGATGCGCCAGGTCATCCTGACCGCCGGCTGGGACGGCGACTGGTTCGTCCGCGCCTATGACGCCTTCGGCAACAAGATCGGCTCCAAGGAGTGCGACGACGGCAAGATCTTCATTGAGTCCCAGGGCTACTGCATCATGGGCGGCGTGGGCGTCGAGGACGGCAAGGCCGAGAAGGCGTTGGCGTCCGTCGAGGAGTGGCTGGAGACCGAGCACGGCATCGTGCTGCTGCAGCCCGCGTACAAGGAGTACCACCTGGAGCTGGGCGAAGTGTCCTCCTATCCTCCGGGATACAAGGAGAACGCCGGCATCTTCTGCCACAACAACCCGTGGATCATCGCGGCGGAGACCGTCGTGGGCCACGGCGACCGCGCCTTCAAGCTCTACTCGAAGATCGCCCCCGCCTACCGCGAGGAGATCTCCGACAAGCACAAGATGGAGCCCTACGTGTACAGCCAGATGATCGCCGGCAAGGACGCGAAGAACTTCGGTCAGGCGAAGAACTCCTGGCTGACGGGCACCGCGGCGTGGAACTTCTACGTCATCAGCAACTACATCCTGGGCATCAAGCCCGACTGGTTCGGTCTGAAGATCGATCCCTGCATCCCCCACGACTGGGATGAGTACAAGGTCTCCCGCCGTTTCCGCGGCGCGACCTACAACATCACCATCCAGAACCCCGACAAGGTCTGCCGCGGCGTGAAGGCCGTCACCGTGGACGGCGCCGCCATCGAAGGCAATGTCCTGCCGGTGTTCGCCGATGGCCAGGCCCATGAGGTCGTCGTGACACTGGGATAAAGCGCTGAAAAACACATGAATATGGGCCGCATCCGATACCGGGTGCGGCTCTCTTTCTGTCGCGGGGGGGATGGGAAAACCGTCTGCACCTGGCGGGATGATTCTGAAGGAACAGATTACCCTGTAACGCACAAATGGGCATCCAGCGCCCTGGATGTCTATCTATTGACGGATTTGCATAATGTGTGAACCGTGGAAATGCAATGCATTGGAACGGGGCGTCTCATTGTACCCTCCGGAGATGGCGGGGACCTGTTTTCGCCTGCTGAGTATGTTGGAATTCGTCAGTCAAGAATATTGAGTCTGATTTTGTTAACGAGTTCCCACAAGGCTACCTTGTTGCTGTCATATCTCAGCCTTTCTTTTGCGGTGGAATAGTCTACCCACTCATAACAACCATGCTCGTGAGAGATGGAAATATCCTCACATTTCATCTCAACAGCGAAACAATACTCGGGGATAACAAGGCAGCTCTCTCCCCACATTGCCCGGGCATCCCTGAAGCATTCTGTGGCAATGCTGCATTTGGTATCCAGTTCTGTAAAGTGCAAATGGGAAGATATGCCTGCTTCCTCAAAGGCTTCTCTTTGCGCAGAAACAAGAGGGGTATTATCTTCGTCCTCTCCACCACCTGCAACAAATTGCCAGCATTCAGCCATATCGCTTCTCTTGAAAATGCAGTACAAAATACCGTCATCGTTCTTTTTGTACGGGATTACCAACACTTGATACTTTGCTCTTGCCATACTGTAACCTCTGTCAAATTCAAGCTTGCCGCTTTCGGTCTATCACAGAAGTACCCAGACAACAAGCCCTGTCCGTTTATTCGGAAAAGGTCTCCGTGCGGTAGCCGGGTCGGGCTGCGAGGGGCAGCTCCAGCAGCTGGGCGGCTGCGGCGGGATAGGTGTGCAGGTTGGACTTGCGGATGGCCTTGAGCGCCTTGTCCGGGTTTTCGAAGCAGCCGGAGAGGTACTTCATGTGCTCCCGCATGCGGCTGTGGACGGTGCTGGCGGGGTATTCGCGGCTGTACCCCTCCAGCAGCGCATCGTGCCAGGCGTGCAGCTCGCTGCGGGTCAGGGGAGCGCCGCTGTGCAGCTCCCGGGCGAGGGCGGGGTTGGCGAGCAGCCCCCGGCCGATCATCATCGGGACGCCGGGATGGCGGGCCTGCAGCGCTTCGCAGTCCTCCCGGGTGAACAGGTTGCCGTTGAAGACCAGCGGCAGTCCGCAGCCTGCGGCCGCATCGAAGCAGTCCATGTGCACCCCGCCCTTGTAGAACTCGCTGCGGGTGCGGGGGTGGATGGTCAGCTCGCGCACCGGGTACTGCCGGAAAAGGTCGAGCAGGGCGGGCCACTCGTCCGGGGACTCGAAGCCGATGCGCGTCTTGACGGAGATGGGCAGGGGGGAGGCGGCGAAAATGGCGTCGAGGAAGGCGCGCAGGGCGTCCGGGTCGCGGAGCATGCCCGCGCCGCGCCCCTTGCCGGTCACGGTGCCGGAGGGACAGCCGATATTCAGGTTCACCTCGTCATAGCCGAGCTGCTGCAGCTCCTGCGCCGCCCAGAGGAACAGCTCCGGGTCGCGGGTCAGCAGCTGCGGGATGACCGGCACGCCCTCGTTCTGCTTCGGGTCGATGGCGCGCAGGTCGCGGGTGGTGAAGACCCGGTGGATGGATGGGGTGATGAAGGGGATGTAGTACCGGGTCACGCCGCCGAAAAGCCGGTGGTGCACCCTGCGGCAGACCGCGTCGGTTACGCCCTCCATCGGGG
This sequence comes from Clostridiales bacterium, assembly GCA_015056155.1. GTDB lineage: Bacteria > Bacillota > Clostridia > Christensenellales > Aristaeellaceae > UBA11524. The sequence goes on from SVGU01000061.1 coordinate 12,662, forward strand.
CAAGGCGGATGTCCATGAAGCGCCTCCTCGTGATTTGCTGGTGCTTATGATAGCACATTCTTCCCATGCTGACAATGGGTTGTTACAGGTGTAAATTCTCTGCGCGGGGGATGGGGCGACCCGGCGCGGGCGTTGTATGGGTGACAGGCATTCCAGAACAGGGAAGGAGAGGAAACCTGATGAAGAGGATCATTTGTGCGATGCTGTGCGGCCTGCTGCTGCTGACAGGCGCGGCGACGGCGGAGGAAGCGGACGGGGGCATGCTGACGGCAGCGGAAATGGCGTTCGTATCCGGCGGGACATACGCCGTGTACTCCGGTCCCGGCGAGGACTATCTGCGCGCGGAGGACGGTGCGGCGGCGGTGAAGGCGGAGGGCAGCGTCGAGGTCTTCGGCGTGACGGACGGCTGGGCGCTGATCCAGCACGCCGTTGGCGAAGACAGGATGCGCATCGGCTATATCGACGCCTCCGCGCTGCCGGAGGAGGCGGAAACGCTGACCCTCCGGGCGGAGGACGCGTACCTGAAGCGCCGCGCTGCGCTGACGGACGATCCGCTGCATTCGCAGTCCGCGCTGCTGACGCTGCCGGAGGGTGCGTGGGTCACATGGCTGGCCACGATGGGCGAGTGGGCCTATGTGGAGAGCACCACGGGCGATGCCGTGCGCGGGTTCGTCCCCCTGAGCTACATCGAGACGCACCGCGTGTTTGAACTGGCCGACCACGGCTTCGATTCCCTGGCGGCGGCCAAAGGCGGCGCGCTGACGGTGATGCAGGACGGCACGGTGACGCTGCTGGTGAACGACTGGCTGACGAAGGCCGGGGAGCATCCCCTGCGCTTTGAGGTGTACGGCGAGGGAAATTCGCTGATCCTCACGGCGGAGATGGACGAAACCGGCGCGTATCGCGGCACAGGCAGCATGGAGGACGGCTGGGGCGTGGTGATCTGCCCGGTCTATGTGGAAGGGACGGCGGACATGAGCGCCGCGCTGAGCATCCAGTGGTAAGGCGCTGTCACGGCAGCCCAACGGTCGGGAATATCCCGGCCGTTTTTGCGTGAACGGAGGAACCGGGGCACCGTCTGGAGCCTTCATGCGCCTTTTTTCGACTGCACGGCAGGGAAGCGTCATACCGCGGCGAATTAGTAGTGGAATGAAATCAGGCACAGGAGGTGCTGTTGATATGAAGAAGATCAGGATCGCCATTGCGGGACTGGGCTCCCGGGGACTGGATACGTATGCGCGCTGCCTGGAGAAATACCCGGAGCGGGCGGAACTGGTGGCCGTGGCGGATATCCGGCCGGAGCAGGTGCGCGCGGCGGCGCAGCGGTATCAGATCCCGGCGGAGATGTGCTTCGACAGCGTGGAGACGATGCTCAAGCAGCCGAAGCTGGCGGATGTGCTGTTCATCTGCACGCCGGACAAGCTGCACTATCAGCCTGCCGTGGACGCGCTGAACCTGGGATATCATTTGCTGCTGGAGAAGCCGGCGGCGCGCTCGGTCGCGGAATGCCGGCACATTGCGCGTCTGGCGGAGGAGAAGGGGCTGCACGTCATCGTGTGCCATGTGCTGCGCTACACGGTGTTCTACCAGACCATCCGGCAGCTGCTGCAGGACGGCGCGGTCGGCGAGGTCATGGACGTGCAGGCCATCGAGCGGGTGGCCAACTGGCATCAGGCGCATTCCTTCGTGCGCGGCAACTGGCATGTCGCGGCGGATACCACGCCGATGATCCTCGCCAAGTGTTGTCATGACATGGACATGATCCTCTGGCTGACGGGCAAGAGCTGCGAGCGGGTGTCCTCCTTCGGCCACCTGACCCATTTCACGCGGGCCAATATGCCGGAGAACGCGGCGGAGCGCTGCGGCGATGACTGCCCCCATGCGGATACCTGCCCCTACAACGCCAAGCGGTACTATCTGGAAATGTTCCGCAGGAACGGCGACAGCTGGCCGGTCAATGTCGTTGCGCCCGAACCCACGGAGGAGAAGCTCATCGCGGCGCTGGACGCCGGGTTGAACGAGGCCGGCTGCGACTACGGCCGCTGCGTGTACCGGATGGACAACGACGTGGTGGATCACCAGTCGGTCATGCTGCAGCTGACTGACGACGTGACGGTGTCCTTCACGATGACCGCCTTCACGGCCACCGGCGGACGCTGCATCCGCATCTGCGGCACGGCGGGCGAGATCTATGCGGATATGGAGCGCAATGTGATCCGCGTGCAGCGCTTCGGACAGGCGGGCGGTCTGCCGGCGGAGGAGATCGACGTGCGGAAGCTGACGGACGATTTCTCCGGCCACGGCGGCGGCGATGCGCGTATGGTGGCGGATTACCTGGACCTGCTGGAGGGCAAGGGCATGTCCGCGGCGCTGACGACCATCGGCCGCAGCGTAGAGAGCCACTATGTTGCGCTGGCGGCGGAGGAATCCCGCGTGCAGGGAGGCCGCCTGATCGAAATGGATGCGTTTGTCCGGGAGGCGGCAGGAAATGGCTGATACGACGGCACAGCTGGGCTCCCCGCAGGAAAAGAGAGCCTTCTACCGCAACGCGCTGGCGATCATGCTGCCCATCGCGCTGCAGAACCTGATGGACACCGCCGTCAACTCGGCGGACGTGATCATGCTGTCCTACGTGTCGCAGGAGGCGCTGAGCGCGTCGTCGCTGGCGGGACAGGTGGCGTTCATCATGTCGAACCTGATCTACGGCCTGTCCTCCGCCTCGGCGGTGATGTCCGCGCAGTACTGGGGCAAGGGCGACCGCACGGCGGTGGAGCGCGTGCTGGGCATGGCGCTGCGGCTGGCGCTGATGGTCAGCGTGGCCTTCGCGGCGGCAGCGGCGATCTTCCCGGCGCAGATCATGCGGATCTTCACGCCTGATCCCGCGCTGATCGCCGAGGGCGAAACCTACCTGCGGGCGATCAGCGCGTCCTATGTGCTGGGCGCGTTCGCGCAGATCTACCTGAGCGTGATGCGCAGCGTGGAGCGCGTGGGGATCACGGCGGTCATCCACGGCGGCGCAGTGGTGATGAACGTGGTGCTCAACGCCTGCTTCATCTTTGGCGTCGGCCCGTTCCCGAAGCTGGGGATCCTCGGCGTGGCGCTGGCAACGACGATCACCCGCGCGGTGGAGGCGATCATCTGCGTGATCGACGGCACGCTGTGCAGGCGGATCCGCCTCCGGGTCAGGTTCCTGCTGGCCAGGGGCGGTCAGCTGATGCGCGACTTCGTGCACCTCGCGGTCCCGGCGGCGGCCAACGACATCATCTGGGGCCTGGCCTTCAGCGTGTATTCGATCATCCTCGGCCACCTGTCCAGCGATATCGTGGCGGCGAACTCCGTGGCCTCGGTGGTGCGCAACCTCGGCACGGTGATGTGCTTCGGTACCGCGAGCGCCGCGGGCATCGTGCTGGGCAAGACGATGGGCGAGAACCGTCTGGCGGAGGCGAAGGTCTATGCGAAGCGCTTCATCGGCATGGCGGTATGGACGGCGCTGATCGGCGGCGCGGCGATCCTGCTGCTGCGGCCGGTGGTGCTGGACTTCATGCACCTGTACGTGGAGGTGACGCAGCAGGCGAAGGACGATCTGAACCTGATGCTGTACATCAATTCGTACTACATCATGGGCGTATCGCTGAACACGATGCTGATTTGCGGCATCTTCCGTTCCGGCGGCGACGTGCGGTACGGGCTGATCTGCGATGCGGTTTCGATGTGGCTGTACGCGGTACCGGTGGGTCTGTTCTGCGCGTTTGTGCTGAAGCTGCCGGAGATGTGGGTGTATTTTATTCTGTGTCTGGATGAGTTTGTGAAGCTGCCGGTGAATTTCTGGTATTACGGCAAGCGCAAGTGGGTAAAGAATATCACCCGGGAGACCACCTGACGGGGAGAAAAAAAGGGTGTCGAGAGGGCCTGTGGCCCTTCGCGGGTCAAGGGCAGAGCCCTTGCCGCCGGAGGCAATCCCCCATCCAAGACAATCCCCAAAAAGAAAAAGTCACCCCCTGGCGAAGCCCCAAAAACCAAACACAACGCCTTTGAGGGATTCTCCGGAACGGGGAATCCCTCAAACAGTTCAGCCGACTGGCAAGGAAGCGGCAAACCGGAATTTGTCTGCTTGCGGAATCCGCAGCTTACCACCTCATCAGTCGCTGCGGCGATAGCTTCCCCTCAAGGGGAAGCCAAGGGCTGGCCGCAGCAAAGCCTTCCCTCTGAGGAGGCGGTGGATTCGCCGGAGGGGAAGGTGAATGAGGTGGCAGCCTGCAGCAATCAATGCAAATTGGGTGGAGTTGTGTCATATCATATGCAACTGGTCATTGGTGTTACTCGCGCATACTCCCTCAGTCGCCTCACGGCGACAGCTCCCTCCCGGAGGGAGCTCAGGTTTCCGCTGCTCGTTCTTACCTTTGCTGCTTGATACATATCGGAGCAAGGAAGACGAATAGAGCTCCCTCCGGGAGGGAGCTGGCATCGCCGCAAGGTGATGACTGAGGGAGTATGCGCAAACTGCTCGTGCGACAGCCTGCAAGGAAACGATCAGCAGGCAATCCGCCAAAGCCCAATCTGTCGAGCTCTGCCCCCGTCTCTCATCCTCCCGGAAGGCCGCAGCGATCCCGGCGCGCCCCCCCAAGCGCAGACCTCCCGCAGATGAGTGAAAATTGTTGCCTGTTAGCCTTTGTAAACGCATTGAAAAGTAACGGAAGATATGGTACAATGCTTGATAAGAGGAAAACGTTTGCGGAAAGCGCGGACGTGGGGCCTCGAAAACGTTTTAGGTAAGGGGCATTGTCCCGTTACACCCGGTTTGGTAAGGAAATCTGAACGAATTACGCAAGGAGGAAATCAACCATGCAGTATGGTTATTTCAATGATGCGGCGCGTGAGTACGTCATCACCGACCCGCGTACCCCCATGGCCTGGGCGAACTACCTGGGCAGCCCCGAGTACGGCGCGATCGTGACCCAGAACGCCGGCGGCTATTCCTTCGTGAAGTCCGGCGCGCATGGCCGTATCCTGCGCTACTCCTTCAACCAGTTTGACGAGCCCGGCCGCTACGTCTACCTGCGCGACGATGAGGACGGCGACTACTGGTCCGCGTCCTGGCGCCCGGTGGAAAAGGACCTGAATGAGTACAAGACCATTACCCGCCATGGTACCTCCTATACGGAGATCGAGAGCGAGTACCGCGGCATCGAGTCGAAGGTGCTGTACTACGTGCCGATGAACGCCACCCACGAGGTCTGGCGCGTGAAGGTCACCAACAAGTCCGACAAGGTGCGCACCATTTCCGCGATGTCCTACTGCGAGCTGACCACCGAGAGCAACTACGAGCAGGACCTGGTCAACCTCCAGTACACCCAGTTCATCACCAACACCACCTTCGAGGGCGACTGCATCGTGCAGCACATCAA
>SVGU01000062.1 GCA_015056155.1 Clostridiales bacterium
TGCCAATGGTATTCTTCGCTTCTTCTTCCCCAAGGGCTGCGATTTCCGCGGCGTTTCTCCTGCTTCCTTTGCCGCTATCCTGGCCCTTCTCAATCACAGACCTCGCAAAAGACTCGGTTGGCGCTCGTCTTTCGAACTCTTCTTCGATGTTGCACTTGCTTGACTTTTTACCCTTCCCTCCGGACCCCCTCGCGTCCTTAGCGAGTTGTATTCGCGGCTGCAAAGTCTGGCGGCTCTGGATGCAGAGGATCGCTTCCGCTTTCAGCGGAAGCGATCCTCTGCATAATCGCCGCATTTCTTCCTTGTTTGGCTCCGGCAGCCGCTCAGCAACTTGCGAAGCTGCGGCTTGTCACTTTCTTTATCGGCGGTGTGTGCCGTGGCTTGCCGTCTCCTTGAGGAGGGACATGCCGTCTCCCGTGAGGGGGGATGCGTGCGACAGCACGCCACCCCATCAGAGGCAGTAAGTCCCGTACCCCACCGCAGGTGGGGGCCGCCTCCCACTACATCAAGGAAGAAGACGACTCCGAGCGACGCGAGAACTCTGTGAGCTCCGCTCACAGATTCGAGCCAAAGCGCGCGCAACAAGGTGCACAAGCCTTCGTCCCCACGCTGCACCGAAGTGCAGCCGTGATCCGCCGTGCTCCGCACGGCGGGCGCACAACTCCGCCTGGCGATGCCGCACGAGTGCGTCGCGGCGCACCTGTCGTGCGCCGTGACCCCCGCAAGAAAGCCGCCCACAAACACTCCCAAAACGGGTCAAGGGTCGAAGACCCTTGCAGGGTCCCGGGACAGAGTCCCGGGCCGCCGGAGGCCCCCACGCCCTTTACACCCTCACCGTCTCCCCGGCGCGGATGCATACGAGCTTGCCGAAGGCGTCCGCCCAGACGTCCACGGAGGTGGGGTTGTGAAGGGTGCGGCCGTCGGCAGAGGAGCGCATGGAGCGGCAGGCGTTGACATAATCGACGATCTGGATGTTTGTGGCGTACCAGATGTCGTCGCGGCCGGCCATCTTCTGGCAGAATTCCTCGATGACGTGCCAGTTGTTGTCCGATTCGAACTCATAGCTGTGGCCCCAGAGGTAGAACAGGCGGCTGCCGAAGGGGGCGGAATCCGCCAGGAACCGGTCGCACAGCTGCATCAGGTTCGGGGCGTTGTGGTGGCAGGTCGGATGCAGGCGCAGCCAGTCGCCGGGGATCTCCGTGTTGTTGGTGGAGACGACCGTGCGGGCATAGGCCGTGCCGGTGGCCCGCAGCGCCTCCACCACCGCGTCGGAATACGTTCCGAAGGGGTAGGCGAGGCCGCGGACGAGGCCGCCGAACATGTTCTCCAGATTCTCCCGGTCCGCCAGCACCTCATGGGCGATCTGTCCCGCGTTCAGCTCCGTCAGGGACGCATGCGTCAGGCAGTGCGCCGCTACCTCGTGGTTCGGATTGGCATAGAGCGCCTTCACCTGCGAGGCGCTCATCCGGCGGTGGATCTGCCCCTTGGGATACACCGTGCCCTCCGGGGCGAAGCAGCCGCTGTTCAGGTTGAAGGTGCAGCGGATGCCATACTTGTCCAGCAGCTCCATCAGGCGCACATCCTGCTCCACGCCGTCATCATAGGAAAGGGTCAGCGCCTTGCGCAGGCCGCCGGGGAAACGATAGAAGATGCTCATCAGGGAATCCTTCCTTTCATTATAAACGTGATGGATCGTGAATGTCTGTCTTACGCCTCCATCTTCCTGCCGCGCCCGAAGAGCCGGCCCAGCAGCCATGCGCCGGGCTTTTCGATCAGGAAGGTGATCAGGATCGCCACCAGCAGCGACCCGCCGAAGCACAGCGCCGTATACTGGTATGCCCACGGCTGGTCCGGGCCGCCGGAAGCCATGTTGGGGGCGGGATACTGCTCGGAGAAGGGGAGCTGCAGCCGCTGCTTGAGGATGACGGCCAGATTCTGATGCATGAGATAGTAATTCATGGAGATGAGAGCGAGGAAGCCCATCAGGCGGTTGCCCATGAGGAAGCGGATGGGCCGCAGGGCAAAGGGCAGCGTGAGCGTCACCACGGCGATCAGCGCCGCAAAGAGCGGTCTGCGCATCATCTGTCCGCCCTGAATGCCCGCCGTACCGGAGGAGCCCGCCTGCGCCCGCAGCGTCTGCGTCACGCCCCACACCGCCGCGATCAGTACAAGCGTCGCAAGGGCGCTCCACAGCCGCTGGGCATTCCGGTCCTTCGGCCACAGCGTTGTCAGCTTCACATACGCCAGCGACGCCGCCATGCCGATGGCGTACACATCCAGGAAATTCGGCAGCTGGTTGACGACCATGTTGTAGTCCTCGAGCGTCCACAGGCACCAGCAGCGGAAGCCCAGGGCGATGGCCGTCATCGCCGAGAAGGCACCCAGCGGATTCCGCCGCGCACCCGCCGCCAGCAGAGGGAAGATCAGATACGCCTGCATCTCGATGGCGATCGTCCAGGACGCGACGCCGATGGGCGTACCGACATAGGTGCTATAATTGAAGGTCTGCGTGAAGGTGAGGTGCCGGAGGATATCCTCCCACATCGACGCCGTGTTGCCGCCATAGGCCGCAGGCAGGCTGCCGAACCAGTCCCCGATGTAGCGCAGGACATCCCCCTGATACGTTTCGCCAATCCATTCCAGCCTGTCCCCGAAGGACATGACTCCCCCCTGAGAGGTGTTCGACCAGAACCCCGGCAGCGCGATGACAAAGAGCATCAGCAGCGTGACGAAATAATAGCTGGGAACGATACGCATCACGCGCTTCTGATAGAATTCCCGCACCCGGGGCACAGGGTCGCCCAGCAGCATCGCCCGCGCATGCGGCAGAAACAGCAGAAATCCCGACAGCAGGATCGTCCCGTCCACCGGCATGTATCCCGACCGGACAAGGAAATCCAGAGAAACCGAGCCAATGTGCGGCGTCAGCCACGACTGCTGCCAGAAGTGATACCAGCTCACAATGAACACCAGCAGCACGCGCAGTCCGTTCAGTTCCGGTATGTGCTTCGCCGAAGGGGCATACGGCTTCCGCACCCACCGCGCAAAAGCCCCCTCCGTCCCCTGCATCACACTTGCGTCCATAGATCGTCTCCTTCGTTGCGTCCAGTTTTTTACTACTGTATAGCATAACACAAATTCAGCGGGATGTCGAGGGGGATGTGGAGGCCTCCGCACAGCAGGCCCCCGCTGCCACCAGGGACAGCGGGGGCCACAGCCTGTCAAAAAAGCCTCCTTGGGAGGTGTCGGAGGGCCCGCTGGCCCTCTGACTGTAATCGTATCGCGGGGCTTTGCCGCGCGGGCGGGGCGGTTTCGGCATCTGCCGAAACCATTCCTTACATTTTTCACGGCCATCAGCCTTGGCTGATAGTGAAAAATGCCCGCTTCCGCAGAAGCGGAATCTCTTTCCTTTTCTCGAAAAAGTGGCCGCAGCCACTTTTTCGACACACTGAGGCCCCCGCTGCCACCAGGGACAGCGGGGGCCGTTCATTATGCCACAGTCTGCATAACGGTGCGGGCGAATTTCCTGCGGGAGCCGGCGGCGGTGCAGCGGTACATGTAGGCGAGCATGGATTTGGGGTTGAGGCGGTATTCGGCGGGGAGCTGGTAGGAGCGGGCGGCGGTGAGGAGGGCAGCGAAGGCGTCGTCATAGCGGCCGGACAGCTCGGTGTTGACGTCGCGGATCAGGGTCTTGACCAGCGCGGCGGCCTTGCCAGCGAGGATGCACTGCGCCAGGGCCTTGTGGGGGTACTTCATCGCGGTGCCCAGAAGGGTCACGTCGCGCAGGAATTCGCCGCTGAAGCAGGAGAGCACGGCGGTGGCAGTGCTGCGGCGGAGCACCACGGCTTCGGGGCTCTGCTCGGCGCCGGAAGCGATGACCATCTCGCCGAACTCGGTGTAGCCGGGCATGTCGATGCGGCGGGCATGCTTGCGGTACGCGTCGCGGCAGGCGTTGGGGGCGGACTTCATGAGGTAAAGCACGACGCTGCGGGCGCCGCTGCGGCGGGTCATGTCCAGCATGCGCTCCATCGCGGGCAGCTTGTCCTCCTTGACCCGCTGGGGAGAGAGCAGGCGCATCGTCCAGTCGGAGGCGACCTCGTCGATGTTCAGGCTGCTGTCGCGGATGATGGACAGGCAGGCGTCCTGCATCAGGGCGACCTTCAGCATCCACAGCCAGATGCTCGCGCCGACTTCCTCGCGCAGGGCGGGCACGCCCTCCAGCTCCTCCAGGGTAGCAATGCCGGCCTCGGCGGCGGTGGTCATCGCGGTCATCATCCGGGTCTCGTACGCCATCTGCTCCATGGTCATCATCGTTCGTTCCTCCTGCCCTGTGTCCTCTGTGTTGGCTTTATGCTATCATTTTCACCTCCGGATATCATTGAAAAAACGCTTCGAAGAGGATTGCGGCGCGTGATTCCGCGCCCCCGGGGCGTTGTATTGGGGTTGCGGCTTTCCTGTTGCCTAACAGGCGTTAATCTGCTATACTTCGATCAAATCTATGCCAATGGACCAAGGAGGAGACATCATGAACCGCAAGCTGACCAACCCCAACGCCACGGCGGAAGCGGTCCGCCTGTATGACTATCTGTGCTCCCTCAACGGCAGGGGCTGCCTGACCGGCCAGATGGAATCCGGCTGGTGCGGCACCCATGAGCATGAGATCAATTATCTGCTGATGCGCACGGGTCGGATGCCGGCCATCCGCGGCCTGGACTTCATCGACAACGACTTCGGCGGCGTGGTGCGCCGGGCGGGCGACTGGCATGCCCGGGGCGGTATTGTGACGATCTGCTGGCACACGGGCGCGGACTTTGCCTCCTCCTACATGCAGAGCAAGGAGGACGAGCTGGACTGGGAGAACGCCTTCACCGAGGGCACGGAGCAGCACCGGGCGCTCCTTGCGGGCATGGACCGCGCTGTCCCCTACCTCAAGCGGTTGCAGCACATGGGCGTACCGGTCCTGTGGCGTCCCTTTCATGAGATGGACGGCAAGTGGTTCTGGTGGGGCCGGGGCGGCGCGAAGGGCTTCGTGAAGCTCTGGCGGCTGATGTACGACCGCTACACGAACCTGCACGGGCTGAACAACCTGATCTGGGTACTTGGCTTCTCCGATGCGCCCGGCGATCTGGCCCCGTGGTATCCCGGCGACGACGTGGTGGATATCCTGGGCGGCGACAGCTATCAGGGCGGCGCGCAGGGCGAGCTGTACCGCAAGTGTGCGGCCATCGCCCCGGAGGGTATGCCCGTGTGCTACCACGAGAACGGCGAGATCCCGACGGCGCAGATGATGAAGGACGAAAAAGCGCCGTGGGTCTGGTTCATGACCTGGCACACCCGCTGGCTGACCTCGGAGGAGTTCAACACCGGCGAGCGCCTGCGCGAGGTCTACCGCGATCCGTATTTCGTCACCCTCAACGGCGTGCCGGACCTGATCTCGGAAAAGGCGGAGTGAGCGTGCCGGGACGCAAAGAATGACGGCGGAATGCCGGAAGAGGACGGGGTATGGAATTCAACGAGAAAATGCAGGAGCTGCGGAAGCGGAAGGGCCTGACGCAGGAGGAGCTGGCGGAGGCGCTGTTCGTGTCCCGGACGGCGATATCGAAGTGGGAGTCCGGAAGGGGATACCCCAACATCGACTCCCTGAAGGCGATCGCGAAGTACTTCGGCGTCACGATCGACGAGCTGCTGTCGGGCGATGAGCTGCTGACCCTTGCGCAGGAGGACACCCGGGAAAAGGAGCTGCATACGCTCGATCTGGTCTTCGGCCTGCTGGATGTGAGCATGGTGCTGCTGCTGTTTCTGCCCCTGTTCGGGCAGAGGGCAGACGGCGCGGTGCGGGCGGTGCCGCTCCCGGCGCTGGGAGGCGTCCGGACGTACCTGCTGGCGGCGTACTGGCTCGTCACGGCAGGAACGACGGCGCTGGGCGTCATAACGCTGGCGCTGCAGAACTGCCGCCATGCCATCTGGGTCCGGGGAAAGCAGCGGCTCTCCCTCCTGGCCGGCGGTGCGGGGCTGCTCCTGTTCATCGTGAGCCAGCAGCCCTATGCAGCCGTTTTGACCTTTGCATTCCTGACGATCAAGGCGCTGATGCTGCTCAAACGGCGGTGACACGAAGCGTGTCGCCGGTGTGACGGCGGGATTCTTGCCTTCCCTGCCGTCCTTCCCTATGCTTGTTTCAGGCGGAAGCCGGAAAGCAGGCGAAAGGAAGGAACGGAACAAATGACGGGATTCAGAAGACGGATGGCGATGGCGGCGGGGCTGCTGGCAGCGTTTGCCGCGTGGACGATCGCGGTGCAGCATGTCGATGTGCAGCCGATCGGCCCGCAAGGCTCACAGGTGGGCTTCGCGGCGGTCAATCAGCTCGTGCACCGGCTGACCGGCACGAACTTCACCCTCTATGTGATCACTGACTGGCTGGGGTGCATCCCCGTCCTGGTGTGCGGAGGCTTCGGCGTTCTCGGGCTCGTGCAGTGGGTGCGGAGGAGAAGCATCGCGAGGGTCGATTTCAGCATCCTCGTCCTCGGCGGATTCTACATGGCCGTGATGGCGGCCTATGTGCTCTTTGAGGTGTACGCCGTCAATGCAAGGCCTGTGCTGATCGACGGACGTCTGGAAACCTCCTATCCGTCGTCCACGACCATGCTGGTTCTGTGCGTGATCCCTACGGCGGTGATGCAGCTGCGGGGCCGTGTCCGGAATGTACGCTGCAGGGTGTGGATCACGTGGGGCGGCGCGGTTTTTGCCGTGCTGATGGTGACGGGCAGGCTCCTGTCCGGCGTGCACTGGCTGACTGATATCGCTGGCGGGGCGCTGCTGAGCGCGGGGCTCGTGATGCTGTACAGCGCCGTATGCTGTCTGGAGAAGAAGCAGGCGCAGACATAACTGCAAATGGGGCGCATGACGGTCCGGAATGCCGGCTGTCATGCGCTTTTTTCGGCGCCGGGAAGCAAAAGGACCCGCGCGCCGCGGAGGTGCAAAGCGGCGGGCGGGTCAGAAAGTGATGAGCTATTCAGTTGTCGAACGATACCGGTCAGAGGGGATGCTCCGCCGGATCAAACGGTCAGTGGACAGAAGAAATCAACAGGATGAAGCCGAGAATGGAAAATGGGGCGAAGCGCTAAACAGGGCGAAGCGTAAACGGGGCGAAGCCCCCTTACCAGGTCATGAACCAGGTGGACAGGTAGCCGGTGACGCCGTTCGCCTCGATCTTGCACCAGTCGGTGCCGTGCTCCAGGACGGTGACGGTGCTGCCGACGGGCAGGCGGGCGATGACGCCGCTCTGCAGGGACGGACCCTTGCGGAAGTTGACGTAGGAGCCGCCGTTGACGTTGATCAGTTTTGCCTCGAAGGGCCTGGTCTCGGCGGATTCGCCGGTGACGTTGAGGTACTTGGCCATCATGTAGCCGACCTTGCCGTCCTCGACCTGCACCTTGTGCCAGGTCTTGCCGGATTCGAGGATGGTCACGGCCGTGCCGTTGCGGTAGTAGTCCAGGACGCGGGCGTCCAGGGAGGGCTGCTGACGCAGGTTGAGCACCTGGGTGTCGCGGGGATTGGCGACGACGGCGCGCTTGCCGGTGACGATGCTGCCGGTGCCGCCGGTGCTGCCGGAGGAGCCGAAGCGCAGGTATTCCGTGGCCATGAAGCCGTCCGCGCCGCCGACGGTGACGCGGCACCAGTTCTTGCCCTTCTGGGTGACGGTGACGGTCTGGCCGTTGGCGACGGAGGTGATGATCGCGCCGTCGGTGCCGGGCTCCTCGCGCACGTTCAGGCCGATGCCGGTGTTGGTGCGCACGGTCGCGGTCTGGACATTCAGGTCGCCGGTGAGGAATTTGGCCATCATGTAGCCGGACATGCCGTTCACCTCGACCTCATACCAGTCGCCGTGATAGCCCGTGACCTCCACCAGCGTGCCGGTGGGGAACTGGCCCAGCACCTTCGCGGTGAGGGAGGGCGTCTGGCGGAGATTGAGCGCGCCGCCCTTGACGAGGGCGCTGTCGGAGGCCGCGGCCATCGCGGCAGTGGAGGTCAGGGCCAGCGCCGCCGCGGCGGTCAGTCCGGCCAGCTTTCTGACGGGGGTGTGTTTCATGGGGATATCCTCCTTTGCGGTGATCGAGCTGCGGCAGAGGCGGGATTTCCGCGCCTGTGTACCGCGCTCTCGTCCATCCAAACGGCGCAGCATACGCCCCGCATCCGGGCATGTGCTGGCAGTTTCCGGGTGCGCTGGAAGAACGCTGGACGGATATTCCAGCATATGGGGAAGGGCACGGCGGCAGACCCCGATCTGCCATGCACAGGCTGGAAGAAACTCCCGGCGGCAAAAAAGGGATCATGCTCCGGGCGCACGCTGCCTCCCGGTCATGATCCCTGTCTGTCAGCCCATCGTATTCGTGTCGTCCGTGACAGTGTTGGTGTCCGTCATGGTGCTCTCGCCGGGCTGGGGCTGCGCGCTGCCGTCCTGCGAGCGGCTGCTGGCGTCCTCCCAGGCGCGCTGGATGGCGGTGAGGATGTCGCCGTGCTCGTCGCGCAGGGACATGGTCGCACCGGTGATGCCGTCTGCGGCGGCAGCGTCGGTCTGGACGGGCTTGCCGGTGGCGGGGTCGAAGCTGCGGCTGAACCATGCGTTGATCTCGTCCATCGTCTTGCCAGTCATCATGTCCTCATACACGTCCATCTGCTGCCGCCAGGAGCCGCTGCCGAGCATGTATTCATCCCCCTTGTCGCCCTTGGTGCGCCAGCTGCTGACCTGCGCGAGGAAGGCCGCCTCCCCTTCAGCGTCTGCGGGAAAGCCGCTGAACTGCGAGGAGAGCACCTCCAGCTGGTCCACGTCCAGGGTGAGGACGCGGCCGTCCTCGTCGAAGCTGCCGTGGGCGAAGACGACGTTGAAGGAGTAGACAGGATTGCCGCTGTCGTCCTTGCCGGGGCCGAGGCGGCCGGTGGCGGCCATGCCCACGCCGGTGCGGGCGGCGGATGCGCCGGCGGGCGCGGCGGTCGTGCTGCCGGACATGTCAACGTTGTCGGGCATGGTGACGCCGGTCATGGCCTGCGTGACGGCGGCCTTGATAGCCTCGCTGGTGACGGTCGCGCCGGAGATGCCGTCCACCTGCACGCTGTCCGCCTGCACGATCCGGTCCGGCAGGGCGGCGATGGCGCGGGTGCCGACGCCCTCGGTCTCCGAATGGCTCACCACGGTGACGGAGGTGATATCCGTGCCGTTCATGGTCACGGCGACGCGGAGGGTCCCGCCGTAGCCCTGCGCCTCGCCCATGTGCTGCTCTGCGGTTGCCGTGCAGCCCGTCATGAGCGCCGCCGACAGCGTCAGGCACAGAAGAAGGGTGATCGTTTTTTGCATGCTGCTGATCCTTCCTTTCCTGAATGTCAGACCTCAGCATGCCCGGAGATGTAAATTTTCATGCAGATTTTTCCCTTGCGGCCTCCGGTGGCAGGAAAATCGCCGCGAATGGCGAATTAACATAAAGAATACGCCGGATTGTACCTGTTTGCAGGTCCATCGGCGTTCAAACGCGCATCAATTCCCGCAAAGGCAGGTGTTACCATATGGCAAGGAACAAAAAGAAGGGCCTCGACCCGATGATCGTGCTGGTGATCGTGCTGATTCTGTTTGTGGCGCTGACCGCCGCGGCGTGGATCGGCAGCATGTGGATCAGCGGCGATGTGGACGGCACGGACAGGACTTCCGCAGCGGTGCTGGCGCAGCAGCAGGCGGAGGTCAATGCCCGCAACGAGCAGAAGCTCGCCCAGTATGCGGCGGAGGTCGAGGCGTACAACGCCCGCATCAATGCCAACACGCCCAACGAGGCATGGCCCGAGGCCGCCGCGCAGGGCTGGGACGTGGTCGATCTGACCAACTATCCCCTGGAGGTGCCCGGCCAGATCACCGTGAACCGCGAGGACGTGATGTTCGGCGGTCTGCTGCTGGTGAACGAATGGCACTCCCGTCCGGAGGATTTCAGCGATGCCGGCATCCTGCCCATCTACTCCTACGCGAAGGATTCCGGGCTGTCCAGCTTCTGGGAGAATTCGACCTGCAAGCTGCATCCGGTGGCGATCGACGCGCTGATCGCCGCATTCAAGGACGCCAAGGCCATCGGCTATGACAACTACGTCCTGGCGGCCGGCAACTGCTACCGCTCCTACGAGGATCAGAACAAGATCTTCCAGGCGCAGGTGGACGACTACCGCGAGCGCTACCCCAACTACACCGAGGAGCAGCTCTATGCGCGCACCAAGCGCAGCATCAACTACCCCGGCACGAGCGAGTTCAACTCCGGCCTGGCCTTCACGCTGTATCTCTACGACGGCAGCGATTACTACAAGCAGACGCCCTTCTATCAGACGGAGGACGGCAAGTGGTTCCTGGAGAACAGCTGGAAGTACGGCTTCGTGTTCCGCTTCCCCGTGGTGGATTACCCCATGGATAACACGGTGGACAAGACCTACAAGACCGGCATGAGCCAGAAGCTGAACTGCTACCGCTATGTCGGCAAGGGCAACGCGGCGGTCATGAACCACCTTGGCCTGTGCCTGGAGGAGTACATCGAGTATCTGCAGGAGCATCCGCACATTGCGGTGTTCGAGAACGGCGTGAAGAAGTTCGAGATCACCCGTCAGCAGGTCGGCGATGACGCATCCTCCTTCCCGGTGGAGATCAACCGTCTGACCAACAATTACACCATGTCTCTGGACAACATGGGCGGCCTGATCACCGTCTACGAATACTGATCCGGAAAACACATCGCTCCCGGCGGAAGACAGCTTCTGCCGGGAGCGTTTTGTGTTGATCCAGAGGGCATCATATCAGGCAGACAAGGGATCGCGGGCGATGGAACACCGGCACAGCTTTGACAGAATACGTATTGGAAAGATATCACCAAGCCACACGTACCAAAAGGCTCCCTCCCCGAGGGAGCTGTCTGAGCGAAGCGAAGACTGAGGGAGTCCGCGCAAGGCTTTGTAGAAGTATCCTACAAAGGAGTGACAACCTAAATTTGGATTTGGCAGGTTGCTTGTGGAGGATTCTCAGCAGGTTGTCTCACGAGTGCCTTGCGCATACTCCCTCAGTCAGCCGCAAGCGGCTGACAGCTCCCTCCCGGAGGGAGCTCTTGTATGTGCCGCTGCCTTGCCGCTTTTCTGCTATATCTGCTGCACTGCTGCAAGGGAAGCGACGATAGAGCTCCCTCCCTGAGGGAGCTGTCTGAGCGAAGCGAAGACTGAGGGAGTCCACGCGAGGCTTTGTAGAAGTATCCTACAAAGGAGTGGCAACCCCAATTTTGATTTGGCGGGTTGCTTGTTGAAGGATTCTCAGCAGGTTGTCTCACGAGTGCCTTGCGCATACTCCCTCAGTCAGCCGCAAGCGGCTGCCAGCTCCCTCCCGGAGGGAGCTCTTGTATGTGCCGCTGCCTTGCCGCTTTTCTGCTATATCTGCTGCACTGCTGCAAGGGAAGCGACGATAGAGCTCCCTCCCAGAGGGAGCTGTCTGAGCGAAGCGAAGACTAAGGGAGTCCGCGGACGCACAAAAAAACACCCGCAAAGGGTGGTTGTGCGTGGTGCCAGTAGGACTCGAACCTACGGTCTCGCTGCGCTCGGTCAGCTAACATTTTTCGCCTGCTGCTTCCGCCACTGGCGGCGCAGGCAAAAAATGCCCCATCGATGCGCGTTCCCATCTCAGGACGTCGCAGGTTCAGCCGCTGAAACAGGCGCACAAAAAAACCACCCTCAAAGGGTGGTTGTGCGTGGTGCCAGTAGGACTCGAACCTACGGTCTCGCTGCGCTCGGTCAGCTAACATTTTTCGCCTGCTGCTTCCGCCACTGGCGGCGCAGGCAAAAAATGCCCCATCGATGTGTGTTCCCATCTCAGGACGTCGCAGGTTCAGCCGCTGAAACGGACGCACAAAAAAAACCACCCGCAAAGGGTGGTTGTGCGTGGTGCCAGTAGGACTCGAACCTACGACCCCATCGATGTGAACGATGTGCTCTACCGACTGAGCCATGGCACCATGTCACTTGACGACATGTGATATGATACCACGCTCCGTGGGTTTTGTCAAGCCCTGAAATGCGAAAATCGCAAAAAATTCCGGCCCGCATTGCTGTGGACCGGAATGGGGCGTTTACTTGATCCAGAGAACGAAATCATCGTCGCCGTGATACTGCGCCACCTGCTCCATGGAGACCATCTCCTTGAGCCAATTGACGCGCTCGACGGCCATGGCGTACGCTTCTCCCAGGGTGATCGCGCCGTCGCCGTTCTTGTCGGCGGGCATGGTGGACAGGCTGCACTGGTTCCATTCGTCATAGCCGCTGCCGTAGCACACGCCGTAAGTGAAGGCGCCGAAGTAGATGGAGCCGTCCGTGAGGGACTGGGACATCTGCGACTTGGAGCAGGCCGTCATGACGATGTAGCCGTTGCTTGCAAGATCCGCCTTCGTGTAGGCGGAGAAGGCGCTGATGAAGGCGCTGGCGAAGGACGACGGGCTGGCGGGATCGGTGGATTTACCGATCAGGTTGCCGCTGTAACAGGCGTCCACGATGACGATCTTCGTGCCGGGGATCTGATCCAGCGCCGTGCGCAGCTTGCTGACGGTGATGGTCGTGTTGCCCGTGCCGACCAGCGAGCCGGTGGAGGTCCCGTGGCCGCTGAAGTAGAACAGGGAAACGTCGCACACGCGCGCGTTGGCGAAGGTGCTGGGGATTGCGTTCAGGATGGTGCTGGCGTTGACGTTGTAGAGGGTGTTGACGGAGTAATCCGTGGTGGACATGCTGCCCAGAACGGTGGACACGGCGGCCACGTCCGTGTCGCAGCCGTGCAGCTCCGTGCTGGTGTTGGGATAGGTGTTGCCCACCAGGAGCGCGCGGTAGCGGGGGATCGGCGGCCCGACGGTCACGCCGACGCCGGTGGCGAAGGCGCGGTCGTTCGATTCGTCCACCGCGGTGACGGAGGCGATGCACAGACCCTCCTTGTCCACGACATAGGTGATGGTCGGCTCGGCGGTGATGCTGCTGGTGACGGAGCCGTCGGTGTTGAACGTCCAGATATAGGACACAGCGCCGTAAGCGCCGTCGGTGCTGGTCGTCCAGGTGACTTCGTCGCCCACCATCGCCTCGAGCGTGCTGGGAACGGGCTCGGTGATGCTCAGGGCCATGTAGGTTTCGATCTCAACAGGCAGGCTGCCGGGCATGTCGACGCAGGAGGGGACCTGCAGACCGGTCACCTCGTCGCAGCCGATCAGCTTCAGCGTCTCCAGCGACCTCACGGGCTGCTCGGCGACGGTCTTGGGGATCATCAGCGTACCGGAGAGCTCGGTGCAGTCCATCGCGCACAGAGGGAGCGCCGCGCCGGGGGTCACGCTGTAATACAGGCCGTTTTCCTCCACGAGGGTCTCCAGAGCATAGAAGCCGGGCAGACTGGAAAGGCTGCTGTCCGCCGGTGCGAAGACGAAGGGAACGTCCGGAACGGGGCCGCCGGCAAGGACGGTCGCCGCATCCCTCAGGAGGAGATAGGCGGCCTGCGTACCGGCCAGGACGCTGGCGTCCACGCTGACGCATCCCTCGGGTACGGCGAGTCCGTGCAGCCCGGTGGCGGCAAAGGCGCGCTTTTCCACGGTGAGGATGCCCTTGGGCAGGTTCATGACGCCGGTCAGGGAAAGATCGCCCTCAAAGGCGCATTCCTCAATGGCGAACAGGTCCGCCGGCAGGGAAAAGGCGCAGGCGACGCCCGTCCATGCCACCAGCAGCGCGGCCATCAGGAGAAGGAGCCTGTATTTCATGTCAGAAACCTCCTTGGGTAGGAAAATGCGGATCACTCCGCCGGGAGATAGGGCAGGGTCAGGGAGAACATGCCGTCCGAGGAATCCATCGTCAGCAGCTTGTTTTCCTCATCGACCACCAGTGCCTTCAGATCGCGGTTCACCTTGTCCTTCAGGTCGTAGTTCATGTCCACCTGCATCAGGTGCAGGACGTTGGCGGCCAGGGGGCCGGTGATGAACTTGGGCTGGAAATCGTTGCGCTGGGTGTCGGCGCCGTTGCGGTCGACGGAGGTGGTCTGGATGGGGTAGAGGGTCAGCTGCTGCCCCTTGTAGGAGCCGTCGTCACCGAAGGTGAGGACCGCGCGGACGATGAGCGCGGGGGATGCGTCCTGCACGGGGTTCTTCTTGGTGGACTTGACCAGATAGGCGCTGCGGTTGCCGCCGAAGCAGAAGTTGCCCAGGGAATACACCGCGCTGCGGTTGCTGATCACGTCCATGCCCATGACCACGTGAGCGTGGTGGCAGATGACCAGATCCGCGCCGGCCTTCATGGCCATGGCGGTGAAGACCTTCTGGGGCTTGGTGCGGTGACGGCCGTATTCCTGACCGCCATGGAGGATGGCAACGACTGCGTCGGCACGGCCGGAATCCTTGATCGCCTTGATCTCCTGCGACAGCCATGCGCCGCAGCCGTCCGGGTTGCCCTGGAGGTAATTCTCCCAGTACAGGCTGATGAAGGCGACGGTCACGCCGTCCTTCTCGTAGAAGAAGAAGCGCTCGGTGTCGTTCTGGTGCTTGTCATAGGTGCCGAACCATTCGATGCCCGCGCCCTCGAGGGTTTTGATGGTGTCGCGGAGACCTGCCTCGCCGTAGTCCAGGGTGTGGTTGTTGGCCAGGCTGGCAACCTCCACGCTGGCGGAGGTCAGCGCCTTGACGTATTCCGTCTTTCCCCGGAACCAGTAGCCGGCGCCCGGCTCGGTGCCCTTGCCCTTGTCCATGGGCTGCAGGGCTTCGTTGTCCGTCAGAACGCCCTCGAGGTTGATGATGGTCAGATCATCCTCGGCGAAGAAGTCCGCAAAGTTGGCCAGGAAGTACTCCGGGCCGTTTTCAGCATAGACGGACTGGAAGGATTCCGGGTCGCCGCGCAGGTAATCCTCGCCGCCCAGGGTCACATCGCCGGTGAAGGTCAGCGTGATCGTCGTGTCGGCCAGGGCAAGGGCGGGCAGGAGGAGAAGTGCGAGCAGGAAAAGGAGCTTGCGGTGCATGTCGTGAGTTCCTCTCATCTATCGTTCTTGATCAATCTGACGCGGGGCGTGCCGTTACTGGCAGCCACAGGTGCAGGAGGGGCAGCAAGTGCATTCGCCGGGGACGCAGCAGGGAGCGGCCTCCCCGGTGGCAGGGGCTTCCGGCGCAGGCGCGGCTGCATCCGTCCGGAGCACATAGGGATCCTCCAGCGTGCCGGAGCCGCCGGCGATCACCACGGACGCCATGTCCAGATAGCAGGCGGGGCGCATGCCCAGGTCCTCGGTGATGACGTTGATGCGGCCGAGCTCGCCCTGATCCTTGGTGCAGCGGGCGTGGCGCGCGTCGGAGGTGGACTGATCGCGGGTCCAGTAGGGGCTGTGCTTGCCATACTTGCTGCCGTAGACGAAGAGGCCGTTTTCGCTGGCGTACTCCGTGGACCAGGCCTTGCGGCTCTGATTGGTGCCGAAGCCGAGGGATTTGTCCTTCAGGTCGTCCGCAGAGACGAAGAAGAACATGCCCAGCGCCTCGTCCGGGGAGATGAGCGACAGCTCGGACGGGGTGAAGTGCTCGCTGGCGAATTCACCGTTCATGTACAGGCTGACCTCCGTCTGGGCGAAGTCGCCGTCAAAGCCGGGATTCTTCTTGGCGGAGGGCTTGTTGGCGTATTGCTGATAATCGCCGTGCATGCGGTGAGCCGCCAGCACATATTCGCTCAGGATGTATGCCCGGCCGTCCTTGACCTGAAGGACGCGCCAGATGATCGGCTCCACGCCGCCATCCGCCGTCTGCGGGAAGCTGCCCAGGGTCAGATAGACATAGCCCTGCTTCTTGTCATAGCCGCGCAGTTCGTCTGCCGCCAGCGCGGGGGTGAGGAGCATCATCGCCAGCAGCAGTGCCAGCAGTCGGTACAGCTTGCGCATCTGAATTCTGCCTTCCTTTCAGCGTCGGAGGTGGAGATTCCTCCTTATATTGTAGCATATCCGGCGGGGTCTTGTCCACTGCCGGAGGGAAGGTTTACATGTTCTGATGGTGGCAGGGGGGCAGGGGGGCGCGGCGCAAAGCCGCCGGGGGGAAGCGCAAAAGCGCTTCCCCCCGGACCCCCTCGCGTCCTTAGCGAGTTGTATTCGCGGCTGCACATTCTGGCGGCTCTGGATGCAGAGGATCGCCGCAGCTCTTCCTTTGTTTGTTGCACGGCAGCCGCACAGCAGCTTGAGGTACCGCGGCTTACCGTTTCCTTTGCTGGTGGCATGTGCCGCAGCTTGCCGCCATCCTGGGGAAGGACATGCCGTCTCCCGTGAGGGAGATGCGTGCGACAGCACGCCACCCCATCAGAGGCAGTAAGTCCCGTACCCCACCGCAGGTGGGGGCCGCCTCCCACTACATCAAGGAAGAAGACGACTCCGGGCGACGCGAGAACTCTGTGAGCTCCGCTCGCAGATTCGAGCCAAAGCGCGCGCAACAAGGTGCACAAGCCTTCGTCCCCACGCTGCACCAAAGTGCAGCCGTGATCCGCCGTGCCTGCACGGCGGGCGCTCATCCCCGCATGGC
Organism: Clostridiales bacterium; assembly: GCA_015056155.1. Taxonomy (GTDB): domain Bacteria; phylum Bacillota; class Clostridia; order Christensenellales; family Aristaeellaceae; genus UBA11524. The sequence goes on from SVGU01000062.1 coordinate 16,557, forward strand.
GCAGCCGCACGAGTGCGTCGCGGCGCACCTGTCGTGCGCCGTGACCCCTGCAAGAAAGCCGCCCACAAACACTCCCCAAAACGGGTCAAGGGTCGAAGGTAAAAAGTCAAGCAAGTGCAACATCGAAGAAGAGTTCGAAAGGCGAGCGCCAACCGAGTCTTTTGCGAGGTCTGTGATTGAGAAGGGCCAGGATAGCGGCAAAGGAAGCAGGAGAAACGCCGCGGAAATCGCAGCCCTTGGGGAAGAAGAAGCGAAGAATACCATTGGCA
>SVGU01000063.1 GCA_015056155.1 Clostridiales bacterium
ACGGCGCGGAGGCTGTTGCTGAGATGAACGAGCTGGCTGCCCGCAGCGTGTTCGTGCCGATCGGCATCGACAAGTACTGGGACAACAACTACACCGTGTTCACCGGCCTGCGCTCCAGCGAGCCCGTGGTGAACTTCCTGACCACTGCCGAGGAGCAGGTCAAGTCCGGCTTCGAGAGCACCATGAGCAACTAAACCCAGGTAACCGCCAGCCGGTCCGGAGCGATTCGGGCCGGCTGGCATCCAAATAAGTGGAAATTCGGGAGGATGTGCCATGTCCATGAAGAAGCTTCTGATCGTCTTCTGCGCAGCGCTGCTGATGCTGCTCCAGTGCTGCATCGCCGGCGCATCTGAATTGGAGGAGGATCCGGATATGATGTTGTCCAGCGATCGCACCTGGGATATCCGCAAGGCGCAGTACACCATCTTTGCCAAGCCGCCGGTGGGCTGGGTCGGCGATGTGATGCCCATGGTGGGCGACGAGGCGTCCGGCGAGCTGCGCCTGTTCTACCTGCAGGACTGGCGTGACGGCGCTCCCACCTATCATCCCTTCCATTCCTTCACCACCCGCGATTTCGTCCACTACACCTACAACGGCGAGGACATCCCCGTCACCTACACCAGCCATTACGACATGGCCCTGGGCACCGGCTCGGTGACGAAGGTGGGCGATACCTACCACGCCTTCTACACCGGCAACAACCCCCATTTCTTCAACCAGGGCAAGCCCCGCGAGTACATCCGCCACGCCGTCAGCACGGACGGGCTGCAGTCCTTTGTCAAAATGGAGGACGAGACCTTCACCATGGATCAGGAGGACGGCTACAACCGGCACGACTTCCGCGATCCTTTCCTGTTCTGGAACGAGGAGGGACAGGAATGGTGGCTGCTGATCACGGCGGTCAAGGACAACCGGGGCGTGGTCGCCCGCTACCGTTCCCAGGATCTGAGCTCCTGGGAGAAGATGGAGCCCCTGTGCGACATCCGCGGCGGCATCATGGAATGCCCCGACCTGTTCAAGTGGGGCGACTGGTGGTATCTGGTGTATTCCACCGACTGGACGACCCGGTATCTGCGCGCCGCCACGCTGGAGGGCCCGTGGGAGCATCCGCCCATGACCGCCTTCGACAGCCACGGCTTCTACGCCGCCAAGACCGGCGTGCTCAACGGCAAGCGCTACCTCTGCGGCTGGATCGGCACCCGCGGCGGCTATTCGGGCGAGTTCAAGGACACCTCCGAGTGGGACTGGGCGGGCAATCTGGCCGTGTTCGAGCTCGTGCAGGACGAGAACGGCTGGCTGAAGGTGAAGCTGCCTGACACCATCCGCGCCGCGTTCGGCGAGCCGGTCCCGATGACCTACAAGGTTGTCGACGGCGCGGCGGAGATGCATGACGGCGCCATCGCCATCTCCGGCGACAAGGACGGCGGCGGCGTGACCTTCGGCAACCTCCCGGATTCCCCGGTGCTCATCAGCACCACCGTGACCATCTCCAACAGCGCCCGGGCAGCCGGCTTCTTCTTCGGCAGCGACAACTTCATGAAGGCGCTGGCGGTGGAGCTGAACATGAAGCATGAGCAGCTCCGCTACGACAACAGCCTGGTCGCCCGCATGCGCTATGTGGCGGAGCAGTCCTACATCTGCCGGGATATCGACACCAGCAAGCGCACCTATCAGCTGGATATTCTCATCGACAACGACATTGCGGTCTTCTTCCTCGACGGCCGCGAGGCGCTGTCCACCCGCATCTACAAGATGCCTCAGATGCCCTGGGGAATCTATGTGGCGGACGGCGACGCTGTTTTTGAGAACCTGACCATCCGGCTGCTGCAGGAATAAGTGACAAAGGACGGAATGAACCATGACGATGCTTGAGCAGGCAAACGCTTATATTGCCGCCCACAAGGACCAGGTCAACCCCCGTTATCGCCCCCGTTTCCACGCCATTCAGCCCATCGGCTGGATCAACGACCCCAACGGCTTCCACTTCGACGGCGAGTATTATCACCTGTTCTATCAGCACTACCCCTACGCCGCGCACTGGGACAGCATGCACTGGGGCCACTGGCGCAGCCGCGATCTGGTGCACTGGGAGGATCTGCCTGTTGCCATGGCGCCCGACTGCCCCTACGACGCAGCCGGCTGCTTCTCCGGTACGGCCCTGCCCGACGGCATGGGCGGTGCACACATCCTCTACACCGGCGTGTCCAGGGACGAACAGGGCCGCGACATCCAGCAGCAGTGCCTGGCGCACTTCGACGGCAAAACGATCGTCAAGAGCGCGCTGAATCCCGTGATGCCCTTCGCCATGCTGCCGGAGGGCTACAAGCGCCACGACTTCCGCGATCCCTGCCTGCTGAAGACGGCTGACGGCTGGCGCGCCATCATGGCCGCCGGTCACCGGGACGATACGCGCCTGGTCTGCTGCTCCTCCCGCGATCTGGAGACGTGGACGTACGAGGGCGTCTTCATGCCCACCGTCAGCAAGATGCCCGAATGCCCAGACGTAATTGACCTGGACGGCCGGACCGTGGTATGGTATTCCTGCGTGGACTACGAGGGTCCCCTGACGGTGAATCCCCGCCCCGTTGTGTACAGCGTGGGCGAAACGAAGGACAACACGACCCGCTTTGAGGGAACGCCCCTTTCCGTGCTGGACCACGGCACGGACTGCTACGCGACCCAGAGCTGCAAGGGCGCCGAAGGCCAGCGCATCGCCATCAACTGGATGGCCTCCTGGGCGAGCAAGTTCCCCACGGAGAAGCTGGGCCACGGCTGGTCGGGCATGATGACCCTGCCCCGCGTGATGCACCTGAAGGGCGACCGGCTGGTGCAACAGCCCGCCCCGGCGCTGGAGGCCGCCCGCGGGAATGCCGTGACCGCCGCGCAGACGGTGGATGCGGACCATCCTGCCGAGCCGGAGGTATACGCACGGCATGCGGAGATCCAGCTGGAGGCGGACGTGTCCGACGCAGAAAGCCTGACGCTGGAGATCATGCGCACCGGCGACGAGGCGGTCCGCCTGACGTGGGCGGAGGGCCTGCTGACGCTGGACCGCAGCACGCTGGCCCTGAGCAGCGTGAACGGCATGGCCTGCCGGATGTCCATGCCCCTTGAGGCGGAGGACGGCCGCATCAGCCTGCGCGTCTATGTGGACGCATGCGCCGTGGAGGTCTTCGCCGGCGGCGAAACGATGACCGCACTGGCCTTCCCCGAGGGTGAGGGCTACGGCGTCGCCGTGAAGGCCGCGGGCCAGGCGGATGTGCGCCTGAACGTCTGGGAAATCAACTGATACGCATGGAAGGAGTGTCTCACATGATCGATGTGGTTGCGCTGGGCGAGCTGCTGGTGGACTTTGTCTGCCGGGAAACAGACGACCTTGGCTATCCCACGCTGGTGGGCAAGCCCGGCGGCGCCCCCGGCAATTATCTGGCGGCGGTGAAGAAGTACGGCGGCTCCTGCGCCATGATCGGCAAGGTGGGCGACGACGCCTTCGGGCATCTGCTGTGCCAGACGCTGTCCGACGCGGGGATCGACCTGCGCGGCGTGATCTGCGCGCAGGACTGCTTCACCACCATGGCCTTCGTGACCCTGGACGAAACGGGCAACCGGCACTTCAGCTTCGCCCGCAAGCCCGGCGCGGACATCTGCCTGAAGGCGGAGGAGCTGCCGGAGGAGCTAATCGGCGAGAGCCGGGTGTTCCACTTCGGCACCCTGTCCCTGACGGACGATCCCGCCCGCACGGCCACCCGCCGCGCCATCGCCCTGGCCAAAGAGCAGGGCAAGCTGATCTCCCTCGACCCCAACCTGCGCAAGCCCCTCTGGGACAGCGAGGACGCGGCGAAGGAGGCCATCGAATGGAGCCTGCGTCAGGCCGACGTGGTCAAGATCAGCGATGAGGAGATCGACTTCCTATGGGGCCTCTCCCCCGAGGAGGGCGCACAGAAGCTGCTGAAGGAATACGGCGTGTCCCTCGTGTATGCGACGCTGGGCCCCAAGGGCTGCCATGCGGCCAACCGCCTCTGCAGCGTCACCGTGGAAACGCCCCGCGGCATCCGCGCCGTGGACACCACCGGCGCCGGCGACATCTTCGGCGGCAGCGCCATGAGCCAGCTGCTGAAGACCGGCAAGCACCCGGGCGAGCTGACCGCCGAGGAGCTGCAGGGCATCGTGCGCTTCGCCTGCTGCGCCGCGAGCCTCTCCACCCAGAAGCAGGGCGGCATCTCCAGCGTCCCGGAAGAGCAGGACGTCCGCAGCCTGATGAATACAATGGCATAACCGCAGAATCCCAAGACGGGAGCCTGCATCCACAGGGGCTCATCCGGAAGGACGGGCCCCTTTTCCGATCCGACCGAGCGAAAGGAGCGCTGCATATGGGCAGCCGTGCGATCTTCTACACCTCCCCCGGCGGGGCCGGCGGCGACATCATCCCCTTCTACGACAATGGCGAATACCGCCTGTTCTTCCTCGGCAAGGGCTGGACCTGCGTGAGCACGAAGGATCACCTGCACTTCCACGACGAGTTCCGGACCGGCATCCACGGCGGCACCGGCTCCGTGCTGAAGGTGGACGGCGTGTACCACATGTTCTACTGCAAGTTCACCTTCCACCCCTACATGCGCCAGTATGTCTGCCACGCCACGAGCGAAGACATGGTGCACTGGACGGAGCACCCGGAGGAGACCTTCCAGCCGGACGACGTGATCTACGAAATGAGCGACTGGCGCGATCCCCACGTGATCTGGAACGAGGAGGAGCAGTGCTGGTGGATGCTGCTGGCGGCGCAGGCCAAGGGCAAGACCATGCGCAAGGGCTGCGTGGGTCTGTGCACCTCCACGGACCTGATCCACTGGGACATCCGCGAACCCCTCTACGCGCCGCAGAACAACCAGAGCGCCCACGAATGCCCGGACATCTTCCGCTGGGGCGACTGGTGGTACCTGACCTACTCCGTCTACACGGACCGGTTCGTGACGCTCTACCGCAAGGCGCGCTCGCCCCGGGGGCCGTGGATCACCCCGAAGGTGGACACCTTCGACACCCGCTGCTTCTACGCCGCCAAGCACGCCACCGACGGCCGCGAGCATCTGATGTACGGCTGGAATCCCACGCGGGAGAAGAACCTGTGGGGCTTCAACCCGGAAAAATATCCGGGGCAGGACTACAACACCTGGGACTGGGGCGGCACGATGATCGCACACCGGCTGATCCAGCAGGAAAACGGCGACCTGGCCGTCACCGTGCCGGAGGCGGTGGATCAGGCGTTCACGGAGCCCATCTCGCTGGAGATGACGCCGCTCAACGGCGCCTGGCAGCTGGGCGCGGACGAGGCTGCGGTCTCCTCCCCCAACGGCTATGCCTGCATGCTGATGAACCGCGTGCCGGAATGCTGCAAGCTGGAGATGACCGTGCGCTTTGACGAAACGCCCCGGGAGTTCGGCGTCGCCCTGCAGGTGGACCAGGACTTCGCCATGGGCTATTACCTGCTCTTCGAGCCCCGGCGCGGCCGCGTACAGTACAAGACCGGATTGCGGATGTACGAGGACGGCGGCAAGATGTTCCCCTACGAGGTGGAGCAGGAGCGCCCCTTCCACTGGGAGGCCGGGCGCGATTACAGGGTGCGCATCTTCGTGCAGGGCTCGATCCTGCTGCTGTACGTGGACGACCGGATCGCGCTGGGCACCCGGATGCTGGACAGGAGCGGGCGGCAGTTCGGCCTGTTCGTCTCCGAGGGCAGCGCCGCCTTCCGCCGCATCCGCCTTCAGGAATGACAAGGAGGGACCCATATGGCTCAGATCCGCTGCAATTTCTATTCCTACTCCCTCGGCTATCCCGTGGACATTGCGCTCACGCTGCCGTCCTTCACCTCCTGCAACCTCCACCTGCCCCACACGCATCAGCTGCCGGAGAAGTTCCCGGTGCTCTACCTCCTGCACGGGCACGGCAATGATTATCAGGCGTGGCTGCGCTACACCAGCGCGGAACGCTACGCCGAGGAATACCGCATCGCCGTGGTGACCTTCTCCTGCCACAACAAGGCGTACCAGAACGCGCCGCTGGGCGAGAACTTCTTCGACTTTCTCAATGAGGAGCTGCCGGAGTTCGTGGAGAACTACTTCCCCGTGTCCGGCCGGGCGGAGGAGCGGTACATCGCCGGCCTGTCCATGGGCGGCTACGGCGCACTCCTGCACGGGCTGACCAACCCCGCCCGCTACAATGCCATCGGCGCCTTCTCCCCCGGCATCCCGGCGGAAAACGCGGACCCCGAAATGAACCGCATCGCCCGCACCGACCTGTATGCCGTAACGCGCAAGGCCCTGGCCTCCGGCGAAAGGCTGCCAGATCTGTTCATGTGCATCGGCGACGGCGATTTCCTCTACGACCGGGTGAGCAGCTACCGCAACGCCTTCCTCCGCGACTGGCGCGCCTCCCGCTGCCGGTATGACGACGTCCCCGGCTATGAGCACGAATTCGCCTTCTGGGACAAGGAGCTCGTCGAGTTCCTCGAATGGATCCGCCGCGACGATGTGTACAGCCGCATGGGCCGCAACAAGGTCTGACCAAAACGAACCAGCCGCTGCTGATGCTTTCCCTGCACCGCAGCGGCTGGTCTGTTTCTTTTTCTGAAAAGTTATCCACCATGGATCCACCGTCCGGATCAGAAGATCTCGATGCGGGAATCCAGCTTGATGATCCGTTTGGTGGCGTCGGGGTTCTGCATGCGGTCGAACAGCAGCATGCACAGGGAGGAGGCGATCTGCTTGCGGCTGACGTTCACGGTGACGAGCATCTTGCCGTCCGTGACCAGATCGTGGGTGGTCTCGAACACCACCAGTCCGGCATGCGCCGGCAGGGCGATCTTCTCGTCCCGCACGGCGTTCATCAGCTGGATGGCGATCATCGCATTGGCGCAGACGAACACCTCCGGCACGTCCAGCGTGCGCAGCGCCCGGCGGTAGGAATCGGGCTGGTGCATCAGCTCGTCCGCGGTCAGGATGGAATGCGCCTCAAACCCGCTCAGCCCCTGATCCACCAGGGCCAGGCGGAAGAAGTCGTAGCGGTTGCGGAAGCCCGCGCAGTGGTTGGGGTCGCCCACGAAGCCGAAGCGGGTGTAGCCCTTGCCGCAGAGCTCCTCGATGGCGGAATACAGCCCGCGCTCGCCCTGCAGCACCACGTCGAAGGGCGTCTCGATGTCCTCCGTGTCGATCGCGCTGTCGAAGAACACGCAGGGCTTGCCGCTGTCCACGATCTTCCGCATGTAGTCATGGTCCAGCAGCTCCAGGCCGATCACGCCGTCCACCGACTGGATCTGCGAGGGCACGACGCCGTCCTTGATCTCCTCCGGCGACATGTACTGCATGGTGATGATCGCGCCGCGGGCCCGGGCCTGACGCTGCAACTGGAGGATCAGCGGGCCGAAAAAGGAGCTGATCAGCTGATGATCCTTGCAGATCAGGAGGATGGTGGAGGCCTCCGCTGGCTGGATCCGCGCCATGTGGGAGCCGAACATCTTGTAATTCATGCGCGCGGCCTGCTCCAGAACGCGCTGGCGCGTCTCGTCCGTGATGCCGGGCGTTCCGTTCAGCGCCTTGGATACGGTGTTGCGGGACAGCCCCAGCGCACTGGCGATATCCGCAATGTTGACTCTGCTGGCCATGGTACAAACCGCCTTTCTGCCCTCCGGCAGGATCCTCATCCGCCGCTTGCGGATGACCCATTTGACCCATTCAGTATAGCATTTGCATCCTGTACTTGTCAAATGTAAAGCATCATGTCCGCCGCCGCCCCAAATGTGCACAGAAAAGCCCGGCAGAACTGCTCTGCCGGGTCTGTCCGGTCATTCACCGCGCTCTGTGCTCACGCGCAGCAGCGCCTCCAGCGCCTCCCGGTCATCCGCGTCCATCAGCTCGTATTCATCGCGGACGGGGATGGTCCGCACGCGCTCGGGGTGCATGCGGGCGACATACGCGCCGCCCTTGCCCTCCGGCAGATGCATCAGCCGGTCAAAGGCCCAGCGGGGAAACAGCACCGGCGAACCGGGCTGACCGCCGTGGCAGGGCCGCCAGATGCTGTCGGGATCGTCCGCCGCAGCCCGCAGGAGCCCTTCGATGGTCTCCCGGCGCAGAAGCGGCTGATCTGCCGCGCAGAACATGCAGCCATCCGCCTCGCCGACGGCCTCCAGCCCCAGGCGCACGGTGTCCGAGCGCAGCGGCAGACCGTGCAGGATGGCCTCCACGCCCATTTGCCCGCACAGCTCCGCGACCTCCGGCGTCCGCGTGACCACCACGCGGCGGGCAAACAGCCCCTGCGTCGCGCGGAGAATGCGCAGGATCATCGGCTCGCCGCAGAAATCCGCCAGCAGCTTGTTGCTGCCGAAGCGCCGGGACATGCCGGACGCCATGATCACGCACCCACCGTCCGTTCAGCGCTGTCCGGGAAAGAATTCCCGGTAGATCTCCCTGTTGGCCTGCACGCAGGCATCGCGGTAGGCTTCATACCGTCCGAGCCACTCCTCTCCTTCGGGGGTCAGGCGGCTGCCGCCGCCGTCCCTGCCGCCCGTGGTTCGCATGGTCAGCGGGAACCCCAGCGCGTTTTCGGCATTGCGGATCAGCTTCAGCGCCTTGGTGTAGGACATGCCCATCTGCATCGCCGAAGCCCGGAGCGAGCCGGTCTCCTGTACCCCGCGCAGCAGCCGGCACGGCCCCTCGCCAAAGAATTTCTCCCCCGCATCGTCCACAAAGATGATCCGCGTCATCGCTTTCACAGACCGTCCGCTCCTTCGTTCAGCATGATGATGTGTTCCCTTCCCGTCCGGTCGGCGCAGCGGTGCAGGCTGACGCTGCCGTACACTTCCCTCAGCAGCTTTTCCATGCGGTCGAGGGGATCGCTCCCGGGCCTCAGCACGCCGATGCTCCGCCCGTTCCGGAGGAGCAGCAGCTCGTCGCAGTCGTTCAGCGCCAGCATGGGGTCGTGCAGGGCGACGAGCGCCATGCGTTTTTCCTGCGCCACCCACTGCCGGATGACGTCCAGCATGCGGTAGCGGAAGCGGAAGTCCAGCGCGCTCTCCGGCTCGTCCAGCAGCAGCAGCCGGCCCGGCGTGACCAGCGTGCGCGCGAGGATGCACAGCTGCTTCTGCCCCTCGCTCAGGTGCTGGTAATTCTTCTCCGCCATGCCGCCGAGCCCCGCGCGTTCGAGGGCCGCGAGCGCCTGCTGCCGCATGGCCGCCGTGGGGTGCTCCAGCAGACCCAGGCGCGGGTTGAAGCCCATGAGCACCACGTCCAGCGCGGAAATGTCAATGGTGACGCCGCTGCGCTGCGGGATGTAGCTGCACAGCTGGGACAACCGGCGGGCATTGAGACCCTCCAGGCGGACATCGCCGAGGGTGCATTCGCCCCCGTGGCGCAGGATGCCGCAGATGCTCCGCAGCAGCGTCGTCTTGCCGCTGCCGTTGGCGCCCAGGACGCCCATCACCCGGCCCGCCTCCATCGAGAAGGAAAGCCCGTCCAGCACGCGCCTGCCGCCGTAGCCCGCGCAGAGGTCCGTCACCCGAAAGCCGCTCATGCCTCTTTCCTCCCTCTGACAAGCAGTGTGAGCAGGAACGGCGCACCGATCAGGCTGGTGAAGATGCTCACCGGCAGCTCGGTAGCCGCGACGCTCCGCGCGAGGATGTCCGCCGCCAGCAGGATGACCGCGCCGAGGAAGCCCGACAGGAGCATCGTGCCCAGGCGGTTGTTCCGCGTCAGCAGCCGCGCGCCATGGGGCGCCAGCAGCCCCACAAAGCTGATCAGGCCCGTCAGGCTGACCACCCCCGCCACCGTCAGCGTCGCGATCAGCAGCACCGCCAGCCGCAGGAGCCCGACGTTCACGCCCAGCGTGCGCGCCTCCCCTTCCTCGGCGGACAGGAGAATGATCTGCCGGTGCAGCAGCAGCAGCGCCGCCACGCAGACCAGGCACAGGACGAGGCTGCCCCCGATGGCATGGGCGCTCACGCCGTTCAGGCTGCCCATGATCCAATATTCGATCGAGGCCAGCTCCCGCTCGGGGTCAGCGGTCAGCTTCAGGCACATCAGCGCCGTCTGCGCCAGGGAATGCACTGCGATGCCGGCCAGGACGATGGTGCCGCTTCTGCCGCTGCGGTCCAGCCCGGCCAGGGCAAGGGCCAGCACCACCGCCGCCACCGCCCCCGCAAAGGCGGAAATCGTCACCGCCGCCGCGCCGGACATGAACAGGATGCCTGCCGCCGCGCCAGCGCTTGCGCCGGAGGACACGCCGATGATGTCCGGCGAGGCCAGCGGATTCCGGAACACCGTCTGGTACACAAAGCCCGCAATTCCCAGCGCGAACCCGCCTGCGAGCCCCACCAGCGTCCGGCTCAGCCGCAGCGTCGTCAGGACGCGCCACTGCATGCCGTCCCCGGCAAGGAGCTTCGCCAGCGACAGCGGATACCGGCCGACCAGCAGGCTCACCGCCGCCAGGGCAAGCATCATCGCTGCCCCGGCGGCGCACAGCGCCTTAGTCCGCGCTGTAGGTGAAGCCGTAGAACGTCTCATAATACTCATTGATCAGTGCCTCACAGGCTTCTGCGGAGAACTGCTCGGGATGCAGCACGCCCGCCAGCCACACCGCACCAAGGATGCTGCTGGGCACGGGGCTGTCCCATGCCTCTGCCTTGCCGGGCAGCTGGAAGACGCGGCCATTCACCACGGCGCTGCAATCGGCGAGGTTCGGGTCGTTCAGCACATCCTCCACCGTGTAGGTGGCGTCGGAGGCCAGGACGATATACGCCGGGTCCCACGCCAGCAGCTGCTCGTAGCTGACCTGCACCCAGTAGCTGTCGGTGATCTCCGCCGCGACGTTCGCGCCGCCCGCCAGACGGATCATGTCGGACTGGTACATGGCGTCGCCGGCGGTGGAGAGCATGCTGGAATTGCCGGCGAGGTAGACGGTGGGGCGCTCCACCTCCACCAGCTTCGCCGCGAGGGCCGCCTCCTGCACCGCCGTGAAGGCATGGAGCTGCTGCGCCTTTTCCGTCGCGCCGGTCGCCGCGGCGATCAGGTCGATCATCCCATTCAGCAGCTCCTGATCCTCCGGGTTCACCAGCAGCACGTCAATGCCGAGGCTCTCGAGGGTCTGGGCCGCATTCTTGAGCTTCAGCGGCAGGATGACCAGATCCGGTTCCAGCGCCGCGCAGCCCTCCAGGTCGAACTCCTTGGCGGAGCCGACGCTGGGCAGGTCGATCAGCTCCGGGGCGCTCAGGCGGTAGATCGCGCGCTTGTTGGCCTTCGCCTCCACGCCGACCAGCTGATCCTCCAGGCCGAGGGCGATCAGGGCGCTGGTAGAGATGTAGTAGCCGCTGACGAGCTTTTCCGGGGCCTTTTCGATCGTGACCTCGCGGCCCGCCTGATCGGTCACGGTGAGGGGGTACTCCGCCAGCGCCGCCGTGGCACACAGCATCAGGGCGATCGCCAGCATCAGGGACAGAATGCGTTTCATGGGAGATTCCTCCTTGCGTTGTTGTTTGAAAACTACAACGCAAGGATACCAATTATGATTCCAAAAATCAATCCCTTCTGCTATAATAGAGAAAAGAAATCCGAAAATCTTCGGAAAGGGGCTCTGCTGATGATCACCATACAGAAGTACATCCGGGCGCAAAGCCTGGAGGAAGCATATACGCTGAACCAGTCGCGCCGCAACCGCATCGTAGGCGGCATGCTGTGGCTGAAGATGGGCCGCGGCAGCATCAACACGGCCATCGACCTGTGCGACCTGAACCTCGCAGGCGTGGAGGAAACGGAGGACGCCTTCCGCATCGGCGCGATGACGACGCTGCGGGAGCTGGAGAAGCACCCTGCGCTGAACGCCTACACCTGCGGCGCCGTCCGCGACGCGGTGAAGGACATCGTCGGCGTGCAGTTCCGCAGCATGGCGACCGTGGGCGGCAGCCTGTGGAGCCGCTTCGGCTTCTCCGACGTGCTGACGGTCTTCATGGCCATGGATGCATACGTTGAATTGTACAAGGGCGGCGTGGTACCGTTGGAGCAGTTCGCGCAGATGAAGGCGGACCGCGATATCCTCGTGCGCCTGATCGTGAAGAAGACCCCCGGCCGCTTCGTGTACACGGCCATGCGCAACCAGCGCACGGACTTCCCGGTGATCGCCTGCGCCCTGTCCGAAATGGGCGGCGAATACCGGGCCGTGATCGGCGCGCGCCCCGCCCGGGCGATGATCGTCCGCGATGCGCAGGGACTCCTGGCCGGGGGCGTGAATGCCGGGAAGGCGGCCGCCTTCGCCAGATACGTATCGGACAGCGCTCCCACGGGCTCCAACACCCGCGCGGGCGCCGCATACCGCAGCCACCTCATCCGGGTGCTGGTGGAAAGAAGCATGCATGAGCTGGGAGGTGTCCTATAATGGAGATCCGTATCAGGCTGAACGGCAGGGTCGTCGTCGATTCGATCGATCCGGATTGCCTGCTGATCGACTTTGTCCGCAAGCATGGCTGCCTGAGCGTCAAGCGCGGGTGCGAGACCGCCAACTGCGGCCTGTGCACGGTGCTGATGGACGGCGCGCCGATCCTCTCCTGCTCCATGCTGGCCGCCCGCGCCGACGGGCACAGGATCGATACCCTCGAGGGCCTGCAGGAGGAGGCCGCCGGCTTCGTCGCCTTCATCGCCGATCAGGGCGCGGACCAGTGCGGCTTCTGCAACCCCGGCTTCGTGATGAACACCATCGCGCTGCTGCGGGAAAACCCCGACCCCACCGACGATGAGATCCGCGCGTATCTGGCGGGAAACCTCTGCCGCTGCTCCGGCTACGAGGGCCAGCTGCGCGGCATCCGCAATTACCTGAACAGCCGCAACGGCCAGGGAGGCAGCCATGGAGCATAAAGCATACAAATCCGTCAACAAATCCGTGCGCAAGAAGGACGCCATGCAGCTGCTGACCGGCAAGCCCGTCTACACCGACGACATCACGCCGCCGGGCGCCCTGGTGGTCAAGCTCCTGCGCAGCCCCCACGCCAACGCCATCATCGAAGAGATCGACACGTCCATCGCCAGGAAGGTGCCCGGCGTGGTGGACGTCTACACCTGGGAGGACGTGCCGAAGAACCGCTTCGCCATCGCCGGCCAGACCTACCCCGAGCCCTCCCCCTACGACCGGCTGATCCTCGACCGGCACGTGCGCTTCTCCGGCGACGCGGTGGCGATCATCGCCGCGGAGACCGAGAAGGCCGCGCTCAAGGCCATGAAGCTGGTGAAGGTCCGCTATCAGGTGCTGGACGCGGTGCTGGACTTCCACACCGCCAAGGACAACCCCGTCCTGGTGCACCCGGAGGAGGACTGGTATCCCCCCTGCCCCGTGGGCGGCGACAACCGCCGCAACCTCGTGGCCAGCGAAACCGAGGCGCGCGGCGACGTCGACGCCGTCATGGCCGGGTGCGACGTGGTGCTCGAGCGCACCTACCACACCCGCGCCTTCAATCAGGCGATGATGGAGACCTTCCGCACGTACACGGCGCTTGACCGCTACGGCCGATTGCACGTGGTCTCCTCCACGCAGATCGTCTTCCACACCCGCCGCATCCTCTCCAACGCCCTGGGCATCCCCAAGAGCCGCATCCGCGTGGAAAAGCCCCGCATCGGCGGCGGCTTCGGCGCGAAGCAGTCGGCCGTGTGCGAGGTATACCCCGCCTTCGTCACCCTGAAGACCGGCCGCCCCGCCAAGCTGATCTACACCCGCGAGGAGAGCCAGATCGCCGGTTCCCCGCGTCATGAAATGGAGATCCGCGTGCGCATCGGCGCCTCGAAGGAGGGCAGGATCCGCGCGCTGGACCTCTACACCCTGTCCAACACCGGCGCATACGGCGAGCACGGCCCCACGACGGTCGGCCTCTCCGGCCACAAGTCGATCCCCCTCTACACCGGCTCGCTGGAGGCGTTCCGCTTCGCCTACGACGTGGTCTACACCAACCACCAGTCCGCCGGCGCCTACCGCGGCTACGGCGCGACACAGGGCATCTTCGCCGTGGAATCCATCGTCAACGAGCTGGCGGCGAAGCTGGACATGGACCCCACTGTCCTGCGCGACATGAACATGGTGCGGGAGGGCATGGTCATGCCCGCCTATTACAACGAGCCCAACAACGCCTGCGCGCTGGACAAGTGCATGCAGCACTGCCGCGAGCTCTTCGGCTGGGAGGAGAAATACCCCGTGCGCGATCTGGGCAACGGGAAGGTCCGGGCCGCGGGCGTCGCCATGGCCATGCAGGGCTCCTGCATCTCCAACGTGGACGTCGGCTCCGCCACCGTCAAGCTCAGCGAGGACGGCACCTACAACCTGCTCATCGGCGCGGCGGATATGGGTACCGGCTGCGACACCATTCTGGCGCAGATGGTCGCCGAATGCATGGACTGCGACGTGGATGACGTGGCCGTCTTCGGCGCGGACACGGACGCTTCCCCCTACGATTCCGGCTCCTACGCCTCCTCCACGACCTACATCACCGGCAAGGCGGTGGAGAAGGCCTGCGCGGACCTGAAGAAAACCATCTGCACCATCGCAGCGGAGATGCTGGACTGCACGCGGGACGAGGTCGTCTTCGCCAGCGATCATGTCCGCTCCGCCGCCACGGGGAAAACCGTCAGCCTGCAGGACATCGCCTACCGCGCGCAGGTCGGCAACACCCACCCCGCGGAGGCCACCGCGACCCACTCCTCCCCCGTCTCGCCCCCGCCCTACATGGTGGGCATGGTCGAGATCGAGCTGGACAAGCTGACCGGTCAGGTGACGGTGCTGGATTACGCGGCCGTGGTGGACTGCGGCATCCCGATCAATCCCGCGCTGGCCCGCATCCAGACCGAGGGCGGCCTCGTCCAGGGCATCGGCCACACGCTGATGGAGAACGTCACCTACGACGAAAACGGCAAGCCCATCGAGTCCTCCTTCATGCAGTACAAGCTACCGACCCGACTGGAAACGGGCCGCCTGCGCGTGGAATTCGAGCACAGCTACGAGCCCACCGGTCCCTTCGGCGCGAAGTCCATTGGCGAAATCGTCATCAACACCCCTGCCCCCGCCATCGCCCACGCGATCTACCGCGCCACCGGCGTCTGGCACAGCGAGCTGCCCATCACGCCGGAGAAGATCGCCATGTCTCTGGCGGATCCGCAGCAATGAGATAGCGCATCATTTTATTGCACCCTCTTGTTTTCTTCCTGCCAGCATGGTATAATATGGGCATCGAATGCCGTTTTTGTCATCCATTCCCCTGCTGCCGTGAAGGAGGTCGTTGAATTGAAGAAGCTGTCCCTGATCCTCGCCCTGCTGCTGATGCTTTCGTGTCTGCCGTTCGCCTGCGCCGAAACGCAGGAGGCGGACGTCTCTGCCTACGACGCCGCCTTCGCCCTCTACCAGGCCGGCGACTACGCGGCCGCGCTGCCCCTGTTCGAAGAGCTGGGCAACGCCGGCAATGCCTCCGCCATGTACTACACCGCAGTCATCCTGTCCGACGGCCTGACCGGCGACCCCGACCATCTCGCCGCCGCCGAATGGTTCAACAGGGCGGTTGCTGCCGGCGACCATTTTTCCGCCATCAACCTGATCTATCTGTACAGAAGCAAGCTGATTCCCAGCGATGCCGTCGACACTGTCGCTGTCCGCGACCTGCTGCTGTCCATGGAATCGACCTTCACCGGCGAAGATCAGAACGATGGCGCGTTCCTGTCCTGGATCGCCGCCGGCTACGAGTGCGGCATGTTCTCCCCGGATGGTTCCCCGGACTACACCAATGCTCTGGCCTTCAACCTGCGCTCTGCCGGGCTGGGCCATTTCCAGGCCATGTTCGACCTGGGGAAAGGCTACATGGACGGCAGCTACACCGGCGGCATTCCGGACCCGGAAGAAGCTGTCGCCTGGTATCAGAAGGCCTACGAAGGCGGCGAGGACTACGCGTTCACCCTGCTCTATAATACCTACCACGACGGCGTCATCGCTGCAGACGGCACGGACCTTCTGCTTCCGGACGAAGACAGGCTCATCGAGCTCCTCAACCAGGCCTTTGACAAGGGCACGCTGACCGCATCGCACCGCAACGAGCTGGTCGACGCCATCCTGGCCGGCGACGCCCCCGACTACCAGCGCGTGCTGGCGATCTGGCTGGACGGCGCGAGGAAGGGTGAGGCGTATGCCTGCACCAAGACCGCCTACCTGTACAAGGACGGCGCCACCGCCGCGGACGGCACGGTCCTCATCGAAAAGGACATGGCGATGGCCTTCATCTACTTTGAGAAGGCCCATGCCATGGACCCAACCGACGTCGCTGCGCTGGAGTGGCTGGGCTGGTTCCTCTCCGGCAACTGGGAGCCGATCATCGCCGACTACCCCCGCGCCCGCGAGATATACGATGCAGCCGCCGAACTGGGCAGCAGCTATGCCATGCTGCAGCTGGGCACGCTGTACCGCGACGCCCGTCTGGGCGAAGCCGACTACGACCTGGCCCGCCAGTGGTTCGAGGCAGCCCTGAACGCAGGCCGCGAGGATGCACAGGCGGCGCTGGACGCCCTGAACGGCCAGTAACCCCTTCCTGCCAGACACATCAAGGGACGCTCCCCTTCCACGGAGAGCGTCCCTCAGCCTGTCAAAAAAGCCTCCTTGGGAGGTGTCGGAGGGCCCGCTGGCCCTCTGACTGTAATCGTATCGCGGGGCTTTGCCGCGCGGGCGGGGCGGTTTC
>SVGU01000064.1 GCA_015056155.1 Clostridiales bacterium
CATGCCGATCTTCTTACCCACGATCGCTTTCTTCATTGTTTCGTTCCTCCTGCCTTACAGCTTCATTTCGATTTCGACACCAGCAGGAAGTTCGAGCTTCGACATGGCGTCCACGGTCTTGGGGCTCGCGTTGATGATGTCGATCAGTCGCTTGTGGGTACGACGCTCGAACTGCTCGCGGCTGTCCTTGTACTTGTGGGTAGCGCGCAGGATGGTCACGATCTCCTTCTCCGTGGGGAGCGGAATCGGGCCCGACACGCGGGCGCCAGTGCGCTTGGCAGCCTCGACGATCCGCTCAGCGGACTGGTCGATCAGGGTGTGCTCATAGCTCTTGAGCTTGATGCGGATTTTCTGGATGGCCATTGATTTACCTCCTATTGCGTCTCGTTGGCGCCGTTACGGTCCTCACTGCAGGTGCAAGCACCGCCGCGCCTCGAGTCCGTCGCCCGATTGTCGGGCTGGTCCATGATAATTACCCGCCTGGCCTGGCGGCAACTTACCACTTCATCCCTAAACAGACAACAGTCATATTATAAGGCATATGCAAAAAAAAATCAAGAGGTATTTCGAATGTTTTTCAAGAAATTTTGAAACTTTTTTACGTTTTCAGGCCCGATTTTGCGGTGTTTCCATGCTTTTGCGGAAAACACATCAAAACACGGCATCCGGTGTGTCCATCCTTGCCCCCGAAAACGTCCGATTCGGGACCACGATTTTTTCTTTTCACACTTGGAAACTCCAATCCATTGATATACCTGCTTTTGCGCGAATTTTTATATACACGTCCATGTGTGTGTCTACGTTTTATGCACGTCTGTATGGACAAAACAGAACCGGATGCATCCGATGGACACATCCGGTTCCGTGTATTATGCATGTGATTCTGTGAAGGAACATTTACTCCGCCCCTGCCTCCAGCTCCTCCCAGCGGGCATAGAGCCGTTCGATCTCTTCCTTCTTCTGCTGGTAGGCCTTGGCGAGCTGCGCCGCCTTGTCGGCGTCCTGATAGGTCGCCGGGTCCGCCAGCTGCGCCTCGATCTCCGCCGCTTCATCCTCGGCTGCGGCGATCGCCTTCTCCGCGTTGGCCAGGGCGAGCTTGCGCTCCTTGATGCGCTTTTCCTCCTCGCGGGACTTGCGCTTCTCCTTCTCGATCGCCGTGCGGGTCATGCCGGCCGTCTCGCCGTCGGGCTCCTGCTGGCGGTTGATCTTCTCGAAATAGTCGTCGTAGTTGCCCAGGTACTCCTTCAGGCCGTCCTTCTCCAGCACGCAGACCTTCGTGGCGAAGCGGTTGATGAAGTAGCGGTCGTGGCTGATGGCGAGGATCGTACCGGGGAAATTCTCCAGCGCGTCCTCCAGCACCTCGCGGGAATCCATGTCCAGATGGTTGGTCGGCTCGTCCAGCAGCAGGACGTTGTCCTTGCGCAGCATCAGCTTCGTCAGCGCCACGCGGCCCTTTTCGCCGCCGGAAAGGGTGCTGACGGGCATGAGCACCTCGTCCCCCGTGAAGAGGAACAGTCCCAGCGCGCCGCGCACCTCCGTCTGATCCAGGCGGTGGAAGTCGTCCCACACCTCGTCCAGGACGGTCTTGTTCTCGTGCAGATGTGCCTGGTGCTGGTCGTAGTAGCCGATGTCCACGCCCGCGCCGAAGCGGATCGTTCCCTGGTCCTGCTTCTGTTCGCCGGTGATGCACTTGAACAGCGTCGATTTGCCCACGCCGTTATCGCCGATGAGCGCCACGCGGTCGCCGGCGCGCAGGTGCATCTTCACATGCTCAAAGAGCATCCGGCCGTCGAAGCCCTTCGCCAGCTCGTCGATCATCAGCACGTCGTCACCCGTGCGGCGGCGCGTGTCGAAGCGGAAGCGGATGGCGCTCTCGTCCTGCGGCTTTTCCAGCCGTTCGATCTTCTCCAGCCGCTTCTCCCGACTCTCGGCGAGCTTGATGGACTTTTCCCGGTTGAACTGGCGGTAGCGGGCGATGATCGCTTCCTGGCGGGCGATCTCCTTCTGCTGCAGCTCGTATGCCTTCATGCGGATCTCGAATCGCTCCGTGCGCTGCTCGATATACCGGGTGTAATTGCCGTCGTAGCTCTCCGTGGTGCCCAGCAGCAGCTCGCACATCCGGTCGCAGACATGGTCCATGAAGTAGCGGTCATGGCTGATGAGCAGCACCGCGCCCTTGTAGGTGCGCAGGTACTCCTCCAGCCACGCGATGGACTTCAGGTCCAGATGGTTGGTCGGCTCGTCCAGCAGCAGCAGGTCCGGCTCGGTCAGCAGCATGCGGCCCAGGCACAGTCGGGTGCGCTCGCCGCCGGACAGGAGGCTCGCCAGCTGGCCCTGCTGATCCTTGCGGAAGCCCAGGCCCGCCAGCACACCCTGCACCGTGGAGCGCCAGCCATAGCCGTTGCGGCGCTCGAACTCATGCGTCAGCTGGTCATACTGATTGCCCAGGCGGCTCAGGCGGGTCATGTCGTCCCCGCATTCCGCCATCTGCTCCTCCAGCTCGCGCAGCTGCTGTTCCATGCGCACCACCGGCTCGAAGACGCTCTCCAGCTCCTCCAGCACCGTGCGGCCCTCGCCCACGTCGCCCTGCTGCGCCAGGTAGCCAAGGCGCAGGCCCTTCTGCATGGTGATCGTGCCGCCGTCGGCACTCTCAACGCCCGCGATGATCTTCATCAGCGTCGACTTGCCGCAGCCGTTCACGCCCACCAGGCCCATCCGCTGACCATCTTGCAGCACCAGGGATGCATTGCGCAGCACCTCATTGGTACCGAAGCTCTTCTGCACTCCCTGCAGGGAAAGCAGGATCATATCCTTCACCTCTCAGCTTCCGTTGCATATATAATAGAAGAAAACGTTTACATCATATCAGATACCGGATGCCCATCGCCAGCAGGATCGCCGCGCACATCAGGCTCTCCGTCAGCGGGAGCGCCCTCCGCTCCGACCGTTTCAGCCCCCACAGCAGCCAGCCCGTCAGCACGCCAAGCAGCCCCGCGCAGATCCACGGCGCCGCCGCGCCCGCATCCCACCGGGGAAACAGCGCCAGCAGGTTGAAGATCAGGTGCGCCGCGACGGGCATCGCAAGCCGCCCCGTGCGGAGCATCAGCGCCGACAGCACGAAGCCGATCAGCAGATGCCCCGGGAGCCCTGCCGGACTTCCGTGCATCAGGGCGAACATCGCCGTCGTCAGCAGGAGCGATTGCCACGCCGGCCCGTTCCTGCGCAGGTTGCCCAGCAGCGCGCCGCGGAAGAGCAGCTCCTCCGAGACCGCGGGGATCACCGCTGCCGCAAGGGTCAATGCCAGCAACCCCACCAGGCCGTCCGCCTGCGGCAGATGCGCGGCCGGCAGCGACAGCAGCCCCGCCCACCAGCGATTCAGCGGCGTCGCCGTCGCCCGTGCCAGCACCGCCAGCACCGCCGACAGCAGCAGCCCCCGCCCCAGGGGAAAATGCGGCTTCTCCTCTTCAGGCTCCTTCGCCGGCCGCAGCAGCCATCCCGGCAGCGCGAACAGCAGCAGCGACTGCCCCGCTGCCGCCAGCGCATTCGTCACCGGCGCAACCGCCGCATCCGGCAGCAGCAGCGTCGTCAGGAGCGTCACCGGCGTCCGCAGCAGCGTCAGCGCCAGCATCGCCGCCAGCGTCAGCCGCAGCCGCGTCATACATCCGCCTCCAGCGTATACACGCTGCCCACCCGGTCGCGGTAGGCCACGTCCAGGCACAGATCCACTCCCAGGCGGATGCCCTCGCGGACCATGCGGTTCTCGCTGACCTGCCGGGCCAGCGCGGGCGTGTTGTTCTCCCCGCTCAGGTGGCCGAGGATCACATGCTGCGTGCCGTTGTCCACCAGCTGCAGCAGCGCATCGGCGCAGGCGTCGTTGGACAGGTGGCCGTGGTTGGAGAGGATGCGCTGCTTGAGCCGCTGGGAATAGTGGCTGTTCATCCGCAGCATGTCCGGGTCGTGGTTGCTCTCCAGCAGCACCAGGGAGCTGCCCGCGACCGCATCCCGGATCGTCCGGGGGAAATACCCCAGATCCGTCGCCGTCGAGATGCTCACGTTGCCGCCCCAAAGACGGTAGCCCACCGGCTCCGCCGCGTCATGGGGGATCAGGAACGGCACCACCCCGATATCCCCGATATAGAAATCCGCGAAGGGGTCGAAGGTCCGACGCTGCTCCTCCGCGATCTTGCCGAGCTTGCCGTCCATGGCCTCCCATGTGCCGCTCGTGGCGTAGATCGGCAGCTTGTACTTGCGGCTGAGCACGCCCGCGCCGCAGATGTGGTCGGAGTGCTCATGGGTGATCAGCAGCGCATCCAGCGTCCGCGGATCGACGCCGATCATATCCAGCGCCTCGTCGATCATTTTCCCCGACTTTCCCGCGTCGATCAGCAGCCGCGTGCCGCCATACTGGACGAAGAGCGCGTTGCCGCTGGAGCCGGAATAGAGGGGGCAGAAAATCATATCCATTCTTATGTAGGAATCCTTTCGTAAAGGGCGCACGTCATACGGCGCACGCCCTTCAAACCGCCCGGAGGCGACGATGATTTTTTACACGTCCAGATGCTTCGCCACGCGCTCGCTTTCCGGCGGAGGCGTCATGTAATCCGGGCCGAAGAGGATGGTCAGCACCTCGTCCCACTTCGCCGGGATCTGGCATTCGATCCCCTCGAAGGGCACGCGCACCTTCTCGGCGAACTGATCCGGATGCCAGATGTGCGTCATCAGCTCAAACGCGCCGTTGGACATGCAGACGTCGTTCCCCGGCTTTTCCGACCGGGAGCACTTCTCGTACCATGCGGCCTTCGTCTTCGTGGAGAAGGGCAGGCCCAGCACATGCGTGCCGAACAGCAGGATCTTGTTCTTCAGCCCGAACCGGCTGTAATCCACGTTCTTCTTCATCATGCCCTGCAGCATATGCAGGCGCAGGAACCAGAGCTTGCGCTTCAGCCCTGCCGGGGGCACGGGATCGAGGATGAAGAAATCGGTAAACGCGGCCGCCTTTTCCGGATCGCGGTTCATGACGCGGGGCGTCCACGTGTCCAGATAGGTCAGCTCGAAGCGCTTGTCGCACTCCTTCGGATACACGACGCGGAACTTCTCAAACTCCTCGCGGGTCATCAGCAGGTCCACGTCATCGTCCCACGGGATGAAGCCCTTGTGCCGCACCGCGCCCAAGAGCGTGCCGCACATCAGGTTGTACCCGATCCCGTGGCGCTCGCAGATCGCAGTGATATCCTTCAGCTGCTCCACCAGCTCCGCATGGATCTCCGGCAGGCTCAGCTTCTTCTCTTCCATCTTCAACCTCTCCTTCGTGCATCGCTCATGCGCTGGGGATGCACCAGATAAAGTGCACGATCTCCTCCACCGCCGTGAGCGCCTCCTCGGACGGGACGCCCTCGCACTGCAGCGTCACGTCCAGCCAGTGTCCGGACTGCGTTGTGTAATAGGTAACGATGCTGCCCTGATAGCCGTCCTCCAGCGTGTAGGCAGCCTCCACACGGATGTAGGGATAGCCGATGGACGGGAAGAATTCCGCCTTCACGTCCGTGTAGCCGGCTTCCTCGTAGTCCTTCTCCATCCACGCGCACATCATCGCCGTGGAGAACTCCGCCACCGCATCCATGTCCGCCTCTTCGCTCTCGCCGACGCTCAGGGTGATCTCCCAGCTGTCGTCCGTTTCGCTGAGGATGAGGGCATAGATGTCCC
The DNA here is from genome assembly GCA_015056155.1 of Clostridiales bacterium. GTDB lineage: Bacteria > Bacillota > Clostridia > Christensenellales > Aristaeellaceae > UBA11524. The sequence goes on from SVGU01000064.1 coordinate 5,704, forward strand.
ATTCCTTCATATAGGCGATGGTCTGCGGCTGGAACAGTCCGGCCCGGTTGAACACCGATGCGCTGCTGTCCCGACCGATCAGGATCGTCTCCAGCGGCGGCGTCAGGTAAACCGTCAGGCCCGCAGCCTCCACCGTGACCTCGCCGACGTCCTCTGCAACCGCGCAGAAAGGCGTCACAAGCAGCATCGCCGCCAGCAGCAGCGTCAGGATTTTCTTCATACCAGCACCCCTTTCCTGCGATGTACGCATCATTCGTCCGTTTCGGCATGGAAGCCGCGGACCATTGCGTCCACCTCAGCCTCCACCTCTTCCAGGATCGTCGGGCCGTTGGCGAACACCTGGAACTCGATCCGGACGCCGTTCACCGACGTGCCGTAGGCCAGCCGCCATTCCTGGGTGCCGTCCTCCTTCACCGAAGAAATGACGCTCTTGACAAACGCCATCTCCGCGCCCGTGAGCAGCTCGCACCGTTCGACCGTCCATCCGCCTTCGCGCAGGCGGTTCTTTTCCGCCGCGACCCGGAGGAAGTCCACCATTCCGGAATAATCCTGGGAATCCGCATCCCGCATGACAAAGAGCTGAACGCGGGCGCGCTGCAGCCGGTCACAGAGGATGGCGAAAATGTCGTTCTCTTCCATCGAGGCAATGTCGTCATCCCGGTCGTAGCCCATCCGCTCGAACAGATACCTGCTGCTCACCCGGGTCAGGGCAAACCGGACGTCCAGCGGCATGAACGCATACCGGACGTCGCCGAGGTCGAGGATGATCCGGCCGTCCGCCAGCTCCTGCGTCGTGACCTGGGGCAATACGGGCGTGATGCGCACCGTGTCAGCCAGCGCCTTCACGGACTCCTTCAGCTTCGCGGGGTCCATGCCGTCCATCTGCCATGCAACGATGTCCAGCTGAACGTCGTACTGGTTGGTCCACATGATCAGGGAATTCTCCACCGCGCCGTCCGGCTGCGCCAAAGACCGCTCGGCAAAGACATAGGTGTGTTCCGCACTGCGGTAGACGTCGCTGGTCCGGATGGTGAAGCCGTTCTGCGTCTGATACTTCAAATTGCTCGCAGAGATCAGCTGGAGCTCCATGTCATCCGCCTGGTCGTAGTTGATCGACGCCCATTCGGTGACATAGAAGAGAAACTCCATGCCGCTCCAGGGGTCAATGATGATGGCACAGATGCCGTCCTGCTCCATCATCGCAAGGACCTCCTGCTGATCCATGCCCCACTGCCGGAAAACCGAAGCGCTCGTCTCACTCGTCAGACAGATCATGCTGAGCGGCGCCTTGAAGGTGATCTCCACATACGGCAGGGTGATCCGGTACGGAAGCCCCGCGGGAATCGCTGCCATCGCGGGTTGGCACAGGCACAGAATCGTCAGCAGGATCGCAAGCAGTCTCTTCATTGGTTCAGTCCCTCCTGTATTCCTTTATCAGGTAATACGCTCCGGAGCAACTATCCGTTTCATTCTTCCATCCAGGCCAGCGTTCTTTCGCAGATGGCCTTTTCGTCCATGCGGTATGCCTCGCGCAGATACTGCTGGGTGCCCACGATCGTGGAATACACATCATCCATGCCGATCCTGTGCACGCGGCAGCCGCTGCCCGCATCCGCCAGCGCCTCGCAGACCGCGCTGCCGAAGCCGCCCACGACGGAGTGCTCCTCCACCGTGACGATATGCCGGAAGCGGCTCGCCAGCTCCATCACCTTGTCCCGGTCGATGGGCTTGATGCAGGGGAAGGATACGACCTCCGCGCTCACGCCCTTTTCCGCCAGCTGCTTTGCCGCGCCGACCGTCTGGGTCAGGATGCCGCCCGCCGACAGCAGCGCCACATCCGCGCCCTCCCGAAGGGTCAGCGCCCGGGGCAGCGTCCAGCCTTCCACGGGCTTCTCGTGCAGCAGCGGTTCGCCGCCGCGGCCCAGCCGCAGATAGCAGGCGCCGGGCGTGCGCAGCATCACCGGCACCACCGCCTCCACCTCCGCCGGATCGCCGGGGGCAAAGACCGTCACGCCCGGCAGCGCGCGCAGGACGGCCATGTCCTCCGTCGCGTGATGGCTCATGCCCAGGCTCCCGTACACGAAGCCGCCGCCCACGCAGACCACCTTCACGTTCGCGTCATGATAGGCGCAGTCGTTGCGGATCTGCTCCAGACAGCGCAGCGTCGGGAAATTGCCGATCGAATAGGTCAGCACCGTCCGGCCCGTCATCGCCAGCCCCGCAGCAAGTCCCGTCATGGACTGCTCCGCGATGCCCGCGTTCACGAACTGGTCGGGATAGGTCTCCCAGAAGGGCCGGAGCACGCCGAAGCCCAGATCGCCCGTGATCAGCGTCAGCCGCGGATCCTTCGCCGCTTCCCGCATCAGCACCCGGGTGAATGCATCTCTCATGGCCGCTGTGCCTCCAGTTCCTTCAGTGCTGCTTCATATTCCTCACCCTGGGGCGTACGGTAATGCCACAGGATATCGTTCTCCATAAAGGACACGCCCTTGCCCTTGACCGTCCGGGCAAGGATCACGGTGGGCCTGCCGGTGCCGCGGTTCTCCTTCGCCTGCGCGAAAGCCGCCTGCAGCGCCGCCGTGTCGTGGCCGTCCACGCCGATCACGTTCCACCCGAAGGCGCGCCACTTGTCCCCGAAGGGCTCCAGCGCCAGCGTGTTCTCGCAGAAATCGAGGGACTGCATCCGGTTGTGGTCGACCACGGCGATCAGGTTGTCCAGCTGATACTGGTGCGCCTGAAGCGCAGCCTCCCAGACGGAGCCCTCGTCGCACTCACCGTCGCCCAGGACGCAGAACACGCGCCAGTCTGCCTGGTCCTTCTTCGCGCCCAGGGCCATGCCCGCCGCCACGCTCAGGCCGTGCCCCAGGGAACCCGTGGAAAACTCCACGCCCGGGACGCCCTTGTGGCTCACATGGCCGGAAAGGTTGCTGCCGTTGGCATAATGGGTGGCCAGCTCCTCCACCGGGAAGAATCCGCGCTCCGCCAGCGCCGCATACACCGACGCGCCCGCATGGCCCTTGGACAGGATCAGCCGGTCGCGCTCAGGCATCTTCGGCTGCGTAGGGTCGACATGCAGCACGCCCGAATACAGCACCGCCATGATCTCCGCAACGGAGAAGATCGCGCCGATGTGGCTGCCGCGGCTGATGTGGGTCATTTCCAGACCATGCCGCCGGATGAGCCATGCCAGAACGCGCGGGTCGGAAACATCCGGCTGTCCCGCAAACCCGGCATGGGTCTTTTCAGTGTAGGTCATTGCCGATTCCCCTTCTCCCCGACCATCTTCTTTGCCTTGCCGAACACGCCGCCGATGGTTTCAAAGAACAGCCCTGCATCCAGCAGGAAGGACTGGCTCCTGGCATACTCCACGCGCATGCGGTTCTTTTCGGGCAGGATGTACTTCTCGTAGTTCTCCACCGGATTATCCGTGCCGACGATCTCGTCCTGCGCGATGTACACGATGGAGGAGCGGTCCGTGATGCCCGGGCGCACCCACATGATGCACCGCTGCTCCTCGGTATAGGCATTGGTGTACATCAGCAGCTCCGGGCGCGGGCCAACAAAGGACATCTCGCCCTTGAGGATGTTGATCAGCTGCGGCAGCTCGTCCAGCTTCAGCCGGCGCATGATCCTGCCGGACCGGGTGACGCGCGGGTCATCCTTGGCCGTGCAGCCGCCGGTCTTGTCCGCGCCCACCACCATGGTACGGAACTTCATGATATAGAAGGGCTTGTTCTTGTAGCCGCCGCGCACCGCCTTGTAGATCACCGGGCCGGGGCTGTCCAGCTTGACCCAGATCGCCAGCGGGATCATCACCAGGCTGGCGGGGATCATCGCGATGAGTGCGAGGGAAAAATCCAGTACGCGCTTGACGACCCGGGAATAAAACGGGTGCGACAGCGGGCCGTCCCACCGGGGAAGCTTGGGTAACGGCGGGAGCTTGGACATAAGGAAACGCCTCCTTGAGAAATGCGTCGATTATTGCTCGTGCATCTGGAGCAGCAGTTCGTTGAGCCGCTCCAGCTCGTCCTGGGAATAATACTGAAGGACGATCTTGCCCTTCCTGGCCGTGCCGGTCAGCGTCGCACGCAGGCCGAAGGTCTCCCGGCACAGCGTCTCCAGCTCCGTCAGCTCCGCCGGCAAAGCCCGGGGCTTCTTTTCCTGCTTGGGGGGCAGCTTGGCCGCGTCCTGCTTGAGCAACGCCGCCGCCGTCTCCAGCTGGCGCACGCTCCAGCCCTCGGCGATGGTCCGGTTGGCGAGCGTCACCTTCATGCCGTCGTTGTCCAAACCCGCCAGCACGCGGGCATGGCCGGCAGACAGCGTCCCCTGACGCACCATGGCAATCACGCTCTCCGGCAGCGTCAGCAGGCGCAGCAGGTTCGCCACCGCCGGGCGGCTCTTGCTCAGGCGCTGCGCCACCGTCTCCTGCGTGTAGCCGCACTGCTTCATCAGGCTCTGGATGCCCTGCGCCACTTCGATGGGGTTCAGGTCCTCGCGCTGCAGGTTTTCGATCAGCGCGATCTCCATCTGCTGCACCACGTCCAGATCGCGCACAATGCACGGGACTGCATTCAGGCCCGCCTCCCGCGCCGCGCGCCAGCGGCGTTCGCCGGCGACGATGCGGTAGCGTCCGCCGCTCACGGGCGTGACGAGGATGGGCTGCAGCATGCCCTGATCGCGGATGGACTGCGCCAGCTGCTGGATGCTCTCCTCGGAGAACACACGGCGGGGCTGGTCAGGATTGGGGTCGATGTCTCCGATCGCGATCTCCTGGCCTGCGCCGGGGGCGGCTGCGTCCATTTCGGGCAGCAGGGCGTCGAGGCCGCGGGCAAGTCCGCGCGTCTTCTTGGGCATGGTGAAAACTCCCCTCTAACGGAATTCAGAATCGTTCCGACTGATCGTTCACAGCTTCCAGTTCTTGTCCACCTTCACGCCGTTGCGCCGGAGGACTTCCTGCGCCAGGGCGGCATAGGCCGTCGTGCCGGTGGAGCGCTTGTCATAGATGTGGATGGGTTCGCCATGGGAGGGCGCTTCGCCAAGGCGCACCGTACGCGGGATGACCGTCGCGTACACCTGCTTCTTGAAGTGCTTCTTGACCTCCTCCACCACCTGCAGGCCAAGGTTCGTGCGGCCGTCGAGCATCGTGAGCAGCACGCCCTCGATCTCCAGCCGGGGGTTGATGGTCTTCTTCACCCGCTGCACCGTCTGCATCAGGCTCGCCACGCCCTCCAGCGCATAATACTCGCACTGGATCGGGATCATCACGCCGTCCGAGGCGGCCAGCGCGTTGATCGTCAGCAGGCTCAGGCTCGGCGGACAGTCGATGAGGATGAAGTCATAATCCTTCGCGATCGCGGCGATGGCGGTCTTCAGGCGGAATTCGCGCTTGTCCACATTGACCAGCTGCAGCTCCGCGTCCGCCAGGCGGATATCGCTTCCGGCGATGGAGAGGTTTCTGAACTCCGTCTTTTCGACGAGGTCCTTCATCTGGACGCGGCCCATCAGCACCTCGTAGATGCTCTTCTCCTCCACCGCCATGCCCAGACCGGAGGTGGTGTTGCCCTGCGGGTCCAGGTCGATGATCAGCACCCGCTGACCCATGTCCGCCATGAGCGCAGAGAGATTGACCGCCGTGGTCGTCTTGCCCACGCCGCCCTTCTGGTTGATGATCGCGATCGTTTTCGCCATGGGTCTCCGACCCCTTTCTCATTTTTCTCTGACAGGTGCCGCATTTTCGACACACGAAATACAGAATGCCATACGCATTCAATCTATTATACATTTCTTTGTCTGAAAAGTAAAGCGTGAAAGGCGGGTCGGGGAAAAAGTTACAGCCTTTCCCGGCAATTTCATTGACAACGCCGTCCGCATATGGTATTATGAAGTCAGCTTCACATGAAGTATGCTTCACATCTCAGGAGGTGTTCAAATGAAGACGCGGCTGAAGGAATTCCGCCTGCACGCCGGTCTGACGCAGCAGCAGCTGGCCGAGCGCGTGCACGTTTCCAGCCGGACGATCATCTCCATCGAGAAGGAGCAGTACAGCCCGTCCCTGATGCTCGCCTACCGCCTGGCCGAGGTGTTCGGCACGACGGTGGAGGAGCTGTGCTGCCTGCGCGAAAACCGGGAAAGGGAGGATGAACAGTATGACCTGTAACGTCAGCTATCCTGAACGCATCCGGCGGCGGATCCGCCTGCTGTGGCTTGCCCTGGCCACGATGCTGGTTTTCATGGTACACATCGGCGTCACCGGCGCGCGGGACAGCCGCGTCGTCACAGGGTTCGCCTATCAGTGGGGGAACATCCTGTACTGGACGGGGCTGTTCTATATCATCGGGCGGATCATCATCAACCGCAAGCTCCTGCGCGACCGCCTGCGCCTGAAGGAAAAGCAGCTGCAGGAGTACGACGAGCGCAACCAGTACCTCCACCGCATGAGCGGCGGCTGGGTCATGGATGCGATGCTGGTGATCAGCTACATCGCAGCGGTGGCCGCCTCCTGCTATGACAACAAGGCCTTCTATGCCGCCTTCGGGCTGCTGGTGACCGCCGCGCTGCTGAAGTTCGCAGCAGAAATCGCCTACGGGAAGGGCTGGCTCCCAAAATAACGAATCCGATTCAGCATAAAACCGCCCCCTGCAGCGATTTGCAGGGGGCGTCGCGTTTTACCGCTCAGTCATCAGTCGCACTCAGCTGCGTTGGTGCCGGCGATGCGGCCGCAGGTGAAGCACATCATGATGGAGGTACCGGAAGCGGGGTACTCCTGATAGAAGAAGTCGCCGTTGGCGCAGGCGCCGGCAGCGTACAGACCGGGGATGGCCACGCCCTCAGCGTTCAGGACATGCATCTCCAGATCGACCTTGATGCCGCCCATGGTGCCGATGGTCGCGGGGGTCACGACGATCGCAGTGTAGGGGCCTTCGCCGACGCCGGTCATGGAAGCGGCAGCCTTGCCGAAGTCCGCATCCTCCTGACCCTTCAGCTCATTGTAGCGGGCCACGGTCGCCACGAAGGCGTCCACGGGCATGAAGGTCTTCGCAGCCAGCTCCTCCAGGGTGTCAGCGGTGAAGGCATAGCCCTGCTCAACCAGCGCGCCGACCATCGAAGCGGGCAGCTGGGTGCTGTCGCCGATCAGGTAGGAGCGGTTGTTCTTCTCCAGCGCGGAGTGGATGACGGGGTAGTCGTTCGCCTCGTTGACGAAGCGCACGCCGTTCTCGTTCACCATCAGGTAGGGCATCCAGACCAGGCCGTTGGTGCCGTCGGCGAAGGAGGTGGGCACGATGCCGCGCAGGCCGATGACGCCGCCCTTGAACACGGTGTCAGCGCCGACCGCCATGGCCATATTGATGCCGTCGCCGGTGTTGCCGGCCGCAGCGAAGAAGAAGTCGTTCACGTTCTGGGGCGCGTACTTGCGCATCATCTCACGGCTGCCGTCGAAGCCGCCGGTGGCGATGACCACGGACTTGGCGTTCACGGTGACCTTGTGGCCGTCCGCCGCAACCGCCTCAACGCCGACCACCGCGCCGGCCTCATCAGTGATGAGCGCCACAGCGGGGGTGGAGGTGCGGATGTCAACGCCCTTGTTCTTGATGACCTCGGTCATGGGCAGGATGAAGCCCGTGCCGCCGCCGGTGGTGTACAGGGCGCGCGGAACAGTGGACAGGCCGGTGGGGCCCAGGTTGCCCAGGGTCACGCCGCCCTCCAGCAGCCACTCGATGGTGCTGTTGGACTTCTCGGCCACCAGAGTCAGCAGCTCCTTGTCGGCATTGCCCTCGGCGCGCTCGAACCAGTACTCGACCAGCGCGTCGACGCTGTCCTCAACGCCGGCGTCCTTCTGGGCCTGGGTACCGGTGGCGTAGATGATGCCGCCGGAGATGATGGTGTTGCCGCCCAGCGCAGCCTGCTTTTCCAGCAGCAGCACGGACGCGCCCGCATCCCTGGCATTGGAGGCAGCCGCGATGCCCGCAGCGCCGCCGCCGATGACGACCACGTCATAGGTCAGCACTTCGTCTTCCGCCACGACGGCCGCATTACCCGCAGCCTTCATCGCTTCCACGTCGCCGCCCGCAGCGATCACGCAGGTCTCCACAGCATCCAGGATGCCCTTGGAGGTAAAGGTCGCGCCAGCGACCACATCGATCGCCAGAGACTGGTTCTCGATGATCGCAGCAGGGATGGCGGCGAACGCAGGATCAGAGATACCGGGGGTTTCGGAGTGATTGCCGATGCGGATGTCGACGATCTTCTCCGCATCGAAGACAACCGTCACGTCGATGGGGCCGTTGAGGCCGTCGCCGGAGGTAGAGTACTCTCCGGGCTCATAGGCCAGCGCAGGGATGACGGTGCACAGCATGCACAGCGCCATCACAAGAGACAGCAGCTTCTTCATGGTAAAAAGCTCCTTTCCATATTCGGTTGTTTACAACCTAAATTCATGCTATCATATCCTGCCATATCTGTCAAGCATCCGCAGCAGTCCGGACAACATTTGTTGTTTCATTTTGTTCCGGGTATGGTATAATTGAATCGACAGCATCCGAAAGAATCCTTCAATATATGAGGTGAACGGCATGACAGGCGAGATCATCCGGGAGATTATGGTTCCCTTCCTTGGTACGACCCTCGGCGCGGCAAGCGTCTTCTTTGTCAGGAAAGCCCTGCCCCGCGCGTTCCAGCGGGCGCTGACCGGCTTCGCGGCGGGCGTGATGGTCGCCGCATCCGTGTGGGGGCTGATCATTCCCAGCATGGAACAGGCCGCCGGGATGGGCAAGCTCGCCTTCCTGCCGGCACTGGTGGGGCTTTGGCTCGGCTTCTGCTTCCTGATGCTGCTGGACAAGGTCATTCCCCATCTGCACATGAACGCCGCCTGTGCCGAAGGCCCCGCCTGTCACCTGAAGCGCTCCTCGATGATGGTGCTGGCCGTGGCGCTGCACAACCTGCCCGAGGGCATGGCGGTCGGCGCGGTGCTCGCCGGTATGCTGGCCGGTGACGCAGGCATCTCCGCCGCAGCCGCCGTGACGCTCTCCCTCGGCATCGCCATCCAGAACTTCCCCGAGGGCGCGATCATCTCCATCCCGCTCAGGGATGAGGGCATGGGCCGCGGCAAGGCATTCGCGATGGGCGCGCTCTCCGGCGTCGTCGAGCCCATCGGCGCGGTGCTGACCCTGCTGGCCGCCGAACTGATCCTCCCGGCGCTCCCCTACCTCCTTGCCTTCGCGGCAGGCGCCATGCTCTACGTCGTCGTGGAGGAGCTCATCCCTGAAATGTCCGAAGGCGAGCATTCGCACATCGGAACCGTCCTCTTCGCCGTCGGCTTCTCCGTCATGATGGTGCTGGACATCGTCCTCGGCTGACACGACAACGCACAAACCCGCCCGAAGCTCCTGTGCTCCGGGCGAGTTTGCTTATGTCAGTAGATCTCGATCACAGCGGAAGCCGTCAGTTCCTCGATGCGGGCTTCCTGCGCCGCCTGCGTGCGCTCCGTATAGATCACATAGGCCAGCGCGTCATACAGCTCCTCCGACAGGGCGACCGGCCCTTCCGGGGTGTCCGCCAGATAATAGAGGATGTGCACACCGATGTCGCTGGCAAAGGGCTTGCTCCAACAGCCGGGCTCCGCCATCTCCGCAGAGAACGCCGCCGCAACAAAGGCTTCCTCCCAAAGGACGGAATCCCTGTGCACCTGGTAGCCCGTGCTGAAGAAGGCTTCGTCGCTGAAGGACGGGTCCGTGCCGAACTCACGGATCAGGCTCTCGAAGGGCTCCCCCTGCGCCAGCCGCGCGGTGATGGCGTCGGTCGTCTCCTGCACGGAGGCCAGCTTTTCCGCCTCCGTCGCGCCCTCGGCGGGCAGCAGGATCTGCAGGATGCTGCGGTAGCCGGCCGGGCGATACCACGCCTCGCCGCCGTTCACCGCCGCCGTCTCAAAGGCCGCCGCGTCCGTGCCGTACAGGCCCTTGCTCGCCTCGACACGCGCTTCATACGCCGCTTGCACATCCGCCTCCGTCACCGGCTGCTCCCGGATGAGCCACTCCTGATACTTCGCCGCCGCGTACTGCGTGCGATATACGTCGATGTAGGTCTCCTCCGTCACGTTCAGCGACGCCGCGTAGGACAGCGCGTACTCGGTCACGTCGCTCTCCTCCACCAGCCCGAGGGTCTCGCGCATCATGTCGCCCACCTCAGCCAGCGCCTGCTCATAGGCCGCCTTGCCCTGCTCGACGCACCAGGCTTCCGTCTCCGCATCCAGCTCGTAGCAGCCCTGCGCGCGCATGTCCTGAACGACCAGCTGCTGCTCGATCGCATAGGTCAGCGCCAAATCCTGCACATAAGCATAGTTCGTCGGGTCGGTCAGGTCAACGCCGGCGCTCTCGTACTGGAACAGATAGGCGTTCTCGATCGACGCGTAGGTGCTGTACAGCAGCTCTTCGCCGTTCACCAGCGCCACCGCCGGGTCGGACGCCTCCGCCATGCAGCCGGGCAGGCACAGCATCAGCGCAAGCAAAGCGGAGAGAATACGGCAGATGTGTTTCATATTCGTGACACCTCGTCCTTGATTTGATGGGGCGTATGGGTATATGCTCCGGCACAATCCCGGAGCACATGCGCGTGCGTCCCGTTCAGAAACGAAACGCACCAGAGGCGTCCAACCGAATTGCTTCGGCTCGCGCTGAGCGCCTCTGGTGCATCGTTTGCAATCATTGCAGGGGGTGAGGCCTGACAGTCAGCCCGTCAGGCCTGCACCATAGCCGTGCTTAGTAGCTCAGGCCGAACCAAGCGCGGTAGTAGTTGCCCTCGGAGTCGCAGTAGGCGTAGGAACCGCCGTTGACAGTCTCCAGGATGGCGGGATCAATGTACTGATCCTTGTCGTAGCCGGGCACATCGTTGGGGGACACGCAGATCTCGTAGA
>SVGU01000065.1 GCA_015056155.1 Clostridiales bacterium
TTCCCAACGCGATACACTTCGGGATGATACACCAAATCTTTCTGCCAACTGCTCTTGTGTTAGTTTCTTTTCTTTACGCAATTCTCTCAGAAAACTACCGATTTTAATCTGGTCTATCATTTTTCTTGCTCCTTTCGTTCTCGATTATCACTGAAACGGCTACAGAAAGCCACGTCAAAAAGTGAGAAATAGCGTATTTCTACAAGACAATTCTGTCCTGCCGGTATTTCATGCCTCAAAAAACAAGAAGATACTTATTTGTCGCCTCATTTTATCACAGCCATATAGTAACGGCAAGCCATACGCTCTGGTACGACTTGCCGTTATTGTTGACTGTTTCTATTCACCACAAACAGATAAACGAAATGATGTGAAGGATAACTCCATCCTTTCCATCACCCTCACTGGGGGAGACAGTCTTTTCTGCATTTTGGTGATCACTTCACGCCGTGCTTCACGCGATCGCGCTCCTCGGCGCGCTTGGCGTTGTTGAAGCGGTCGAGGGTACCCACGAGGTAGCCGGTGATGCGGCGGATGCGCTCGAAGGGACGGCCCTCGGACTCCTTGCGGTGGCAGTTGGGGCACTCGTCGCCGATGATGCCGTTGTAGCCGCAGAGGGGATCGCGGTCGACGGGGTGATTGATGGAGCCATAGCCGATGCCGCTGTCGTGCATGAAGCGGACGATCTTCTCGAAGGCGTCCAGGTTCTGCAGCGGATCGCCGTCCATCTCGACGTAGGAAATGTGGCCGGCGTTGGTCAGGGCATGGTAGGGCGCCTCGGTGCTCAGCTTGTGGAAGGCGCTGCAGCTGTAATACACCGGCACGTGGAAGGAGTTGGTGTAGTAGTCGCGGTTGGTCACGCCCTCAATGTTGCCGAAGCGCTCGCGGTCCATGCGGATGAAGCGGCCGGACAGGCCCTCGGCGGGGGTGGCGATCAGGGTGTAGTTCATGCCGGTCTCGGCGGACTTGTTGTCGCAGAACTCGCGCATGGTGCGGATGATGCGCAGGCCCAGCTGCTGGCTGACCTCGCTCTCGCCGTGGTGCTTGCCGGTCAGGGCCTTGAGCGCCTCAGCCAGGCCGATGAAGCCGATGGTCAGGGTGCCGTGCTTGAGCACCTCGCCCACGGTGTCCTCCCACTCCAGCTTCTCGGAATCGATCCAGACGCCCTCGCCCATCAGGAAGGGGAAGTTCTTGACCTTCTTCTTGCTGATGATGGCAAAGCGCTCGTCCAGCTGCTCGATGACCAGCTCCATCTTGGTCTGGAGCTCCTTGAAGAACCAGTCGATGTCGCCGCCGGAGCGGATGGCCAGACGGGGCAGGTTGATGGAGGTGAAGGACAGGTTGCCGCGGCGGGGCGCGATCTCGCGCTCACGGTCGTAGGCATTGCCCATCACGCGGGTGCGGCAGCCCATGTAGGCGATTTCCGTCTCGGGATGGCCGGGCTTGTAGTACTGCAGGTTGAAGGGCGCGTCCACGAAGGAGAAGTTCGGGAACAGGCGCTTGGCGCTGGTACGGATGGCCAGGCGGTACAGGTCGTAGTTCGGCTCGCCCTCGTTGAAGTTGACGCCGGACTTGACGCGGAAGATCTGGATGGGGAAGATGGGGGTCTCGCCGCCGCCCAGGCCTGCCTCGGTGGCCAGCAGGACGTTCTTCATCACCAGACGGCCCTCGGGAGAGGTGTCCATGCCGTAGTTGATGGAGGAGAAGGGCACCTGCGCACCGGCGCGGCTGTTCATGGTGTTCAGGTTGTGGACCAGCGCCTCCATGGCCTGGTAGGTGGCCTTGTCGGTCTCCTGCTCGGAGCGGCGCTGGGCAAAGTCCATGATGCGGCCGGCGGTCTCCTCGTCCAGGCCGATGGCGGTCAGCTCGGCCTGGAGGGCGGCGCGGTTCTCCGGCTGCTCCTGCAGGGTGGGGGCGAGCTCCTTTTCCTTCAGCGCGTCGATGATCTTCGCGGCCTGCTCATCGGCGTTGTCCATGTTCGCCAGCAGCTCCAGCGCACGGGACAGGTTCAGGCGGTAGCGCTTGATGAAGGTCTTCTTCACGCCGGGGGCCATGCCGTAATCGAAGTCCACGATGGCCTGGCCGCCGTGCTGGTCGTTCTGGTTGGCCTGGATGGCGATGCACGCCAGCGCGGCGTAGGAGGTGATGTCCATCGGCTCGCGCAGGTAGCCGTGACCGGTGGAGAAGCCGTTCTTGAACAGCGTCTTCAGCTCGATCTGGCAGCAGGTGGTGGTCAGGGTGTAGAAGTCCAGGTCATGGATGTGGATATCGCCCTCGCGGTGCGCCTCGGCGAAGCGGGGATCCATCACGTAGGTCTCGTAGAACTGCTTGGCGCCCTCGGAGCCGAACTTGAGCATGGAGCCCATGGCGGTGTCGCCGTTGATGTTGGCGTTCTCGCGCTTGATGTTGGAGTCGATGGCGTCCTTGAACACGATCTCCTCGAACGTGCGCATCAGGCGCGTGTTCATCTCGCGCACGCGGCTGCGCTCGGCGCGGTAGAGGATGTACGCCTTGGCGCTGCGGTGGAAGCCCTTCTCGATCAGCACCTTCTCGACCGTGTCCTGCACCTGCTCGACGGTGGGGATGCCGGAAATGCTCTCATCGTGCTCCATCATGTCCACGACGATGTCGGTCAGGCGTGCGCTGGTTTCGTGGCCCTTGGCACTGCCGGCGGCCTGGAAGGCAGCGAAGATCGCAAGCTCGATCTTGCTGCGGTCGAATGCGACCTCGCGGCCGTCGCGCTTGCGGATACTGACGATACTCATGTGTATTCTCCTCCTGAGGCGATGTCTGCCGGCACTGCTGCAAGTACGCGCAGGGCTGCCCGCGGCCTCACGCACCCCTTTTTTCGCGGCTGCGGGCCATTCGCTGGCAATGAGCGGTCATCGCATAAATTGTGTTTGAAGGTGACGCAAGAAACAATATCTTGTATATTTTGTGGCTGCGTTTGCAATTATAGCCCCTGTTCGCCTATCTTGTCAATGTCTATTCTGGCATAATTCGCGGTCATGCTATCAGCAGACACTCCGACCCCTTGCGATTGCTGATGTTGACAATTAATAGAAATTTTCAAACGCAAAAAAAGGCGGGAAAGCCGGGTATAAATTGGGAAAACGGGGGATGGTATTGGGACTCCGGAGCCGGTTTCCGGCAAGAAAAAGCGGCTGCGCTCTCCGGAAAGAGGCAGCCGCAGGGGCACAAGATATGGGGGTCAGCGCATCAGATACAGGCAGGTGAGCAGCAGGCCGACGCACAGCAGCAGCAGACCGAAGGACACGCTCACGGTCAGCGTGCGGGTGTCCTCCTTCAGCTCGTGCCAGCTGGCAGCGAGGATGTACTCGAAGTCCGTGCGCAGGGGCTTGCGGCGCAGGAACGTGCGGTTCAGCAGCGACGCAACGGCATTCAGCAGCTTGCCCACGCCGTAGGTGAGAGGCGTGCCGACGGGAATGCCCTTGTGGGCGCGGCGCTTGCTGAAGATGGTGCCGCGGCCCAGCATGACCAGATTCTCCGGGAGCTCCGCGAAGAAGCGGATGACGCCGGTGATGCAGGCGGGGATGACGACCTTCACCAGCTTGCTGTCGGGCAATCTGGCGAGGGTGCCGACCACCAGATCCGACGCCGCGGGCAGAATGTCCATCAGCACCGGATGGTAGAGCAGCTCCTCCAGGTCGAGCTTTGCGGGCCAGCGGTTGACGTACACGCGGACGCCGTCTTCATTCTTCATCAGCAGGGGACGGACGATCAGCAGATAGACCGCCAGGCCGATGCCGATGGAGATCGCAGCGCCTTCCAGGTTCGCCGCAGAGAAGTAGGGGATCGCGTGCTCCACCGCATGCTGGCCGAAGAAGTGGGCGCTCTGTTCGCCCAGGAAGCCCAGCGTCATTTCCGGCAGCGCGCCGAGGAAAGGCAGCACGATCGCACTCAGCAGGATCGCCGCGGCGCTCAGCGGGCGCATGTAGCCGCGCTGGCTGTCGTATTCCTCCTGACGGGTCGGGTTCTTCTGCCAGAAGATGCAGATGTAGAGCTTGATCATGTAGGCAACGGTCAGGCCGCCGCTGATCAGGAACAGGATCTCCGCCGCCTTGTAGGGCATCCAGATGTGGCCGTGCTCCTGATTGTGCACGATCAGCTCGAGGATCGCCTCATGCAGCAGGGACTTCGAATTGTAGCCGCTGCCGATGGGCGGGATGCAGGCGATGGACGTCGCGCCGAGGAAGAACGCGATGTGCAGCAGGGGCTTCTTCCGGCCAAAGCCGCGGATCTCGTTCAGGTCCAGCGCATGGGCGTTCATGTAGACCACGCCCGCGCACATGAACAGCACCAGCTTGATCAGCGAGTGGTTCGCCATGTGCATCACCGTGCCGTAGGCGGCCAGGCTGCCGTGCTCGCCCAGCAGCACCATCATCGACAGACCCACGGCGATGAAGCCCACCTGACTCATGGAGGAGCAGGCCAGCGTGCGCTTGAGGTCCACGGAGAACAGCGCCAGCAGCGCGCCCATGAACATCGTGATGCTCGCGAGGATCAGCAGCGCGTTGCCAAAGGCCTCGTTGCCGGGCATGAGGCGGCTGCAGATGACGATCAGGCCGAAGATGCCGGACTTGGTCAGGATGCCCGACAGCAGGGCAGAAGCGGGCGCAGGAGCGACCGGATGCGCCTTGGGCAGCCAGATATGCACGGGGAACATGCCGGCCTTGCCCGCGAAGCCCACCAGCGTCAGCCAGGTCGCGACAGTCAGGACGGGCTTGTCGCCAGCGGCGGCCATCGCGGTCTGCAGGCCGTCGAAGGACAGGGTTCCCAGATGGAAGTAGAGCAGGAACAGGCCCATCAGCGTCGTCAGGCCGCCGATGACGGCGACGGCGAGGTAGGTGCCCGCGGCCTTCAGCGCGCCGGGCGTTTCCTCCTGCGCGACCCAGACATAGCTGGTGAAGGACATGATCTCGAAGAAAATGAAGGTCGTGTACAGGTCATCGGACAGGAACACGCCCAGGGTCGCGCCCAGCGTCATCAGGTTGAAGAAGCTGTAACGGGTGCGGGCATGGCCGTGACTCATGTAATCAGGGGTGAAGAAGCCGGTCATCATCCACATGAAGGACGCCACGCAGCTGTACAGCATGCGGAAGCCGTCCGCCCTGAAGTTCAGACCGAAGCCGCAGAAGGCGGGGATGCTGTACGCGCCGCCGCCCTGCAGGGTAACCAGCACGCACAGGCCGAAGATCACCGCGCCGGTCAGGCTGACGAGCAGGTCCCGCAGCCAGTGGCCGCAGCGGCCGGCGACGACCGCGATCAGCGCCATCGCCATCGGGAGGAGGACCAGAACAGGAAGCAAAGGCATATTTCAGGCTCCTCCTTTCTTAATAGATCAGGCCGGCGGCGACGTTCCGCAGGAAGGTCACCAGCGGCTGCGACCACAGGCCCAGCGCGATCATCGCCGCGCACAGCAGGATCAGCGGCAGCTTCATCTGCCAGCCGGGATCGCGGTTGAAGCCCTCGAGGTCGGCCACGTCGGCATTCAGCGGACGGCCGTACATCGGCAGGATGGCGGTGAAGAGGTAGATCGCCGTCAGGACGGCAGAGATGATCAGCGCGACGACCGCCACCGTGCCCAGCACGAGGCCCGTATCCGCCGCGGCGGTCAGCAGGTTCCACTTGCTGACAAAGCCGGCCAGCGGAGGCACGCCGGTCAGGGCGACCGCGCCCACCACGAACGCGCCGCAGGTCAGGGGCATCACCTTGCCGAAGCCGCGCAGGTCCTGCACGTACTCCTTGCCCGTGCGCACGAGGATCGCGCCGGCGCAGTAGAACAGGGTGATCTTGATCACGCCGTGGATGACCAGGTGGCTCAGGCTGCCGACCATGCCGGCGGGGGTCATCAGCGCCGCGCCCATGAGCATGTAGGACAGGTTGGAGATGGTGGACCAGGCGAGACGGCGCTTGAAGTGCTGCTCACGCACGGCCATGGTGGAGCCGAAGACGATGGTGAAGCAGGCCAGCGTCAGCACGATCGCCTGCGCCCAGGTGCCGAAGAGGTTCTGCGCGCCAAAGGCGTAGTAGATCAGGCGCAGCACCGCGAAGGCGCCGGCGTTGACCACCGCGACCGCATGCAGCAGGGCGGTGACGGGCGTGGGCGCGACAGAGGCCGCGGGCAGCCACGCATGCATCGGGAACACGGCTGCCTTGGTGCCGAAGCCCACGAAGGCCAGCACGAACACCGTCAGCAGCAGACCGCCGTGGGCGTTCATCAGTTCCGTGGTCACCACGCCGCCGAGGGTGAAGTCCGTCGTGCCGGCGTGGAAGATGAGCACCACCAGGGCGATGAAGGCCATCGCAGCGCCGGTGATGGAGTAGGTCAGGTACTTGCGGCCGGCGCGGATGGACTGGGCGTCCTTCTTGTGGATCACCAGCGGCAGCGTCACCAGCGTCAGGCACTCGTAGAACACGTAGAGGGTGAAGAGGTTGCCCGCGAAGGCGATGGCGAGGGTCGCGGCGTAGGACATGGTGTACCACATGAAGAAGGCGTTCTCGCGCTCCTCATGGTGCATGTACTCGAAGCCGTAGAGGCTCGCGATGGGCCACAGCAGGCTCACCAGCCCTGCGAAAATGCAGCTCATGCCGTCCACGCGGAAGGCGAGGGGCAGCGAATCGGTCAGGTGGTAGAGCACGAAGGCGTCTTCATTGCGGGTCAGCAGCACCGTCCAGACGAGGATGGAGGTGGCGATCACCACCGCCTCGACACAGATGGCGCGGGTGCGGGCGGATTGCGGGCGGATAATTCCCAGCAGCGCGCCGCCCAGCAGGGGAACGAGCAGCGTAAGGCAGATCAGCATCGTTGCGCCTCCCTTACATCAGCACGCCGGACAGCAGGGTGAACAGCTCCGTCAGTGCACCGGGGAACGCGCCCAGCAGCACGCTCAGCACCGCCAGGATCATCAGCGGCACCAGCATCGTGTAGGGGACGTCGGCCTTTTCGACGTGCTCACCCTGGAGGTCGGACTCATGCCCGACGAGCGCATGCGATTGCTCGCAATCGTTGTGCGAAGCCAGCGCCTGACCCTGCGTCAGGTGATGGCCGGATTTGAAGAAGCCGTTGCTGATGATGGGCATCAGGTAGCCGGCGGTCAGCAGCGCGGAAACGAGCAGCACCACCGGGCCCAGCCAGGTCAGGAAGGCAGGCACGCCGGTCGCGGCAAGGCTGCCCTGCGCCAGATACCACTTGCTGATGAAGCCCATGCAGGGCGGGATGCCGATCAGGCCCAGAGAGGCCACGGTGAAGCAGCCCATCGTCACGGGCATGCGGCGGCCGATGCCCTCCAGCTCGCGCACGTCGGTCTTCTCCGTCTTGAGGATGATCGCGCCGGCGGACATGAACAGGGTGTCCTTGACCAGGCTGTGGCAGACCACGTGCAGCAGCGCGCCCACAAAGCCCAGGGGAGTCAGGGTAGACAGGCCGAAGAGGATGTAGGACACCTGAGAGACGGAGGACCAGGCCAGACGCTTCTTTAGATGGTTCTCACGCAGCGCCAGCAGGGAGCCGGTGAAGACCGTCAGCAGCGCCAGGGACATGAAGGCCGTCTGGACCCACGTGCCGCGCAGGAAGTCCGCGCCGAGGTAGCAGAACAGCAGGCGCATCACGCCCAGCACGCCGGCCTTGGTGATCACGCCGGACAGGACGGCAGAGGCGGGGGAGGGAGCCGCAGGGTGTGCCGTGGGCAGCCAGCCGTGCAGCGGGAACAGGCCCGCCTTCGCGCCGAAGCCGATGAGCATCAGCAGCGCGAAGGTCAGCACGAAGCCCTCGTGGCCCGCGACCTTTTCCATGTTCAGCACGCCGCCGGCGGTGAAGGAGAAGCTGTCCACATAGGGGCTGAGGACGAACACGCCCAGCAGCACCAGAGAAGCGCCCAGCACCGAGTAGATCAGGTACTTCAGACCCGCCGCGACGGCTTCCTTCTTGCCGGAGTGCATCACCATCGGCATGGTCAGCAGGGTCATCGCCTCAAAGAACATGTAGAAGGTGATGATGCTGCCGGAGAAGCACAGGCCCATCAGGATGCCCAGGCTGAGGAGGTAGAGCGCATAGTAGCGCTGCTCCTTGCCCTCGTGGGCCATGTAATGGAAGGAATACAGGCCGGCCACCGCCCACACGAAGGCCATCACGCAGGCGAAGATCTTGCCCAGCGTGTCCGCATGGAGGAAGACGGGCAGCGTGTCGGACAGGGTGAAGAGCGTCAGGGTCAGCTCCTCCTGCACCAGCACGGGGATCAGCAGCAGCACCGTCGCGCACAGGGCAGCGACGGTCACTGAGGTGCGGAGCTTCTTTTCGTTGAGCGCGGGGATCAGCAGCAGCGCAAGGCCGCAGATGACCGGCGCAAGGATCGGGAGAAGAAGAAGGAACGACATGGCGGTATGCCTCCTTGATGTGTTTCAGGTTGATTAGCCGAACATCTGCAGTCCGGTGGTGATCATGTTCACGGCTGCCTGCGAGAAGATACCCAGCGCCACGTTCAGCGCCGCCAGCAGCACCAGCGCCGCGTTGAAGCAGAAGCCGCGCTGGCCGCGCTCGACCGAGTAGGTCACGCCCTCGCGGGGCTTGCGGTACAGGGTGATGACCGTGCGCAGGAAATACATGGTGTTCAGCGTCGTGGACACGGCCAGCGTCACCAGCACGAGGCTGGCGCGCACAGGGCTGAGCTCGAGGCCGGCCAGGGCAAGGTTGAGCTTGCTGACGAAGCCGCCGAGGAAGGGGAAGCCGACCATCGACAGCGCGCCGATGGTAAAGGCCACGCCTGCGATGGGGCTGCGGTAGCCCGAGCCGCGCAGATCACGGAAGATCTTGGAGTTGTTGGAGGCGTCCGCAAGGCCGCCCGCAGCCAGGAACAGCATGCTCTTGCAGACCGCATGGCTGAAGAGATGGAACATGGCCGCCATCATGCCCGTTTCGGTGCCGATGGCCATGCCCAGATAGATGTAGCCGATCTGGGCGACGGAGGAGAAGGCGATCATGCGGCGCACGTCGTTCTGGCGCAGGGCGGAGATGGAGCCCATCACCATGCCCGTGAGGGAGAAGACGAACAGCACGTCGTCAATGCCGGTCGCGGCGATCACGTCCAGACCGATCACGCGGTACATGATCTTGATCAGCAGGAAGATATAGCCCTTGCTGACCAGGCTGGAGAGCACCGCAGCGGAGGTCGGGGTGGAGAAGCCGTAAGCATCCGGCACCCACGTATGGAAGGGGAACAGGGCGGACTTGATCGCCAGGCCGATGGCGAACAGCGCGATCACGACCGTCAGGGGCTGCGCATATTCGCCCGTGGCGGCGATGGCGGCGACCTGCTCGTGGATGTCCTCCATCAGCAGATGGCCGGTCAGGTCGTAGAGGATCACGATGCCCAGCAGGAACAGGCCCGAGCCGATCAGGTTCATGATCATGTACCGCGTGGCGGCGACCAGCGTGCGGCCGCGCTTGCGCACCGCGATCAGCGCGCAGGCGGCGAGGGTCATGATCTCCAGGAACACATAGGAGGTGAACAGGTCGTTGGTGTAGACCTGCGCCATCAGCGCCGCGGTCAGCAGCAGGAGAACGACGTAGTAGAGGTTCTGCTTGTTGTTGTCCAGGTGTTCATCGAGCTTCTTCATGCCGCCCATGAGGGAGAAGAGCATGATGAGGGAGAAGAACAGGCTCGTCAGCGCTTCGAGGCTGCCGGCGCGGATCTCGTTGCCGATGGGCGCGTAGTAGTGGCCCATGGGGAAGACGTAGCCTTCAGCGCCGAAGAAGAACTGGGCGGAGATGTGCGCGGAAAGCGCCGTCACCACGACCAGCACGCCCATCGCCCACCAGCGGGCCAGACGGGGCTTCATCACGCTCGTCAGCGCTGCGGAAGCCAGAGGCAGCAGGATGCACACAAAGGGAATGTGCTGCCAGAGTGCAAAGTGGAGCTCCATCACTGATCATCCTCCTTGCGGCACTGCGCGGTGATCTCGTCGATATCCAGCGTGTGATACCTGCGGTAGAGGCGGATGGTCAGCGACAGCATGACCGCCGTGACGGAAACGCTGACCACGATGCCCGTCAGCACAAGGCCGGCGGGAATGGGGTTGATGTAAGCCTCCACGCTCTGCACGCCGTCCACCACGATGGGGGCGGTGCGGCCCTCGATGTAGCCCTTGGCGGCGAGGAAGAGGAAGATGGAGTTGTCCATGATGGAGAAGCCGATGATCTTCTTGATCATGTTCTTGTGCAGCAGCAGCGTCGTGAAGCCGATGCCGAAGAGCACCATGGCTGCCAGCTCCACATAGTTCGTCAGAAAGTCCATTTACATGTCCCCCTTTCGGAAGAGGGTGTAGAAGGCGTACATCGTGCAGCAGACCACCAGGCCGACAGCGATGTTCAGATAGGGGATCAGACCGGCGGAGAAGAGCATGCCGGGCGTGCCGGGGGTGAAGATGCTCGTCAGGTGGTTGGCGCCGGTGAAGAAGGAGTATGCCTTGGAGCAGGCGTAGAAGGACAGCGCGCACAGGCTCACGATCCGGAAGGTCGTGAAGGTGAAGAAGCGCTCCGTCTTCCGGAAGCCGTGGGCGTTCAGGTACAGGATGAGGCCCGCGCCCATGATCGCGCCGCCGGAGAAGCCGCCGCCGGGGCTGATGTGGCCGTTCATGATGACGTACACGCCAAAGAGCAGGATCAGCGGCACGAGCAGGTTTGCCTGATGCTGGAGGATCACGTCGTGCTTGGGCTCATACATGCGGTCATCTGCTTCGGCCTCCAGCTGCTCGGTGGTGGGCTTGCCGTCCTTGGACGGGGCGAGGCGCAGCAGGATCAGCACCGTGACGGCGGCGATGAACAGCACGTTGGATTCGCCCAGCGTGTCGAACGCGCGGTAGTCCAGGATCATGCCGGCGACGATGTTGACCGCGCCGGTCTCCTGCATGCCCTTTTCGATGTAGTGGCCGGAGACCTCGTTGTTGACGGGGTTATTGGGATCGCCGTAGGGCGGCAGGTTGGCGGCGGTGGTCAGCAGCAGGGCAATGATGCCCAGGCACATCACGACGGACGCGATGATGTATACCCAGCGCATCAGGCGGCTGCCGCGGTTCTGCGCCCACTGATGGATGTGGTCGTAGAGGCGCTTTTCCCGTTCGAGGGCGGCGTGGCGGCGCTCTTCGAGCTCCTGCTCCTGCGCGTCGTGATGGGTGTTGCTGGCGATGAGGTGATCGGCGCTCTTCGCGTCCAGCTCGCCCGTCAGCGCGTCGTCCAGCGCGGTGGAGCCGGTCTCGAGCCAGCGAAGCAGCTTGGCCCACCAGCTGTTTTCATAGTCAGGCCTGATCTTCGCCATGCTCGTCCGCCTCCTTTCCGTGGGACACAGCGTCCTTTTCGGACGCCTTCTGGATGTCGATGGCATGGATCTTCTTGAGCGTCACGAACAGCAGCAGGCTCGTGATGCCCGCGCCGACGGCGGCCTCGGTGATGGCCAGATCGGGGCTTTCAAGCAGGATCCAGATGATGGACATCGCCAGGGACTGCGCCATGAAGATGACCAGAGAGGTGAGCAGGTCCTTCGTCATGGACACGCTGATGGCGCAGAAGATGGCAAAGATCAGCAGGATGATTCCGAGGATCTCCATATCACTGCACCTCCTCTTCTTCGGCGGACGCGGTGCTTTCGGACGCTTCCGCAGGGGACTGCACGGCGGCTTCCGGCTCCTTCTCGTGCTCGACGTAGGCTTTGTCCAGCACCTCGGCGTCCTTGTCCAGCTCATCGTTGATCGTGACCTCCATCCGGCCGATCAGGTGGCCGGAGACGGGGCTGGTCAGCCACAGGAAGGCGATCACGACCAGCATCTTCGCAGATGCGACGGTGAAGCCGGTGGCGATGATCACGCCCAGGAGCATCAGCAGGATGCCGACCGTATCCAGCAGGGCTGCCGCATGGACGCGGCTGAGGGCATAGCGGAACTTATACACGCCGACCACGCCGGAGAGCAGGCAGAACAGACCGCCCGCCGTCAGCACGGCGGCAAGGATGAAGCGGATGATATCAAGCATGCTTCTTTTCCTCCTCCCTGCGGTGCTTCTCGCGGTAGATGCCCATGTACACCTTCGTCAGCAGGACGACCGCGAGGAAGGAGAGCATCGTGTAGATCATGGCGATATCCACCAGATACCCCTCGTTCATCAGGAAGGAGAGGATGCAGATGGTGATGACGATGAGGGTGCCCATCATGTTGATGGCGATGACGCGGTCGGCGATGCGGGGGCCGCGGATGGCGCGGATGAGGCATGCCAGCAGCAGCACGCCGATCACGACCAGCGAGATGGTGTAGAGAACGTTATACGCTTCAGTCATGCTTCGCAGCCTCCTTTCCGTTGCCTTCGAGCTTCATGACGCGGTTTTCCATGTCGAAGCCTTCCTGTCCGACGTCGAAGGAGGCGTCGAGGCAGTGGATCAGGAATTCATCCTCCTGCACGTCGATGGTGATCGTGCCGGGGGTCATGGTGATCGAGTTGGCCAGGACCACCTTGCCGGCGTCGGTGCGCAGCTTCGTGCGGAAGGAAGTGACCTCAGGCTCGATCACCACCACGGGCGACCAGATCAGCTTCATCACTCCGAAAGCAGACTTGAATACCTCGCCCACCAGATAGAAGAAATAGCCGAGGATGCGGGGCGTGCGGCGGGCGATCGCCCACTCGCGCCGGGGCGAATACCCCATGTAGGCGCACATGAGCGCATACAGCGCGGCGCACACGATCAGTCCCACGATGGCGATCTCCGCCGTCCACTGACCGTTCAGCAGCACCCAGAAGCCAAACAGCAGGAAATACATATTGACGTCCTCCCATTTTTCGACCTTGATCGGCATTTTCAATGCCGCCCGATATTGTAGTCCTTCATATTAAATAAGTCAATAGGCATTGCTTAAGAAAAAGCAAAGAATTCACGTCATGAGCGCAGCAGTTTTTACAATCGCCCATTGCCTGCGCGCATCAATGATGATATAATGGGATCGAAGTGAAGATTTCTCAATCGAAAGGAATGGAGATAACGAATGCTGAAGCGTATGATCGCCCTGGTTCTTGCGCTGCTGTCCATGCTGAGCGCGCCCGCGCTGGCGGAGGCGCCGCAGGGGAGTCTCGAGCAGTCGCCGCTGCTGGATACGGCGCTGTCCATGCTGGAGGAGGGCAACCTCTTTCTGGAACGCTATAATGCGCTGACCGGCGCGCAGGTGGAGGCGCGGTTCGAGCTGGGCCTGCCCTATTTCTTCGGCGGCAAGCACGACTATGAGGTGACGGAGGGCCCGCTGGTCTTCGCCCGTGAGCCGCTGTATGCCAAGCGCACCTGCTGGGAGCAGACCCGCTTCTACGACAAGGGCGCGTACTACCTCTACGGCTTCGACTGCTCCGGCTATACCCAGTGGATCTACGACGAGGTCGGCTACCCGGAGCATCCCAAGCTGGACCAGATGATCCTCAACTACGGCCAGTACGGCAAGAAGAACCATGTTTACAGCCATCGCAAGGGCAAGGAGATGCCCCCCTACGACCAGCTGGCGGCGACGCTGGAGGTCGGCGACCTCCTCGTGGGCAAGAACCGCGCGCGCCATGTGATGATGTTCATCGGCACCCTGCGTGACTTCGGCTTCACGGCGGAGGAGGTGCCGGAGCTCGCGGCGTATCTGGATTACGCGCTGGTCATCCACTGCGGCCCGAACCTGATGTACGGTGAGCGCATGCAGCGCTTCCTCGACGCGCACGCGGACGATCCGTACTATCAGAACGTGCTGGTGCCCGACGGCGGCGTGGCGGTGTCCATCATCGGCGTGCCCTTCGCGGATGCGCCGAATCACGGCACTGAGGGCATCACGGACTACGCCTGGTTCGAGCTTCCCGACGGATATAAGCTGACGATCTGGGATCTCCCTGCCTGCACGAGCTTCTGCTGGTTCCGCGTGAACGGTATCTGAGGCAGGGGAGACAGGCAATATGGCGAGAGCCGCACCGGAACGAACGGTGCGGCTCTTTTGCATGCGGTATGGGGAGTGAAGGAGGGGGGAGCGATGAGAGCACGAAAAAACCCTCGAAGCAGTGCTTCAAGGGTTATCGTGTGGCTCAAATAGGATTCGAACCTATGACCTGCCGGGTATGAACCGGACGCTCTGGCCAGCTGAGCTATTGAGCCAAATGGTTGCGGGGGCAGGACTTGAACCTGCGACCTCCGGGTTATGAGCCCGACGAGCTACCAAACTGCTCTACCCCGCGTCATGCGTGTCAGCCGGTGTCTCGCGGCGACAAGAGATATATTACACGATATCGGGTGCTTTGTCAACCCCTTTTTTGAGAAAAATTCAAAAAAGATGCTATTCTGTTCTGCGAAGCCGGCGGAAGTCCGGTCTGACGGGCGCTCCGGGCGCTTCGGACGGCGGCGGGTGCTCATCCTTTGCCGACTTATCGTCACGCCTTGCTGCGCCTCTTGACGAACATCACTTTTCCATGTATTATTATGGTTGGAATACGACCTGTTCAACTAAATACGGAGAGGAGCTATCCCTGTTATGAAATACGTTCTCGGTATTGACCTCGGCACATCCGGCACGAAGACCGTGCTCTTTGATCAGAACGGCGTTGCGATGGCGTCGGCGACCGTCGAATATCCCATGTATCAGCCCCACAACGGCTGGGCTGAGCAGGACCCCAAGGACTGGTGGAACGCCGCGGTCGAGACGATCAAGACCGTTCTGGCGAAGTCCGGCGTGAACAAGGACGACGTTGTCTCTCTGGGCATCTCCGGCCAGATGCACGGCCTGGTCATGCTGGATGAGAACAACGAGGTGCTGCGTCCCTCCATCATCTGGTGCGACCAGCGTACCGCCAAGGAGTGCGACGAGATCCACGAGAAGGTCGGCAAGGAGAAGCTGATCTCCATCACCGCCAACCCCGCGCTGACCGGCTTCACCCTGTCCAAGATCCTGTGGGTCCGCAACAACGAGCCCGATGTGTATGCCAAGTGCCGCCACATCCTGCTGCCCAAGGACTACGTGCGCTTCATGCTGACCGGCGACTATGCGACGGAAGTGTCCGACGCCTCCGGCATGCAGCTGCTGGACGTCCCGAACCGCTGCTGGAGCGATGAGCTGCTGCAGATCCTCGATATCGACAAGTCCATGCTCGCCAAGGTGTACGAGTCCTGCGAAGTCACCGGCCACGTGTCCGACGCGGCGGCTGCCCTGACCGGCCTGAGCGCGGCGACCCTGGTGGTCGGCGGCGCGGGCGACAACGCGGCTGCGGCGGTCGGCACCGGCGTGGTGGAGGACGGCAAGGCCTTCGTCACCATCGGTACCTCCGGCGTGGTCTTCGCGCACACCGACAAGCTCGCCATCGACCCCAAGGGCCGCGTGCACACCTTCTGCTGCGCGGTGCCCGGCGCGTGGCATGTCATGGGCGTGACCCAGGGCGCGGGCCTGTCCCTGAAGTGGTTCCGCGACAACTTCTGCGCGGCGGAGAAGGAAGCCGCTGCCCAGATGGGCGTCGATCCCTATGAGCTGACCAACAAGCAGGCCGCCCAGAGCCCCATCGGCTCCAACAAGCTGATCTACGCGCCCTATCTGATGGGCGAGCGTACCCCCCACCTCGATCCCGACTGCCGCGGCATCTTCTTCGGCCTGAGCGCGATGCATCAGCGCCGCGACCTGCTGCGTGCGGTGATGGAGGGCGTGACCTTCTCCCAGATGGACAGCCTGAGCGTGCTGGCTGAGATGGGCGTTGCCCCCGAGACCATGCTGGCCTGCGGCGGCGGCGGCAAGAGCCCCCTGTGGCGTCAGATGCTGGCGGACGTGTTCAACGTGCCCGTCGCGACCACCGTCAACACCGAAGGCCCCGCGCTGGGCGTGGCGATCCTCGCGGGCGTGGGCGCCGGCCTGTACGAGAGCGTTCCCGCTGCCTGTGCCGCGATGATCAAGCGCAACCCCGCGCAGGAGCCCATCGAGGAGAACGTGCCCAAGTACGCCGCGGTGTACGAGGTGTACAAGAAGCTGTATCAGGCGAACAAGGAGCTGTTCAAGGACCTGGCAGCGCTGTGAGGAATTCTTAATTCTTAATTCTTAATGCTTAATTGAGTGGAGGACGGTTACCCGGTGCGGTGGCCGTCCTCCTTTTCAAAAGGGGGTATGGGATGAATGCTCAGGAAACCATCGCTGCGTTCCTGCGGGGCGATGTGGATATTGTCAGTTTCCGCAGGCTGTACGACGAGGAGCCAGAAATTGATGCGTTTCTGGAAGGCATCGTGGCTGAGAAGAAGCGGACGGGCGAGCCGTTCATCAAGTTCAAACACATGATTGCCAAGGACATTGAATCGGAATCGGATGAAAATGTGCACTATTTGACCGATCCGCAATCGTACCCCGGTGTACGGTATGGCAGCAGCCCCTAT
>SVGU01000066.1 GCA_015056155.1 Clostridiales bacterium
CAAGAAGGAACTGAAGGTGGATATCTGCTCCAAGTGCCATCCCTTCTACACCGGCAAGCAGAAGCTGGTTGATACCGGCGGACGCGTCGATCGTTTCAAGAAGCGTTTCGGCCTCCAGTAAGGCTTTTCATAAAGGCGTGCTCCATGCGGGAACGCCCCAAGCTATTACGAAGGCTCATCGCTTCCGATCAGATGAGATTGCAGTTAACAGGCTGTTGCTTTCG
Source organism: Clostridiales bacterium (assembly GCA_015056155.1). Taxonomy (GTDB): domain Bacteria; phylum Bacillota; class Clostridia; order Christensenellales; family Aristaeellaceae; genus UBA11524. Next base: position 225 of record SVGU01000066.1, read on the forward strand.
CAGCGGCCTGTTTTCTTTTGCCTGTTTTGCGAAAATCCGCTTTTTCCCCCGTTTCAGCAGGGATTCAGGATGTTATATCGAATATTAGAGAGTTGGTGGAGTGTATCCTCCCCGACGAATATGCATGATAACGCACAGCCGTGCAGAAAGAAGGTACATTTTATGTCCGAGGTCAAGAGCTGCCCCCGCGTGGATATCGGCGGTCAGGCCGTCATGGAGGGCGTGATGATGAAGGCGCCCGACGCCATCGCCATCACCGTCCGCCGCCCCGACGGCACCATGGTCGTCCAGCGCAAGGAGTATACCCCCGCCGCCAAGAAGCACAAGTGGCTGGGCTGGCCGATCATCCGCGGCGTGGTCAACATGGGCTCCATGCTGTCCATGGGCATGTCCACGCTGGAGGAATCCATGAAGATGCTGGGCGAAGATTTTGAGGAAGAACCCAGCAAGTTCGAAAAGTGGCTGGCTGAGAAGCTGGGCAAGAGCGTCGACAAGGTCGTGATGGGCGTGGCCATTGTGCTGGCGGTGTTCCTCGCTGTCGGGCTGTTCATCGGCCTGCCCTCCGGCGTGGAATGGCTGACCGGTCAGCTGATCGGCTTCACCCAGGCCGCACCCGGGGCCGCAGAGGCCGCGGAGACCGTCGCTGAAGCCGCCGCTGCTTCCGAGAGCTGGAAGGGCGTGTTCGTCACTGTCGTCGGCGGTCTGACGAAGGTCGTCGTCCTGATCGGCTACATGTTCCTCGCCGGTCTCGTGCCCGACGTCGGCCGCACCTTCCGCTATCACGGCGCAGAGCACAAAACCGTCTACTGCAACGAGAACGATCTGCCCCTGACCCCCGAAAACGCCCGCCCCTTCACCACCCTGCACCCCCGCTGCGGCACGGCGTTCATGCTGATCGTCATGGTCATCAGCATGGTGCTGTTCCTGTTCGTGGGCCGCGACATCTCCGCCTGGCTGCCGCGCTTCCTGCTGCATCTGGCGCTGCTGCCCGTGGTCGCCGGCGTGAGCTACGAGGTGCTCAAGGGCCTCGCCCACCGCGACAACTGGTTCACCCGCATCGCCCGCTGGCCCGGCCTGCAGATGCAGCGCCTGACCACCAAGGAGCCGGACGACAAGATGCTCGAGGTCGCCATCGTGTCCATGAACGTCGCGCTCCACGGCATGCCCGAAAACGCTCCCCTGACCGTGGAAGGCTGGGCGATCCTGACGGATTACCGCCAGTCCGAAAAGGGCTATGTCTTCCCCGCCGAGGAGAAGGACGGGGAAGCCGAATGACCCCCCGCGAGCTGCTGCGCGCCCTGACCGGGGAGCTGCGCATCGCAGGCGTGCCCGACCCGGAGGTGGACGCAGGCCTGCTGTTGTCCCACGTCACGGGGCAGAATCCGCTGAACCTGCGTCTGGACAGCTGGTCGCAGGTATCCGTGGAGGCTGAACGCGCCGTGCGCCTCCTGTGCGAAATGCGCAAAACGCGCACGCCCCTGCAATACCTCACCGGCGTGCAGTCCTTCCTCGGGCGGGATTTCCATGTGGATGACCGCGTGCTGATCCCCCGCCCGGAAACGGAGCTGCTGGCCGAGCGCGCCATCTCGGCGCTTCGTGCCTGCGATTCCCCCGTTGCCCTCGACCTGTGCTGCGGCAGCGGATGTCTGGCGGTTTCCATGGCGCTGAGCTTTCCCGGCGCGCAGGTGCACGCCGCCGATCTGTCGGAGGGCGCGCTGGCCGTCACCGCAACGAACGCAGACTCCCTCCATGCGAAGGTGACGCTGCATCACGGTGACCTGTTCGCCGCGCTGCCGGACGGTCTGCGCTTCCACGTCATCGTCAGCAACCCGCCCTATATCCCCGCGGCGGATTGCCTCACCCTGCAGGAGGAGGTCCTGCGGGAGCCGCTGATGGCGCTGGACGGCGGCGCAGACGGGTATGATTTCTACCGCCGGATCGCGCAGGAAGCCCCCGGGCGCCTGTTCCCCGGCGGCACGCTGCTGATGGAGGTCGGCTTTGATCAGGCGCAGGGCGTCATGGCGCTCTGCCGCGAGGCCGGCTTCTCCTTCGTCACGGCGCACGAGGATTACCAGCACATTCTCAGAATGGTCGAAGCGAGGCTGTAATGTTCGAGAAATTCGATTGGATCGTGTCCCGGTACGAGGAGCTGTCGGAGGCCATCGTGCAGCCGGAGGTCATCGCGGACACGGCGAAGTATCAGGCGTATCTCCGGGAGCGCTCCGCCCTCGAGGCGCAGGTGCTGGCCTGGCAGCGGTATCAGACGCTGCTGGCGCACATCGCGCAGGCTGAGGAGATGCGCTCCGACCCCGACCTGTCGGACGTCGCGCAGGAGGAGCTGGCGCAGCTTCTCCCCCGCCGCAGCCAGGCCGAGCAGGAGCTGCGCATCCTGCTGCTGCCCCGGGACCCCGACGACGGCAGGGACGTCATCATCGAGGTGCGCGGCGGCGCAGGCGGCGAGGAAAGCTGCCTGTTCGCGGCGGAGCTGGCGCGCATGTACAGCCGGTATGCCGAGCGCTGCGGCTTCCGGGTGGAGCCGGTCTATTCACAGGATACCGAGCTTGGCGGCGTGAAGGAATGCTGCCTCGCCGTTTCCGGCGAGGGCGCCTATGCCCGCATGAAGTACGAAAGCGGCGTCCACCGGGTGCAGCGCATTCCCGCCACCGAGGCCAACGGCAAGCGCCAGACCTCCACCTGTACCGTCGCGGTGCTCCCGCAGGCGGAGGAGGTCGATCTGGAAATCGACCCCCGCGACCTGCGCATCGACACCTACCGCGCCAGCGGCCACGGCGGTCAGCACATCAACAAGACCGACAGCGCCGTGCGCATCACCCACCTGCCCACCGGCACAGTCGCCGCCTGCCAGAGCGAGCGCAGCCAGCTTCAAAACCGCGCCCGCGCGATGCAGCTGCTTCGAAGTCGCCTGCTGGAAAAGCTGCGCGACGAGTCCGACGCCGCCTATGCCCGGAACCGCCGCCTGCAGGTCGGCACCGGCGACCGCAGCGAGCGCATCCGCACCTACAACTTCCACGAGGGCCGCGTGACCGACCACCGCATCGGGCTGACCCTGTACAGCATCGGCGATGTCATGGACGGAGACCTGGACGAGATCGTCACCGCTCTGCAAGCCGAGGAACAGACCGCGAAGCTCCGCAGCCTGACAGAATGAAGGATATGATTCCCATGAATACGCAGCTTCTTCCCGCAAACGACGAATCCCTTTCGCTGGCCGCACGCCTCCTGGCGGACGGTCAGCTCGTTGCCTTCCCCACCGAGACCGTTTACGGCCTTGGCGCGAATGCGCTGGATGCGCAGGCCGTCCTCGGCATCTTCGCCGCGAAGGGCCGTCCGGGCGACAATCCGCTGATCGTGCACATCCATGACCGTCGGCAGCTCGCGGACATCTGCGAGGTCACGCCCGACGCACTGCGCCTGATGGACGCCTTCTGGCCCGGGCCGCTGACGATCATCCTGCCCCGCAAGCCGGGCGTGCCCAACGAAGTGACCGCCAATCTGGACACGGTCGCCGTCCGCATGCCCTCCCACCCAGTGGCACAGGCGCTGCTGCGCGCCTGCGACCTGCCCATCGCCGCCCCCAGCGCCAACCGCTCCGGCAAGCCCAGTCCCACCGCCGCCCGCCACGTCTTTGACGACATGGACGGCCGCATCCCGCTGATCATCGACGGCGGCGAAAGCGACGTCGGGCTGGAATCCACGGTGATCTCGCTGGCAGGCGACAAGCCCTGCATCCTCAGGCCCGGCGGGATCACACAGGCGATGCTGGAGAGCGTCCTCGGCCCGGTCGAGCTGGCCGGCAGCATCCTGCGCCCGCTGGAAAAGGGCGAAAAGGCCCTCTCCCCCGGCATGATGTACAAGCACTACTCCCCCGACGGGCAGGTCACGCTCATCGAGGGCGCAGAGGCCGACGTGGTGGAAGCCCTCCGCCGCCTCTACGCCCACGCGGCAGGCGAAGGCCACCGCGCCTGCGTGATGTGCTTCACCGAGCACATGGACGCCCTGCGTGACTGCGCGCCCCACGACATCGGCAGCAAAACCGACGCTTCCGAGGTCGCCCACCGCCTGTTCAACACCCTGCGCCTGCTGGACGAGGAGAAGATGGACGTGATCTTCTCCGAGGTCGTTCCGCCGGAGGGGGTCGGGCTGGCGGTCATGAACCGGCTGGGACGGGCAGCGGCCTTCCGGACGGTGCAGGCTAAGGAAATCACCAGCTGACTTCGGGAGGTGTTTTTGTGTCCTGCGTGCATTGTCGACATGATTTTCGAATTAAGTTCCTTTCTTTCTCTGCTGTTTGTCAACAATGCGGTGCAAAAACCTCCGTGAAGCGTAGATGGTCGGCAGGCCTGTATTCGCTGACATTTCCTTTCTTATTGCCAGCTTATTTCGCAAAAGAGTTTTGGATGAGGGCTCTGGCGATTCTGCTCTATCTCTGCGTCACACTCATGGCTACATGGACCTTTTCCTGGTTTGTCAACCGAAAGCCGTCGGAAAAGCGCCTCCGCTTCCTCTCCCTGAAGGAGATTCACAAACTGTAATTGCTAACCACGGAGCGATGACTTATCACGATTTTCCACTTGACAGTCTGTGTCGAATATGATAGAATCCTATCCGCAAACTGTATACCTTATCACGAGTGGCAGAGGGATGGGCCCGATGAAGCCACGGCAGCCCGCGAAAGCGAAGGTGCCAAATCCCACAGGGGCGCACACTGGTTTCGGCCATCATCAGAGAACTTTGTTCTTTGAGAAAAAGGTCGAAGACCCCCTCCCCTGGCAGATAAGGAAGATCAAGAAGATCACCCGGACTGTTTTGTGTGCAAGACTGTCCGGGTTTTGCTATACAGGGGCGCATCTGCGTCCTTCCCCCGACCCGCCGAAAGGAGAAACACCATGCGCAAGCTCTTCACCTCTGAATCCGTCACCGAAGGCCATCCCGACAAACTCTGCGATCAGGTTTCTGACGCTGTTCTTGACGCCATGCTCGCGCAGGACCCCATGTCCCGCGTCGCCTGCGAGACCTGTGCCACCACCGGCATGGTGATGGTCATGGGCGAGATCACCACGACCGCCAAGGTCGATATCCCCGCCATCGTCCGCGATGTGGTGCTGGATATCGGCTACAACTCCTCCGAAATGTGCTTTGACGGCAACACCTGCGCCGTGCTGACCGCCGTGCACGCTCAGAGCCCCGACATCGCCATGGGCGTCGATGCGGCGCTGGAATCCCGCCACACGGACGAGAACGACACCGGCGCGGGCGACCAGGGCATGATGTTCGGCTATGCCTGCGACGAGACCCCCGAGCTGATGCCCACCGCCATCGCCTTTGCCCACCGCCTGACCCGCCGCCTGACCGAGGTGCGCAAGAACGGCACCCTGCCCTGGCTGCGTCCCGACGGCAAGAGCCAGGTGACGGTGATCTACGAGGACGGCAAGCCCGTGGCCGTGGACACCATCGTCATCTCCACCCAGCATGACGAGAAGGTCACGCAGGAGGAGATCCGCGCGGCGCTGCTGGAGCAGGTTGTCCGTCCCGTCATCCCCGCTGAGATGCTGACCGCCGAGACCCGCTACTTCATCAACCCCACCGGCCGTTTCGTCATCGGCGGTCCTGCGGGCGACTCCGGCCTGACCGGCCGCAAGATCATCGTGGACACCTACGGCGGCTATGCCCCCCACGGCGGCGGCGCCTTCTCCGGCAAGGACCCCACGAAGGTCGACCGCTCCGCCGCCTACGCCGCCCGTCACGTGGCGAAGAACATCGTCGCCGCTGGTCTGGCGAAGCAGTGCGAGATCCAGCTGGCCTACGCCATCGGCGTGGCGCAGCCCGTCTCCCTGTGCGTGGACACCAAGAGCACCGGCGTGGTCGCGGATGACGTGCTGAGCGCCGCTGTCGCCAAGGTCTTCGACCTGCGCCCCAACGCCATCATCGAGCGCCTGCAGCTGCGCCGCCCCATCTACCGCGCCAACTGCAACTACGGCCACTTCGGCAAGGAAAACATGCCCTGGGAGCAGCTCGACTTCGTCGACGCCCTCAAGGCCGCCGTCAACGCCTGATCCCTCGTCCCCGGGATGCACACCGCTGCGTCCCGGGGCTTTTCATATCAGCCGTTATTTAAGCAAAAACGTTTTCGTATCTTGACATCGACGGTATTTTGTATTATCATTGTATCCAAAGTGCAAACAAAGTGCACTTTCTACCTCTGATACCAAAGGAGTTTCGATACTTGTGATGAATACGATTTCCTTCCAGCCCATGATGGAGAGCCGCCCGATCCGTGAAATTGCCTATGAGGTGCTCAAGCATGCCATCATCACCGGCGAGATCCCCGCTGGCGAGCGCATCGTCGAGACCGATTATGCCGACCGTCTCCACATCAGCCGCACCCCCCTGCGTGAGGCGCTGCGGAAGCTGGAGCGCGACGGTCTGGTCGAGTATGTGCTGCGCCGCGGCGTTGTCGTGCGCGCCTTCACGATCGCGGATGTGGAGGAGATCTACACGATCCGCAACGCCCTGGAGATGCTGACGCTCCCCGCCATCGTCGAAAAGGCGACAGAGGATGACATCGCCTCCCTGCGCGAGCAGCTGCACGAGATGGACAGCCTGATGGCCTCCAAGGACTTCGATGCGCTCTCCCCCGTCACCCGTGCCTTCCATCGCTCCCTGACCGCCATCTGCGGCCAGAACCGTATCCTGCGCGTCATCGAAGGCCAGGATGAGTTCATCACCCGCTTCTCCTCCATGGCCATCCGCCAGGAGGACCGTCTGCTGGAGGCGCACAGGGAGCACTATCAGCTGGTCGAGCTGGTGGAAAAGCGCGATCTGGCCGGCTTTGAGGCCCTGATGCGCAGCCATATCGAGCGCAGCAAGGAGAAGTGCCTCGAGGCCCTCGCGATCCAGCGCCAGAGCCAGAATTTCTGATCCCCCGAATATTTCTGAAAGAAGCTGTTGCTCTTGAAGACCAATTTTCATACCCATACCTTCCGCTGCAAGCACGCAGCCGGAACGGACGAGCAGTACGTCAAAGCCGCGATCGAAGGCGGCTTTGACGTGCTTGGTTTTGCGGACCATGCCGCATGGGACTTCCCGTCCGGCTATGTGAGCCACTGCCGCATGCCCGCCGACCAGTGGCATGACTACCGCGACTCCGTCCTCTCCCTGAAGGAGAAGTACGCCGGGCAGATCGCTATCCGCCTCGGCATGGAGACGGAGTACTACCCCCGCTACATGGATCAGCTCCCCCGCCTGCGCGAGGAGGGCTGCGAGTACTTCATCCTGGCGCCGCACTTCCTCTTCACCGAGGAGGAGCACCCCTACACCGGTATCAGCTGCCAGGAGGATGACGAGCTGAAGCGCTACGCCGATCAGTCCGCCGAAGCCATGGCCACGGGGCAATACTGCTACATGGCGCACCCCGACCTGTACATGATGTACCGCCCGGAGTTCGACAAGGCCAGCATGGACGCGGCAGACGTGATCTGCCAGGCCGCAAAGGAAGCGCACATGCCCCTGGAATACAACCTGCTGGGCCTGCGGGACGCGATGCGCGGCCATCCCCGCGGCTATCCCCATGCAGACTTCTGGCAGTACATCCGCAAATGGGACAACGATGTGATCCTCGGCGTGGACGCCCACGACCCGGAATGGCTGACCGACCTCCCCGTATGGGACGAAGCGCAGAAACGGCTCCGCGCACTGGGCATCACGCCGGTGACGGACTGGAAATAATCTTCCGGAGGGAATGACGATGAAGAATACCTGGGATCTTTCTTTCCTGTACAAGGGCTTCGAGGACGAGGCCTTCGCCGCCGACCTGGCCCGCTGGCCGGAGATGATCGACGAGCAGAAGGCGCTGCTGGATGCAGACCTGCCCGTGCTGACGAAGCTGGAGAAGCTGGTGGACAGCATGGAGGCCCTCAGCGTCCTGTCCGGCCGCGTGGGCTCCTTCGTCGGCATGACGCTGGCGACCGAGGCCGGCCATCCCGTGGCCCAGCAGTACAGCGACAAGCTGAGCCTCATCCGCAACCGGAGCCGCCTGGTTGGCAGCGGCATCACCCGCTTCGTCGGCTCCATCGGCAATCTGGAGGAGCTGATCGCCCAGTCCGAAAAGCTGCAGGCGGTCGCCTTCGCCCTGCGCGACATGCAGGAGAGCGCCAAGCACACCATCCCCGCGGACATCGAGCCATGGCTGCTGGAGATGAGCCTGTCGGGCGGCAGCGCCTTCTCGCAGCTGCGCGGCAAGCTGGAGAGCAACCAGACGGTGGAATTCCGCGGCCAGTCCCTGCCCCTGGCGGCCGTTCGCGGCATGGCCTACGACGGCGACCCCGCCGTGCGCAGGGACGCCTATGAAGCGGAGATCGCCTCCTACCGCAAGATCGAGCTGCCGATGTCCTACTGCCTCAACGCCGTGAAGATGGAAGCCCGCACCATGGCCAAGGCCAAGGGCTACCCCACCGTGCTGGACATGACGCTGGCTTCCTCCCGGATGGACCGGGAGACGCTGGAGGCGATGATCGGCGCGATCCGGGAATACCTGCCCCACTTCCGCCGCTACCTCAAGGCAAAGGCCCGCTACCTCGGCCACGAGAACGGTCTGCCCTTCTACGATCTGTTCGCCCCCGTGGGCAAGGCCAGCAAGGCCTACACCATCGAAGATGCCCGCGAGGTGCTCCTGCGCGAAATGGGCAAGTTCACCCCCGAGATGGCGAAGTTCATCGACAACGCCTTTGAGCAGCGCTGGATCGATGTGTATCCCCGCGAGGGCAAGCGCGGCGGCGCGTTCTGCTCCGGCATGCACGCCTACGACCGCAGCCTCGTCCTGACCAACTATCAGGGTTCCTTCTCCGACATCTCCACCCTCGCCCATGAGCTGGGCCACGCGTGGCACAACCGCTGCCTCGCCGGGCTTCCCACGCTGATGATCCACACGCCCATGCCGCTGGCCGAGACCGCCTCCATCTTCAACGAGACGATGCTCAGCCATCAGGTGCTGGCCAACGCCACCGAGGCGGAGCAGTTCACCCTGCTGGAGGCGAGCCTGATGGAATCCACCCAGACCTGCGTGGATATCCTCAGCCGCTACCTGTTCGAGACCGAGGTGATCGACACCCGCGCCGACCACGCCATGACCGTGGACGAGCTGAAGGACTGCATGCTCCGCGCGCAGGACGCGACCTACGGCGACGGCCTGGACAAGGACGTCCGCCATCCCTACATGTGGGCCTGCAAGAGCCACTACTACTCCTCCGGCCTGAACTTCTACAACTTCCCCTATGCCTTTGGCGAGCTGTTCGGCAAGGGCGTGTTCGCCCAGTACCTTAAGGAGGGCGACGCCTTCGTTCCCAAGTACTGCCAGCTGCTGCGCTCCTGCGGCTCCGGCACCATCGCCGATGTCGCGGCCTCCGTGGGCATCGACGTGCGCTCCGCCGACTTCTGGCGCGCCAGCCTGGAGGTCATCAAGGGCGAGATCGACCGCTTCTGCGACCTGTGCAGCAAGGCCTGATCATGTACCAACATCCGCCGCGTGCAGTTTCACTGCTGTGCGCGGCGGTTTTCATTGCCGCTTCCCCGCCGCAGACCCCGGCGAAAAATTGCCGTGACGCCCTCCACCCCCTTGCAATCCTCCGGCGCTTGGTGTATAATACCGTTGTTCATAACCCCGTTTGACGGTTGAAGGCGCGAGGACAGACCTTCCAGAGAGCTGATGGTCCGGTGCAAATCAGCAGGTCCGAGACGCGTTTCCGCTTCCGGAGGGGGCAGGCGACGAGTCTGCGGTGTGCGCACCTTACAGCGCGTTTGAGGTGGTCTGCGGCGGCGCGTGAAGCGCACGCAGGCAAATTGGGTGGCAACGCGAGCTTCTCGTCCCATGGGGTCTTTGGCCCTGTCTATTGGGAGGGGAAGCCTTTTTTGCACCACAGGACATGTTTTTTTTCAGGAGGAAAGTACCATGTTGGACATCGCTCTGCTCCGCACGAACCCCGACCTCGTGCGCGAGAACATCAAGAAGAAGTTCCAGGATCACAAGCTCCCCCTGGTGGACGAAGTGATCGAGATGGACAAGGAGTACCGCGCCGCGATTCAGCAGGCCGACGCGCTCCGCAACCAGATCAACGTCACCTCCAAGCAGATCGGCGGTCTGATGGGCCGCGCGAAGAAGGGCGAGGAGGGCGCCGCTGAGGCTGCCGAGGCCGCCAAGGCACAGGTCGCCCAGTTCAAGGCCGACCTGGAGGGCCTGGCCAAGAAGGAGGACGAGCTGCAGGCGGAGATCCGCAAGCGCATGCTGGTCATCCCCAACATCATCGACCCCACCGTGCCGATCGGCAAGGACGACAGCGAGAACGTTGAGGTCCAGCGCTACGGCGAGCCCGTGACCCCCGACTTCGAGATCCCCTACCATGTGGAAATCATGGAGAAGCTCAGCGGCATCGACCTGGATTCCGCCCGCCGCACCTCCGGCAACGGCTTCTACTACCTCATGGGCGACATCGCGCGCCTGCACAGCGCGATCCTCTCCTACGCCCGTGATTTCATGATCGACCGCGGCTTCACCTACGTCATCCCGCCCTACATGATCCACGGCGACGTGGTGACGGGCGTGATGTCCTTCGCCGAGATGGAGAACATGATGTACAAGATCGAGGGCGAGGATCTGTACCTGATCGGTACCTCCGAGCACTCCATGATCGGCAAGTTCATCGACACCATCCTCGACGAGAAGCAGCTGCCCCAGACCCTGACCAGCTACAGCCCCTGCTTCCGCAAGGAGGTCGGCGCCCACGGCATCGAGGAGCGCGGCGTGTACCGCATCCACCAGTTCGAGAAGCAGGAGATGATCGTCGTCTGCAAGCCCGAGGAGAGCCCCATGTGGTTCGACAAGCTCTGGCAGAACAGCGTTGACTTCTTCCGCAGCCTGGACATCCCCGTGCGCACGCTGGAGTGCTGCTCCGGCGACCTGGCGGACCTGAAGGTCAAGTCCATCGACGTGGAGGCCTGGAGCCCCCGCCAGCAGAAGTACTTCGAGGTCGGCAGCTGCTCCAACCTGGGCGACGCCCAGGCCCGCCGTCTGCAGATCCGCGTCAAGGGCGGCGAAAACGGAAAGCAGAAGTACTTCGCCCACACGCTGAACAACACCTGCGTGGCCCCGCCGCGTATGCTGATCGCCTTCCTGGAGAACAACCTCGAAAAGGACGGCCGCGTGCGCATCCCCGAGGCGCTGCGTCCCTACATGGGCTTCAAGGAGTACATCGGCTAAGGGTCTTCGACCCCCTATCAAAAGGTATATCAAACGGGCGGCAAGCCGTTCCCTTTGTGGGATGGATTGCCGCCCTTGAGTTTTTACGGATGGATCTCGCCGCAGTAGCAGGCGCCGGGGATCTCGGAATTGGCGATGTGGCCGGTCTTGTAGGTGTAGGTACACACGGGGCAGGTGCGGACGATGTTGCAATCGATCGGCGGGAAATTGTGCTCGCCCAGGCCGCCTTCAGTGCGGCCGCAGGTCTTGCAGGTCATCGGGCTGACGCAGGTGGCGGGGAGCCAGTCGTGCTTGTGGGCGGCGACGGGGTCAGTCAGCGCGGGCAGGTAGACGCTCAGCGTGGCGGATTCGCTCTCGCCGGGTTCCTGTGCCTGCCAGCGCCTGTTTGCTGCGTCCACCGCATCGCCGGGATGGCTCAGGACGCTGTCCAGCCGGATGACCATCTGTCCACCGGCGGTCAGGCTGTTCACGGGCATCTGAAGCATCAGGACGACCGCGTTCTCTTCGGGGATGTGGACATAATCCAGCGAGCGCCAGGAGGTATCCTCTGTGCCCGCAATGGAGAGGGTGACCTTCGGGTCGCACAGCAGGATGCCGGTCTTACCGTCACGCCACTGCTCCACAGGCATGATGTTGCTGTTGAAGTCGGCATCGGTCAGCCAGATGGTGTCGAAGGACTCGCCGTCCAGACCGATGTCGTAGAGCATGGCGAAGGGCATGCTCTTGTCCTTGGGGGTCACATGGAGGGACACGGACAGCTCAGTGCCGTCCCAGTAGGCATCCTGCACGGTGGCGTCGAGCCACTCGCTGGTGCAGCCCTGCGTCAGGTTGGACATGAGCAGATCGGGGTTGATCTCAATGGGCTGGATGGTACGCTCCGTCAGGAACCAACTCACGCCGCGATAGGCGGCAGCCAGCGCGACGGTGCCGGTCAGCAGGACAAGGATCAGGACAAGTGCCATGGAAAGTGTCAGCTTCTTTTTCACAGGGGGTGTATCTCCTTTCGATGCGTGCACGACGCTGCCAAACAGCGCCGGGTCGTGGGACGCACCGGACAGGGTCGTGTCGATCGCCGTGCGGATATCCTCCGACTTGCGGTTCATTCGGGTGCGCCTCCTTCCTTTGGGTCGGTCAATACGATGCGCAGCTTCTTGTGCGCGGTGTTCAGCCGGCTGGTGATGGTCTGATAGGGTACGCCCAGCATTTCGCCGGTCTCGCGGACGGTGAAGCCCTGATAGTCGTGCAGCAGCACCACGTCCAGCAGCTTCCGGGGCAGGCGCATGATCTCCACCGTCAGCTCCGTCATACCGTATTCGGCGTTCTGGACGGGCTCCGGCAGTTTGGCCAGATCGACGCGGCGGTCGATAAAGCGCAGCCATCCGCTGCGGCGCATGCTGTGGCAGGTGTTGACAGCGATGCGCATCAGCCACGTCTTTTCGCTGGCCTCGCCCCGGAAATCTCCGAGGGACAGATAGGCCCTGAGAAACGTTTCCTGCACCGCATCGGCCGCGAGGTGCTCGTCGCGTAGGTACATGCAGCACATCCGCCGCACCGGCGTTTCGTAGTCCGTCATCAGGCGGCGTAGTGTCTCTTCCGGGCTGACTGCGCGCTTGTCAGCATTCACTCCGCACCGCCTCCTTCCGTATCATCCTCCGGCAGCCGTGGATCCCCGGCTGCCTTGCACTCATACAGACGCATCAGAGCCGGTATTTGACTGAATCGCCGGGAAAAAAGTTGCTTTTTATCCCCTCTCATCGTACCAGATCCGCTGCCCGCGCAAGCGCCCGGAGGAGCGAAAGAACAGGAGAAATACACCAGTTCAATTGACATCACCAGAGGCATGTGCTACAATTTTTCACGAGCCGAAAAGACGCTCGAATATCGTTTAATGATGGAGATATCACAATGAATGCAATGATGCTGCTGGGCATTCAGGCCGTACTAATCAGCCTGCTGGTACGACTTATTTCGTACACGCATATCGCTGAAAGCTCCGTTCTGCATTGCCAGCATTGCCATGTGTGCTGACGTGGACGCCCCGGTATATCCTCTTTCAGGGCGACTCCCACAGCTTCTTGCCATAGCACGCATGCATCCTTCGCATTCCGGCAAAGCCTGCAGGTCTGACTTTCAGCCCGCAGGCTTTTCTTTGTCCCTTCCCACCCCACCCGCCCATACCGATTCCCTGCTGACCCGTTCGGCACGAGAAACAGGAGGTACCCCCTATGCAGATGACAGGCGCTAAGATATTGATGGAATGCCTGCTTGAACAGCATGTCAACACCATTTTCGGCTACCCTGGCGGCACGATCCTCAACGTCTATGACGAATTGTACAACTACGAGCGGGACGGCCGGATCAAGCACATCCTGACCGCTCATGAGCAGGGCGCGTGCCATGCCGCCGACGGCTACGCCCGCGCAACCGGCAAGGTCGGCGTCTGCTTCGCCACCTCCGGCCCCGGCTGCACCAACCTCGTCACCGGCATCGCCACCGCCTACATGGATTCCGCCCCCATCGTCTGCATCACCTGCAACGTCGGCACGTCCCTGCTGGGCAAGGACTCCTTCCAGGAGGTCGATATCACCGGCGTGACGATGCCCATCACCAAGTGCAACTATCTGGTGCGCGACGTGAACAAGCTGGCGGACACCGTGCGCGAGGCCTTCGCCATCGCCCGCAGCGGCCGTCCCGGCCCGGTGCTGATCGACATCCCCAAGAACGTCACGGCCGAGAAGGCTGACTACGAGCCCCTCCGCCGTTCCAGCCATGCCTCCAGCGGCTCCCTCGCCGCCCTGATGGCCCGTTCCTCCCAGAATTTCAAGGCTCCCGAACCCGATCACGCGGATATCGACAAGCTGGTGAAGATGATCGCCGAGGCGAAGAAGCCCTTCGTCATCTGCGGCGGCGGCGTGGTCCGCGCCAGGGCCCACGAGGAGATCTGCAAGCTGGTCAACCTGATCGACGCTCCCGCAGCGGTCACGCTGATGGGCGCGGGCGGTCTGCAGGGCCGCGACAGACACGTCACCGGCATGATCGGCATGCACGGCTCCCAGGCCTCCAACATGGCCGTGGACGCCTGCGACCTGCTGATCGCCATCGGCTGCCGCTTCTCCGACCGCGTAGCGCTGAAGCCCTCCACCTTCGCGCAGAACGCGCAGATCGTGCAGATCGACATCGACCGGAGCGAAATCAACAAGAACGTGCAGACCCATCACCACATCATCGGCGACGCCAAGCGCGTGCTGGAGCTGCTGCTGGAGCGCGTGGAGCCCAAGCAGAACGATGAGTGGATGAAGTACGTCTTCTCCTTCAAGACGGAGACGGAGTACGATGAGGCCACCGATCACCTGACCCCCCAGCAGGTGCTGACGGCGATCGCGAGGATCCTGCCGCAGGATACCATCGTCGCCACCGACGTGGGCCAGCATCAGATGTGGGCCATCCAGCACTTCCACTTCGATTATCCCGGCCAGCTGCTGACCTCCGGCGGCTTCGGCACGATGGGCTTCGGCCTGGGTGCGGCCATCGGCGCGCAGGCGGCATTCCCGGACAAGTGCGTCCTGCATGTCACCGGCGACGGCTGCTTCCGCATGAACTGCCATGAGCTGGCCACCGAGCAGTACTACAACCTGCCCATCATCAACGTCGTGTTCAACAACGGCGTGCTGGGCATGGTCCGTCAGTGGCAGACGCTGATCTACGACAAGCGCTACGCCTCCACCATGCTCGACCGCTCGCCCGATTTCGTGAAGCTGGCCGAGGCTTACGGCCTCTCCGGCAAGCGTGTGACCAACGTCGCAGACCTGGAGACCGCGCTGCACGAGGCCCTTGAATGCGGCCACGGCTACGTCATCGACTGCGTGATCGACATGGACGAAAAGGTCCGTCCCATGGTCGGCGGCGGCAGCCACATCACCGACTTTATGCTGAATTCCTGATGAAAGGAGCTGACCCCAATGGCTAACATGGAGCGACATACCCTCGCCGTGCTGGTTGACAACGAGGCCGGCGTCCTTTCCCGCGTGGCGCGCCTCTTCTCCGGCAAGGGCTACAACATCGAGTCCCTCGCCGTGGGCACCACCGACGACCCCAGCGTCAGCCGAATCACCATCGAGATCCTCGCCGATGAGGATCAGACGCGGCTGATCGCCTCCCAGCTGCGAAAGCTGATCTGCGTCCACTCCGTCAAGGTGCTGGTCCCCTCTCACGCCATCCGGCGCGAGCTGGTGCTGATCAAGGTGATGGCAAACACCTCCGAGAGCCGCAACGAAGTGATCCAGATCGCCAACATCTTCCGCGCGTCGATCATCGACGTGTCGGTGGCGTCCCTGACCCTTGCCGTCATCGGCGACGAAAGCAAGGCTGAAGCAATCCAGAATCTCCTCAAGGAGTTTGGAATCCTCGAGCTGGTGCGCACCGGCATGGTGGCACTGGAACGCGGTCAATACACAATCGACGAACAGACTAAAGTTAAAGGAGAGTACGACTATGGCAAAAATGTATTACGAGAAGGACTGTGACATCAGCAAGCTGGACGGTAAGGTGGTCGGCATCGTCGGTTACGGCTCCCAGGGCCATGCCCACGCGCTGAACCTGCGCGACTCCGGCGTGAACGTCATCATCGGCCTGCGCAAGGAAGGCAAGAGCTGGCCCGTGGCTGAGAAGGACGGCT
>SVGU01000067.1 GCA_015056155.1 Clostridiales bacterium
ACGACCTGACCAACAAGCAGGCCGCCCAGAGCCCCATCGGCTCCAACAAGCTGATCTATGCGCCCTACCTGATGGGCGAGCGTACCCCCCACCTCGACCCCGACTGCCGCGGCATGTTCTTCGGCCTGAGCGCCATGCATCAGCGCCGCGACCTGCTGCGCGCGGTGATGGAGGGCGTGACCTTCTCCCAGATGGACAGCCTGAGCGTGCTGGCGGAGATGGGCGTTGCTCCCGAGACCATGCTGGCCTGCGGCGGCGGCGGCAAGAGCCCCCTGTGGCGTCAGATGCTGGCGGACGTGTTCAACGTGCCCGTCGCCACCACCGTCAACACCGAAGGCCCGGCCCTGGGCGTGGCGATCCTCGCCGGCGTGGGTGCTGGTCTGTACGAGAGCGTTCCCGCTGCCTGTGCCGCGATGATCAAGCGCAATCCCGCGCAGGATCCCATCGCCGAGAACGTGCCCCAGTACGCCAAGGTGTACGAGGTGTACAAGAAGCTGTATCAGGCGAACAAGGAGCTGTTCAAGGACCTGGCAGCGCTGTGAGGGTCTTCGACCCCTTTCACGCGATTGAGCTGAGTTCCTTCGGACACAGTACTACCGCGTGTGAATCATGGAGGACGGTTGCCGATGCGGTAGCCGTCCTCTTTTCAGAAGGAGGTTTATGATGAACGCACAGGAGACCATCGCCGCATTCCTGCGAGGTGAGATGGATATTGTCAGTTTCCGCAGGATGTACGACGAGGAGCCGGAGATTGATGCATTTCTGGAAGGCATCGTGGCTGAGAAGAAGCGGACAGGCGAGCCGTTCATCAAGTTCAAACACATGATTGCCAAGGACATTGAATCGGAATCGGATGAAAATGTGCACTATTTGACCGATCCGCAATCGTACCCCGGTGTACGGTATGGCAGCAGCCCCTATGACTCCGTGCGGAAGATGCTGACGTTTGAAGAATACCCAAAGACCCACAATGTCGCCACAGCGAGCGGCGCGGTGCATTTCTACGGCGAGGTATACGCACTGTACTATCAGGTTGACCAGTCGATTCCCTATAACGACCGGTACATGGATGCTTTCACATTTATGCTGGATGTCGTGCCGGAATACGTCTGCGGTGCAGAAAGCGAAAACTACATTGCGGAAAACATTTTCCCGCTCTATCCTGACACCATGAAGAAAACCGAGCGCAAGAAGGCGATCAAGGCCGCCATCAAAGAGGCCTTCCGCTCGGACAAGGGCCGTCCGCAATGGATTCAATCCGGCGAGTGGCCCCTGGGCAAGGACGGCAAGCCTGCCGTCTACACCGGCAGCAAGTCCCTGCGCGGCGGCGAGGCGAAGGCGTACTACTTCCGCGACGAGAGCGACGGCTCGGTCATCACGGTGGAGCAGTTTTACTGAGCCGGGCAGGCGCTGCGAATGGACGAGGAAACGAAAAGCGAAACGGTCAGAGGACGGCTTCCGCAGGGGGGGACGTCCTCTTTTCCGGCTGTGACCGCGCAGGAGAACACCGGCGGATTCCGCTTTACTTCCGCGCAATTTGCTGGTACAATACAGATATATGGTAACGGAGTTTGTCCGGCTGGTGAGGTGAGCAAATGGAATATGTTATTGTGGCGCTCGCTGCGATGCTGGCGGGCGTAGGCACGGGCCTGGTGGGTCTGAGTGCGGCGACGGCGATGGTGCCGCTGCTGATTGTGCTGTGTCCGACCTTCGGGGGAGAGCACGGCGCATTCATGGCGACGGCGATCGCACTGGCGAGCGATATACTCGGCTCGGCAGTGACGGCGACTGTGTACGCGCGGCATGGGAAGGTCGATCTGAAGCACGGCTGGCTGATGCTGGCGTGTATCGTGCTGATGTGCACGGCTGGGTCTGTCGCGGCGTATTTCACGCATCAGACCGTGCTGGGGACGTTCTCGCTGATCCTGTGCGTGGCGATCGGCATCCGCTTCCTCGTCAAGCCGGACTCAAAGGAGCGTCCGCCCCGGGGCGGCGACGTCCGGCTGTCGGGGAAGGAGATCGCCGTGTCGCTCTTCTTCGGCCTGACGATCGGCTTCGGCACGGGCTATTTCGGCTCGGGCGGCGGGATGATGATGCTGATCGTGTTCACGGCGATGCTGGGCTATGACAGACGCACGGCGGTAGGCACGTCGACGGTCATCATGACCTTCACCGCGCTGATCGCCTCGGTCAGCCACATCGCCATGGAGCCTGCGATCCTGCTGGAGTGCTGGGATTTCCTGCTGCTCTCTGTCGTTACGGCGACGATCTGTTCCCTGGTCAGCGCGCGCTTTGCCAACCGGGTGCCGGCGAAGGTCGTCGGGCTGATCACGGGCGCGACGCTGCTGCTGCTGGGGCTGGCGATGCTCCTGCTGCACCATCTGGATGACGCCGGGCTGGCGGCGCTGGGCGGCGTGATGGCGCTGTTTGGGAAATACATGGCGTACATCATCGTAGCGGCGACGCTGCTGATCGTGCTGCGCTACACGGTGCGGATCCCGGACTATGTGTTCCGCAAGCTCCTGCATGTGGTGGCGTTCACGTCCATTCTGCCGGCGGTTCTGTGGGCGGAGGGATGGCAGCAGGCGGTCGCGGTCAAGGTGATCTTCCTGGTGCTGATCATCATCGGCCTCGCCTGCGCGGAGCGGTTCCCATTCTATTCCGGGCTGTTTGTGGAGAAGGGGAAGCACGAGGTGCTGACGAGCTTCATCATGCTCTTTGCGATGATGGCGGGGATGATTGCGGTCTTCTGGGGGATCTTCGGCGATGCGTACCGGTTCGTCCCGGTGGCGGCGATCATGGCCTGGGGCCCGGGCGACGGCGCGGCGGCGATCTGCGGCAGGCTGTTTGGCCGGCATAAGCTGCAGGGGCGGTTCATCGAGGGCGTGAAGTCGGTGGAGGGCAGCGTCGCGATGGCGGTGACGTCCTTCCTGTGCACGCTGCCGGTACTGCTGGCGATGTCCGGTCTTCCGGCGCTGCAGTGCGTGCTGCTGGCGCTGGTGATCGCCCCGGCTGCCTCGCTGACCGAGCTGTTCACCAAACATGGTCTGGACACGATCACCGTGCCGATCGTCAGCAGCCTGATCTTGGGCGCGGCCCTCTTGCTGTAATTCTTTGCCGCCGGGGTTCATGCGGCGGGTCAGGACAACAGAAGCTTTTTTTGATAGGAGGAGCACCATGTATCGACTGCATCAGCGAACGACCTTCGGCTTTTCCGCCGAGAATCCCACCGGCACGCGCAACGGCGGCACGCCCGGCAAGGACTGCGAGAAGCTGCGTCCCTGCATCAGCGTTCAGCCCGGCGAGACCGTCACGCTCTGCGACGTGACGGGCCCCGGCATGATCACGCACATGTGGTTCACCGGCTATATCGGCCATGGCTTCATCCTGCGTATCTTCTGGGAGGAGTCCGGTGTGCCGTCCGTGGAAGCGCCGATCTCCGCCTTCTTCGGCTGCGCATATGACGAAAACATGACCGACGCGGCAGGACAGTACCCGGTGCTCAACTCGCAGCTGCTGCTGGTCGCGCCCGGCCGGGGCTTCAACAGCTACTTCGAGATGCCCTTCCGCCGCCGCTGCCGCATCACGATGGAGAACCGCTGCGACCATCCCTGCGATCTGTTCTACATGATCTCCGGCTGGCAGGGCGCGCTGCCGGAGGAGATCGGCTACTTCCATGCCGCTTACCGGCAGGAGCATCCGGTCTGCAAGGGGCGCTCGTACACGGTGCTTGACGGCGTGAATGGCCGGGGACGCTTCCTCGGCATGACCCTCGCGGTCGGCGTGAACGGCCACAACACCTGCTGGGTGGAGGGCGAGGCGAAGATGTACATCGACGGCGAAACGCGCCCCTCGATGAACTACACCGGCACGGAGGACTACTTCTGCGGCTCCTACGGCTTCGGCAACGATATCGCCATCAAGCAGTACCAGACCTACAGTGCGCCCTATACCGGCCTGTATGCCATCCTCGGCGACAGCCGCGAGCAGTACAACGCCCAGAAGCGCTTCATGCTCTACCGCTTCCATGTGAAGGATGAGATCTGGTTTGAGAAGGGCTTCCGGATGGTGATGGACAATCTTGGCTGGACCGGCCCCCGCTACGACGACTATACCTCCACTGCCTACTGGTATCAGGACATGCCCGTGGGCGTGCCTTTCGCGCTGCCCAGCCATGATGAAATGACGATGCGGTGAGAATGCCGCCCGGTACCGGCTGTGTGAACAGCAAATGCCCCCTGTTGCCGACGCTGTATCGGCCGCAGGGGGCATTTTGGATTGTCGGGAAAGAGCGTATTTCCCGCGATGCGTCAGCTGCCGTACCGGGCGAGGTACTCCTCCAGCACGAGATCCTGATCGCGCATGGGGATGGAGTGCTCGACGCCGACATAGCGGACATGCCAGGGCTCATAGGAGATGCCGGTCACGTCCACCTTGTCGATCGGATAGCGGAGGATGAAGCCGTACTCCCAGCAGTGCTGAGCAAGCCAGATATGCTGCTGGGTGTTGGAGAACTGCTGCCCGGGAACGGTCACGTCGAAGGCGAGGCCGAGGTGGTGCTCGCTCGCGCCGGGGAGCGCGACGGTCTGCCGGGTCTTGGCGCGGGCTTCCGAGCCGGTCATGCCGTCCTGACGGTAGGCATAGACCTGATCGTCAAAAAGCTTCTGCTGATAGGCGACGCTGCGGTAGCCGGCGCTGATCTGCCAGATGGTCAGCCCGTCCTGGTGGGCGGCGCGGAGCATGGTCATCAGCGCGTCCACGGCGATGCGCTCGCCCTCGATCTCGCTGCCCTTGATGGTGACGATGCTGCTGTCGCAGTAGTCGCGCATCCGCACCAGCTCCACCGGCTCATAGCTGTCGGGCAGGAAATTGTCCGCGTTGACGAGCATGGGCATGCCGTTTGCGAGCACGCCGGGCAGGCGGGCGGAGGTGGGTGCAGGGGTGGGCGTCGGGGTCGGGGCAGGCGTGGGGGTGATGATGATGGCGTGGGCCAGGGAGGAGTACAGCACGGCGCTGGTCGCGGCGCCGACCTTGCCGTCCACGTCCAGGTCATGCTGCTGCTGGAAGAGGAGCACGGCGTTGGCGGTCGCGGGGCCGAACTGGCCGTCCAGCTCGCCCGTATAGTACCCCAGCTCCTGCAGGCGGGACTGGAGCTGCACGACGGCCTGACCGGTGGAGCCGTTCTTGAGCAGCGGGCCGGGGGTGGGCAGGGCCGGGTCGATCGTCACCTGCATGACGCTCTGGGCATAGGCGGGGATGGGCGTAGGGGTGAGGGAGCGCTCATGCTGCACCTGGGCGTTCCGGTTGGAGACGCGCACGCCCATCACGACGGCGGCGATGATCAGGATCAGCAGGGCGATATAAGCGGCGATCAGCGTCGGAGACGCCGGCTTTCGTTCAGGCATGGTGTTACCTCGCTCGTATGATGCTGCGGCGATGGCCGCTGTCAGTAGTATACGACAAATTCCGCCGCGGCGCAAGTGTGCGGAGCGGATGTTACAGGTTTGCATGGACCGTGCGGACGACGGAGCATAATAGCCGGGGAAGATCACCTGTGCGTGAGGAAGCGTTCATGCTGAGGTCATGAAGGCGCGGTAGAATGGAGGCAGAAAGGAAACATGGAGGCAGTCATGATGGATGAAAACCTGATGGCGGGCGCGGAGGCGCTGGCGGAAACGCTGCGGGAGGACCGGCGGCGGCTGCATGCCTGCGCGGAAACGGGCTTTGAATTGCCGGAAACGTTCCGGTATGTGTGGGAGCGGCTGACGGAGATTGGTCTGCGGCCGAAGAAATGCGGGCGCTGCGGCATTGTGGCGGAGATCGGCGCGGGCGAGCGCGTGGTGCTGCTCCGGGCGGACATGGACGCCCTGGCGATCCGCGAGGAGGCGGACGTGCCCTTTGCGTGCACGACGGGCGCCATGCACGCCTGCGGGCATGATCTGCATACGGCGATGCTGCTGGGGGCGGCGCGGCTGCTGAAGGACAGGGAGCATCTGCTGCCCGGGCGGGTGCGGCTGATGTTCCAGCCGGCGGAGGAGATCCTGGGCGGCGCGGCGGACATGCTTGGCAGCGGCTTGCTGGACGGCGGAAAGCCGGAGGCGGCCTTCATGCTGCATGTGTTGACGAACCTCGAGGTGCCGGTCGGCACGGCGATCGTGTCTGCGCCGGGAGTGAGCGCGCCGGCGGCGGCCTTCTTCGAGATCCGCGTGCAGGGCAAGGGCTGTCACGGCGCGATGCCAAACACTGGGATCGATCCGGTCACGGCGGCGGCGCACATCGTCCTGGGGCTTCAGCAGATCCAGACCCGCGAGCTTGCCATGAGCGATGAATGCGTGCTGACACTGGGCATGCTGCAGGCGGGCGAGAGCGCCAATGTGATCCCGGACAGCGCGGTCATGCAGGGGAGCATGCGTGCCTTTGACGATCAGACGCTCGCCTTCATGCTCCGCCGGGCGGAGGAGATCGCCTCCGGGACGGCAGCGGTCTTCCGGGCGGAGGCGTCCTTCCGCATGCTCAGCGCTGCGCCGACGCTCCTGAACGACGCCGCGCAGAGCGGTACGGCGCTGGAGGCGCTGCAGGAGCTGCTGGGCGTGGAGCGGGCGCTGCTGAGCAGCGATTTGTCCGGCGACGGGCGCAAGTCCACCGGCTCGGAGGATTTTGCGGAGGTCAGCCATGCAGTCCCGTCGGTGATGGTCGCACTGGCAGCCGGGCAGCCGTCCGCCGGATACTCCTGTCCGGCGCATCACCCGAAGACGATGTTCGACGAATCGGCGCTTCCTGCGGGCGCAGCGGCCTATGCAGCCCTCGCGATGGCGGCGCTGACAAAGAAAACGGTTACAAACCGGTGATAATCCGCGGTTTGCTTGACAGGAGCGAAAACGCATGTTATGATGGGTTCAATGGGTAGAGAACTGATCAAAGATGACATGCAGGAAAGCACTGGAGGGTGGCAAAATGAATACGACGCTTCTGATCATGGCGGCGGGCCTGGGTTCCCGCTTCGGCGGCGACAAGCAGATCGCCCGCATGGGCCCGGGCGGCGAGATCCTGCTGGAGTATTCCATCCACGATGCGGTGGCGGCGGGCTTTGACAAGGTCGTCTTCGTTATCAAGCGCAGCATGGAGGAGACCTTCCGCCGGATGATCGGCGACAAGATCGCGGGCAAGGTACAGGTGTGCTATGCCTTCCAGGAGTTCGATTCGCTGCCCGGCGGCTTCGTTCCCCCGGCGGAGCGGGTGAAGCCCTACGGAACCGTCCATGCCGTCCTCGCGGCGCGGGACGTGATCAGCGAGCCCTTCGCCGTCATCAATGCCGACGATTATTACGGCAAGGACGCCTTCGTCACCATGGCGGACAGCCTGCGCCGGATGCGCGGCGAAACGAAGGCCGCCTCGATGGTGGCATATTATCTGAAGAACACCGTGTCCGAGAACGGACATGTGACCCGCGGCGTGTGCCAGACCGATGCGGACGGCTATCTGAAGAAGGTCACGGAGACCTATAAGATCAAGCCCTTCCCGGACGGAACGATCCGCGATGTGAACTTCCGCGAGGAGGGGGATATCCTCTCGCCGGACGCGCTGGTGTCGATGAATTTCTGGGGCCTGACGCCGTGGTTCTTCGGCGCGGCGGAGCGCGACCTGGCGGCGTTCCTCCGGGATGATGCGGGCGATCCGCTGAAGAAGGAGTGCGTCCTGCCCACGGAGATCGACCGGCTCATGCATTCCGACGGTCTGCGGGTGGAGGTGCTTTCGACCGGCAGCACGTGGTTCGGCGTGACCTATCAGGAGGATCGTCCGGTGGTGGAGGCGGCGCTGCGCCGGCTGCACGAGATGGGCGTGTACCCCGAAACGCTGTAACGAAATATTGTCAAAAGTCTCTGCGGGTCTTGCCCCGGAGACTTTTTTGACGTATAATGAATTATGGTGCGCACGGAGGTCTGCGCTTCTGCTGCGCCGATATACGATTGAGGAAAACAGAAAAGGGAGATGCACTGCCATGAAGATCCTGCTTACCGGCGGCGCCGGATTCATCGCGACCCATACCTGCGTGGAGCTTTGCGCTGCGGGGCACGATGTGGTGATCGTGGACAACTACGTCAATTCCAACCCCGAAGCGCTTCGCCGCGTGGAGGAGATCGTCGGCCATCCTGTGAAGGCGTATGAGGCGGACGTGTGCGACCCGGAGGCGATGGAGCGCATCTTTGCGGAGAACCAGATCGACGTGGTCGTGCATTTTGCCGGCCTGAAGGCAGTTGGCGAGAGCGTGCAGATCCCGTTGAGGTATTATCGCAACAACCTGGACTCCACCCTGACCCTGTGCGAAACGATGGCCCGTCACGGCTGCAAGCGCCTGGTGTTCTCTTCCTCCGCGACCGTCTACGGCGAGCCGGACGAGGTGCCGCTGCGCGAGGATATGTTCTGCAAGGGCTGCACCAACCCCTATGGCTGGACGAAGTACATGATCGAGAAGATCCTGCAGGGCGTGGTCAATGCCGATCCGGAATGGTCCGTGGTGCTGCTGCGCTACTTCAACCCCATCGGCGCCCATGAGTCCGGCCGCATCGGCGAGGATCCCAACGGCATCCCCAACAACCTGATGCCCTACATCACCAAGGTGGCCGCCGGCCAGCTCAAGCGGCTGACCGTCTTCGGCAACGACTACAACACCCCCGACGGCACGGGCGTGCGCGACTATATCCACGTGGTCGATCTGGCGAACGGCCATGTCAAGGCCTGCGACTACGCGATGGACCATGTGGGGTGCGAGATCTTCAACCTCGGCACGGGCGTTGGTTATTCCGTGCTGGACCTGGTCAACACCTTCAGCCGCGTCAATGAGATCGATCTGCCCTACATGATCGGCCCCCGCCGCGCCGGCGACGTGGACGCCTGCTATGCCGACCCGAAGAAGGCCCGCGAGGTGCTGGGCTGGGAGGCCAGGAAGACGCTGGAGGACATGTGCCGCGATGCATGGCACTGGCAGAAGAACAACCCCAAGGGGTATCACGACTGATCGGTATGAATGCAGCGCGGAGGCTCACGCAAACGGGCTTCCGCGCTGTTTGCAGTCATGCCTGTGAGGCAAGTGGGAGGAATCGGCAATGATGAAGCGATATGTGCTGCTCGTTGGCGGCAGCGGCGCACGGGTGGCGGAGGCGATGCTCTGCGCGGCCTGTGCGGGCGTGTTCCGGGCGGATGCGCTGGACGTGCTGCTGGCGGACGTGGATCACCGCGGATCCCGCAGCGCGGAGCTGCTCAGGGCGAAGTATGCCGATTATGACCGCATGCAGGTCGCCGTGAGCGACCAGGCGGGGGAAGCGTCGCCCTTCCACACGCAGATGAACTTCCGCTCCTGGCCGCCGCAGCTGCCGGGGGGCGCAGCGTCGATATCGGAATGGACGGACATGACCGGGACGGATGCGCTGCTGTGTCAGGCGCTGCTGGATGAGGAGGCCTCGGCGCTGAACATGCGCGAGGGCTTCGGCGGGCGGCGGACGCTGGGCCAGGTCGTCTTCGCGGGATTGCTGGACGAGGCGGAAAGGACGCCCGGAGACCCGCTCTTTGCGATGATCGACGAAATGAACGCCGATTGCGACGCGGGCGCTGAGGTGCGCGTGGTGCTGGCGGGCTCTGTGTGCGGCGGAACGGGTGCGGCGGGTCTGCCGCTGCTGGCGCGCTGCATCCGGGAGCAGACGCAGGGCCGTGTCCGGCTGGGCGCGGTGCTGCTGGCCGCCAACGGCGATCACGAGGATCCGGCGAAGGCCCGGGACGGTCTGGCTGCCTTTGCGCAGGAGGATGTGTGCGACGCAGTGGCGGTGCTGGGCCTGCCCATGAGCAGCTGCTCGTCCGTCCCGGCGGATTATGCGCACCTGACGGACTGGCTGGCGGTGTACAGCATGGACGTGCTGCTGCACAGGCCGCAGTGGCCCAGCGGCGTATTCACAGTGAAGGCGCCGGAGGGCCCGCTTTCCTGGGCGATCTTCGGCAAGGCGGCGGACCGCTACCGCCTGGCCTACGGGCGGCTGGTGAAGGCGGCCGCGGCGTGGATCCACGTGGTCGCGCCGCAGGTGGAGAAGCGGATGCGCCGCCCGAATTTCCTTCGGGACAGCCTGTTTGGCTGGTATGCGCATTTCTTCCGCAAGGTCGATGGCGAGCGCAATGTGTTTGCCGATGACGTGGCGGGCCTTTCACGGCTGATGAGCGTTGTGCTGCTGTGGCTGGGCGGAATGCTGCGGACGCTGCCGCCGGAAATGCGGTATGCGGCAGAGCTGTCGCAGGCGCGTGCGGAGGCGGAGGAGCACTATGCCGGTCTGACCGCGCTGGTCAGCCACCTGACCATGCTGGATGACGACGCGCAGAAGGACGCCGACTACGAGGACAGCATGGTCCACCGGCACGATCCGGGGGATCAGAGCGACCGGGCGCAGACGATGAAGCGCATCGACGCGGTGAAGCAGGAGATCGCCCGCAGGAGCGCCGAGCAGGAGCGGATGAACCGCCATATCGGCGGCGCAGCGGCGGCGCAGATGATGCAGGCGTCGCTGGCGGCGGCGGAAGCGGCAGAAGCGGAGCTGAATGAGCGCTATGCCGAGGCCAATCGCCGCATCGACCATGCGGAAAGCATCGCCGCCCCGGAGGATCAGTACCGGATCACCGACGCACGCACGAAGCTGGAGCGCATGACGCGGCATCAGCAGGTGCTGCGTGCGCAGACGGAGTATATCCGCAGCGACGCGGATCGCGCCTTGTCGCCCGAGCGGAGGTATGAGAAGCCCCAGGTGACCGGCGCGGCGGAGAAGGACCGGCTGTTCAGCGCGGACTTCACCGCGCGGCTGCTGCAGGAGCGTCGCATGACCCGCAGGGACGTGGAAGCCATGTGGAGCGGGCTGGTGCTGCCGGCGGACGGCATGACCCTGCGTCAGGCGCTCAAGCTAACCAAAAAGGAAAAGGCAAAGCCGACAGCGCCGGTGATGAGCCTGCTGTATGCGCTGATCATCCATTCGATGGGGGAGGTGTGAGCATGAAGGAACTGGTGTTCCTGCCGGACCGGGACGGACGCGATGAGCTGTCTGAGCAGGCAGGCTTCGTGCGCCTGGGTGCGGACGCCTCGTCGCTGGATTCGCTGGTGCAGCGGCTGGCGGCGCCGGTCAGGGCTACAGCTGCCGTGGACGACACGGCGTGGCGCGGCGTGCTCACGCTGGCGCTCCTGACGGATGTGTGGGCGGATTTCGGCGCAAAGGTGACGATCGTGCCGGTGGATATGAACACGTCGTCCTTCGCGGCGTGGGTGCTCGCGTCGGAACGCAGCGAACAGGTGCAGCTGGTGCTGCTGGAATGCGGCGACAGGCGCTGCCTGCTGGGCACGGTAGATCCGGAAACGGGACTGCGCCTTCCTGCCTCTGCGCTCCGGCTGTCCGGGTGCGTCCCGGCGGCGGCTGCGTGGATCGACGCGGAGACGGGTGGGATCGGCGATCCCATCCCGTTCCTCAACGAGCGCGACCGGGCGATCCTCATCGGCCGGATGGAGCAGATGGGTCTGACTGCGCCCTGTGCGGCGGCATATATCGAGGCCCTCCGGCATGCGGATGCGGCGGAGACCGATGCGGTCCGCTGCGGCGATGCAGAGGCGCTGGAATGCCTTGCCGTCCGGATGGAGGCGGTGCACGGGCTGACCGGTTTCGACGCCCTCTCGGTGGAGAAGAAGCGGTATGCGGCAGCGGGCTGCAATCCTCTGGCGGCGTGCCTTGGCGCGGACCCGGCGGATCTGCGGGCAGACCTGGGCGAGAGCTGTACGTATTTGTGGCACGGCGTCCCCTTTGCATGCACCAGCAGCGGGCTGGGCCTGACGGGGACGGACAGCCCGGACATGGAAGCGGCGCTGGCGGAGATCACGGAGGAGCTGACGCTGCTGTCCGTCAATTCGGTCAGCTGGAACCATCGCACCGGCACGGCGCTCCAGCGCTGGCTGGATGAACGGAAGAACGACGGCGCGCTGCTGCCGCAGGCAAGGGTGCGGATCGAGGCTTCCTGCGCGCTGCTGCGGGAAAACGGCCGTCAGGTGCAGTCCGCCGTGCAGCTCACGTGGCCCTGGGATCAGGAGTCCGGGGCCGTGCGCCTGCTGCTGCAGGAGGCGCTGGGCGATGAATGGCTGGCGGGGGCGGAGAAGCCCTTTGCGGACCGGCTGACGAAGCTGACCGGGCATGTGCTGGGCGACACGGTGCTGCAAACCTGCTGCGCCTGTGCGGACGGCGTGCTGCTGCCGCCCCTGTCGAGGGAAATGGCGGCATGTGTGGCGGCGGCGGAGCCGGGCAGCGGCCTTGCGGCGGATACCCTCCGCTTCCAGCCGCAGGAGGATGGCGGCATCACGGCGTCCTTCCTCCTCAGGGGAAAGGGCGAGGTGCTGATGAGCCGCAGCTACGGGGCGGATGAGATCCTCGTGCTGGAGGAGGCGGAATCGCCCTGCGTGGCGATGTGGCCGTGCCTGCCCATGGCGGACTGGCACGCGTATCATGTGTTTGTTCGCGGAAGTGCGCAGGTCGCGGCGCTCAGCGGCGGCCAGTGGCGTACTGCCGTAGATGCGGAGGGCGGCGTGTGGCGCTGCCTGCGGGCGGAGCAGTACCCGGCCTGCCTGTCCCTGATGCGGGATGGCGAGTGCCTGGGTGCGCTTCCCAACGCGCTGCCGGTGTTCAAGCCGGAACGGTCGGAAGAGCTGGTGGCTGCCATTGATCTGGGCAGCAGCCAGACGGCCGTTGCCTTCGCGGTGAACGGCGAAGTGAAGCTGTACGAGGGGCAGGAGCTGACGCGTCTGCTCGTCACGCCGCAGGAGATGGCGCCGGATGCGCTGCTGGCCGGTCTGACCCCGGCGAGCGTCATCCCGACGGCTGTGATGGTCACGGGCGCGGGTGACGAGCTGTTTACCGACGGCTTCGCGTGCCGCACGGTGGACATGGCGGCGCTGGCGGGGATGGACGCATCGGCCCTCCGCACGACGCTCAAGTGGCGCTCCGATGCGGAATCCGTCCGGGCGCGCAGGCTCCTGATGCATCAGGTGATGCTCGGCGCATCGCTGACGGCGGTGCTCGAGGGCGCGAAAAGCATCGCATGGCGGATCACCATCGCGGATGAAATGGCGGACGAGGGCCGGGAGGCCATCGTGGGCATGATGGAAGAGCTGGCCGGGGAGGTCGCGGAGGAATCCGGGCTTCCCGTCACAGCGGGGCAGAAGGCGGTCACGTGGGCGGAGGAATCTGCCGCGCTGTGCGCCCGACTGCGCGAGGAGTCCGCGGTGCGCGGCAGCTACGTGGCGGTCGATCTGGGCGGCGGAAGCACCAAGCTCCACCTGTGGCTGCAGGGGCAGTCCCGCCCGGCGGCGGGCTCCGTGCTGCTGGAGGGCGTGCAGGGAACGCTTATGAACGCCCTGATGAACCGTCCGGGGCAGCTGATCGACGATTTCGCCGACTGCGGCGACGAGCGGCTGCTGCAGGCGGTGCTGGCCATTGCGGATCAGATGAACCCGGACATGGCGGGCCCCCGGCAGACGGACAAGCTGAACCTGATGCTCGACAGCATGCTGGACAGCCTCCGGCCGGAGATCGTCAGGCATCTGAATGCACGCTTTGCGGCGCAGCGGCCGACGTACACGCAGGCGGTGCTGCTGGAAACGGAGGCGGCGATCCTGTTCATCGTCGGGCTGATGCTGGCGCAGGCGGGCGACAACTCCCTTGTCAGCCACCGGCTGCCGGAGGACATCCCGGTTTGTCTGACCGGGCGCGGCGCATGGCTGCTGGATACCCTCACGCCGGCGATGCGCAACAGCCTGCAGGCGCTGACGCATGCGCCGATGCGGCTGGATCATCCGGTGCGGTTCGTCTCCCTGCGGTCGGCGGCCCGTCCGGCGCAGAGCGTGGCGATGGGGCTGGCGGTCACGCGCGACGTCGAGCATCTGTCGGAAACGCCGCTGGTGCGTACGCGCGAGTCCTTCACGGGCCTGATGCAGCGGCTGATGCAGCAGCTGCTGGCGGCATTCCCGATGCACATGTGGCTGCTGCATGAAGGGTTGTTCGACTGGCAGGGGAACCTGACCCCTGCGGGCGACGACGCGATCCGCGCGACGGCTTCCCGCTGCTACGGCGACGGCGAGGACATCCCCGCGGCGATCATGGACTTCATGCGCGGAATGCGCGCGATTGATCTGAATGGACAGCAGGGCTGAACGAGCCGTCCCGATGCGGGATAGAAAGGCAGAGTGCAGATGAAAGACATGAAGAAGCTTCTCAAGGAATATGCGCTGCTGACGCTGGGAACGATGCTGACGGTCGTCGGCGTTTACTTCTTCAAGTTCCCCAACCACTTTTCGACCGGCGGCGTGAGCGGCCTGGCGGTCATTCTCGGCCACTACTTCCCTGCGTTTACCCCCGGCAGCTTCGTGATGGCTATCAACATTCTGCTGCTGCTGCTGGGCTTTGCCGTGTTCGGCAGGGGCTTTGGCGGCAAGACGGCCTATGTGAGCCTGCTGATGAGCTTCTCGACCTGGCTGCTGGAGATCATCGTGCCCATGCCTGTGCCGATGACCGCGATGGCGGATCCTGCGCAGGCACAGCCGCTGGTGGAGCTGATCTTCGCGGTGGCCTTCCCGGCGGTCGGCTCGGCGATCCTGTTCAACCTGGACGCCTCCTCCGGCGGCACGGACATCGTCGCCATGGTGCTGCGCAAGTACACATCGCTGGATATCGGCAAGGCGCTGTTGTGCTCCGATCTGGTCATCACCCTGATGGCGTTCGTTGCCTTCGGTCCGACGACGGGTCTGTTCTCCATTCTGGGCCTGGTGATCAAGAGCCTGCTGGTGGACATGGTGCTGGAAAATATCAACACCCACAAGTACTTCCACATCATCACGACCAGGCCGGCGGAGATCGAGAAGTACATTACCGAATCCCTCGGGCGCGGCGCAACGGAGCTGCACGGCCAGGGCGTGTATACCCATGAGGACCGTACGGTCGTGATGACGGTGGTGTCCCGCCATGAGGCGGTGCTGCTGCGCAGGAATGTCCGCGCGATCGACCCGTCGGCGTTCGTGCTGATCATGAACACGGGCGAGATCGTCGGCAAGGGCTTCCGCGGCGTCAACTGATCGACATCCCGAAACATTACCCTGATTTGCTGAAAAGTCCCGAAACATACCATGCTGAGGTGCGAGAAATGACGGAGCATATCACAAGCCTGAAGAATCCGAAGGTGCAGCAGTGGAAGAGCCTCAAGGACCGCAAGGGCCGCCGGGAGACCGGCTGCTTCCTGGTCGAGGGGCGCAAGATGGTGGAGGAGGCGCTGCAGTCCTCGTTCCCGGTGGAAACTGTGCTGGTGGATGAAGCGCGGGCGGAGGAGTTCGCCCTGCCGGCGGACGTGCCGTTGGTGCTGATGCCGTCGCATGTGCTTTCGGCGGTGTGCGACACCAAAACGCCTCAGGGGATCGCCGCGGTGGTCCGCATGGCACAGACGCCGGCGACGGGCGGGCGGCTGGTGGCGCTGGACGGCGTGCAGGACCCGGGCAATGTGGGCACCATCGTGCGCACGGCGGACGCGGCGGGCTTTGACGGCGTGCTGCTGTCGGTGCAGTGCGCGGATGTGTTCAGCCCGAAGGTGCTCCGCGCGACGATGGGCAGCATCTTCCGCATGGGCATCCGCGTGACGGACGACCTCCCGGGCGAGCTCCGGAGCCTTGCGGAAAAGGGCTTCAGCGTCATCTCCTCGCAGCTGGACGGGACGCCCTTCTACCGGCGGGAGCCGGTGGGAGACCGGTTTGCGCTGATCATCGGCAGCGAGGGCAACGGCGTGTCCGACGAGGTCAAGGCGGTCGCGACGCACCGGGTAAAGCTGCCCATGCGCGGCGGCGCAGAGAGCCTGAACGCGGCGGTCGCGGCGGGCATCATGATGTACGAGCTGACAAAGGATCTGGATTGACACAAAAAACGCGGTGCAGCGCTCTGGCTGCATCGCGTTTTCAGCCTGTCAAAAAAGCCTCCTTGGGAGGTGTCGGAGGGCCCGCTGGCCCTCTGACTGTAATCGTATCGCGGGGCTTTGCCGCGCGGGCGGGGCGGTTTCGGCATCTGCCGAAACCAT
>SVGU01000068.1 GCA_015056155.1 Clostridiales bacterium
TAGGCGTCCTTCATGGTGAACTCGCGCACGCGGATCAGGCCGCCGCGGCAGCGGGGCTCGTCGCGGAACTTGGTCTGGATCTGGTAGATCATGAAGGGGTACTGGGTGTAGGAATCGGCCACGTCGCGCACGAAGTGGACGGAGGCCTCCTCGTGGGTCATGCCCAGGACCATGTCCTGCTCGCCGCGGTCCTTGAAGCGCAGGAGCTCGGAGCCGATGGCGTCATAGCGGCCGGACTCGCGCCAGATGGACGCGGGCATGGCCACGGGGAACATCAGCTCCTGGCCGTCGATGCGGTTCATCTCCTCGCGGATGATCTTCTCGATCTTGGAGGTGATGCGCTTGGTCACGGGGAACAGGGTATAGATGCCGTTGCCGACGGGCTTGATGTAGCCGCCGCGCATCATCAGCGCCTGGGACGCGATCTGGCAATCGGCGGGGGTCTCCTTGTAGCGCTTGGAGACGAGGTTCTTCAGCTTCATGGTGATGAACTCCTTTCCGTAATCGGCGGGACGTAAAAAGCCTCCGCCTCTGCTTGTTCTGCAGGGACGAAGGCGCAAATGCACTTTCGCGGTACCACCCGGCTTAACGCGTACACGCCGCTCTCCATCGCTCAACGCCATGGAAAACGTTCAAAACCGCGTTCTCTCATTCACATCCGTAACGGGGACGAACCGGCGGGGATTGGCCGCAGCTCCGGACCGGGTGCGTCCGCCCTTTCCGGTGCGCGCCTCTCACCAACTGCACGCTCGCTGGGACTTTCCCGGGCGGATCAAGTCCTTCAATGCCATTGCGGGTATTATACAACATTCATCATGGATTTTCAAGAGGCTGCGGAGGATTTTTCGCCCGATTCGCCGCCATGAAACCGTCTGCGCCGCCGGAACCACCGGGGCTGCGTCTCCTCCGGCGCACCCTGCGCAGGATCCGGGTACCGGAACAGCCGCGCCGTCAGCAGCGCATAAAACACGGACAGCACGAACGCCATGAGCGTCGGCGCCAGATCCGCCATATCGCCCCCGCTCAGGCATACGACCAGCATGACCAGCCGCCCGGTCATCCCAAGGATCAGCATCGTCCACAGCGGCCAGTACCGCCGGAAGGCCGCCATCACCGGGACGAGCAGAAGCCACGCCGCATACACGAACAGCGGCGTCAGCAGTCCGATCCCCAAGCCCAGCTCCCACACCGGCAGCGCGCCCAGCACAAAATAGAGCAGCATCACCTGTCCGGGCGGCTGCGCCATGTTCCCGAAGACCTTCCACACCATGCTCAGCAGCGACAGCACCGAATACCCCAGCGCCCAGCCGAATTTCTGCCATCTCGTCATGCCGCTTCCTCCCCGCTTTGCGTCAAACAGACGCTCCTGCCTGTATATACGCTTCTGACGCCGGATCCGTTTCACCCGGTCGCCAAAGATCCGCGATTCCCGCAGGCGCGGCAGGAGATCGCAATATATATGTAGAAATGAACAGGCATATCCCTGCGTTTCATATCGAACATCATATCAGAGGAGGCGATCCCCATGATCCGCCGCGTCAAGGTGGAAAACGGCTGGGTCCGCGGCCTTCCCGCCGCCGATCCCCGCATCACAAGCTACAAGGGCATCCCCTTTGCCGACAAGCCCATCGGGCGCAACCGCTGGCGCGCGCCGCAGCCCTGCCCGGACTGGGAGGGCGAGCTCTTCGCCGCTGACTTCGGCCCCATCGCCATGCAGGCCAACTGCGCCGGCGACCCGGCGAAGGACATCTATTCCCGCGAATGGGCCGTGGACGCGGAGCTTCCCATGAGCGAGGACTGCCTGTACCTCAACGTCTGGGCCCCGGCAGATGGGCGGAAGAACATGCCCGTCTACGTCTGGTACTTCGGCGGCGGCCTGCAGGTGGGCAACACGACGGAGATGGAGTTCGACGGCGAGCGCATCGCCCGGCGCGGCATCGTTGTCGTCACCGTCGGCTACCGCCTGAACTGCTTCGGCTTCCTGTGCCATCCGGAGATCACCGCGCAGCAGCCCGACGCGCCCGCCAACTTCGGCTTCCTTGACCAGCAGTTCGCAACGCGCTGGGTCAAGCGGAACATCGCGGCCTTCGGCGGCGACCCGGAGAACATCACCATCGGCGGCCAGTCCGCCGGCGGCATGAGCGTCTGCGCCCAGATGACCCACATGGGCAACGAGGGCCTGTTCCAGCGGGCCATCGTGGAAAGCGGCACCTTCGCCCAGCCCTACGGCAGCCGGATGGGCCTGTTCCCCCGCACGATGGCGGAGGCCGAGGAGCAGGGCGTCCGCTTCTTCGAGGCGCTGGGCGTGAAGACCCTGGAGGAGGCGCGCGCGCTCCCCGCCCGCGTGGTCGAGGACATGTCCCTGTCCTGGCCCTGGGGCTGCTGGGGCGAAACGGTGGACGGCGTCTTCAGCACCTACCGCAGCGGCGAATGGTATCTGCACGAGGACCGCATCCACTGCCCGGTCATGCTCGGCCAGACGAGCAGCGAGTTCACCGCCGCGCCCCAGGCCGATTCCGACGAAGCCCTCGCCGCCCTGGCACAGAAGCAGTTCGGCGAAAACGCGGAGAGGCTCCTTTCCTTCTTCACCCGCCCGGCGACCAAAGAAAGCATCGCCCGCGAGGGGCTGATGCACGCCATCGGCTTCGCCATCCGCGCCGCCGCCGCGAAGAACGAGGAAACCGGCAGCCCGCAAAAGCTCTACGCCTACAACTTCGACGCGGAGATCCCCGGCTGGGACAACCCCGGCACCTTCCACTCCGTCGACCTGTGGTTCTTCTTCGAGACGCTGGCCAAATGTTGGCGCCCCTTCACCGGCAAGCACTACGACCTTGCCCGGAACATGTGCGACTACTGGGTCAACTTCATCCGCACCGGCGATCCGAACGGCGTGGACAGTCAGGGCAAGACCCTGCCGCTGTGGCCCGAGATGAAGGCCGCCGCCCCGGCATGGATGGTCTTCGGCGACCGCGCCCAGCCCGAAGCATGGCCCATGTCCGACCTGGAGCGCTTCCTGCTGGAGGAGTACCTGAAATAAACGCAAGCGAGCCTGCAGTCCCTTTCCGGGATTGCAGGCTCGTTTTGATGCATCTCACAGATAAGCGCAGACCGTGCGCCCTGTTTTTCGCCGCTCAGAACACCAGCTGCACCAGCAGCATGTAGCAGACCGTTCCGCCCACGATGCTCAGGAGCGTGCTGCGCCGCCAGACGTGCAGCCCCGCCGTCAGCAGGCACGCGATCACCGACGGCAGCCACCCGGCAGGCGTGTCAAAGCGCACACCCCGCAGGCAGTAGACCACCAGCATCGCCATCACCGCGCTGGGCAGCACGCTGCCGAGCCGGTCGATGACCGCCGGCGTTTTCCTCCCGCCGCCAAAGAGCACGAAGGGCAGAAAGCGCAGCCCCGCCGTGACCAGCGCGATCACCGCGACCATCAGCCAGACCTGCTGTTCACTCATGCCGCTTCCCCCTCCGTCCATCGGTATATTCGATCAGCATCCCGGCGATCAGGAGCATGGCCGGAATCAGGAAATCGCCGCTGCCGAACAGCAGCAGGCAGATCAGCGACGCGCCGCCGCCGATCATCGCCGGCACGCGATCCTCCGCCGTCAGCCACTGCTCCACCAGCACCGTCACGAACAGCGCCGTCAGCGCAAAATCCACGCCCTCCGTGCTGAAGGTCAGCAGCGACCCGGCCAGCGCGCCCAGCACCGATCCCAGCACCCACCACAGATGGTCCAGGCACGACACCAGCAAATAGTACGCCCGGCGGCTCTCCTGCGGCACGGGCAGCTCCTCCTGGCAGACCAGCGAGTACGTCTCGTCCGTCAGCGCGAAGATCAGGTAAGGCTTCGCCGCGCCGGTCCCGCGGTATTTGTCCAGCATCGACACGCCGTAAAAGAGATGCCGCGCATTGACCATCAGCGTCGTCAGCGCCGCCATCGCCAGCGACGCGTCGTCCGCCAACAGGCTGATCGCCACATACTGCATGCTGCCGGCGTAGATGAAGCCGCTCATGCCCAGCGCCATCAGCACATCATACCCCGCCTCGTGCAGCATCAGCCCGAAGCCGAAGCCCAGCACGAGATACCCCGTCATCACCGGAAGCGTGGCCAGAAACGCCGGCCGCAGCGCCCTCCGCATGATCATCACACCCTTCCATTGCAGCAGCCGCCGCATCCGCAGATCCCTGACATCGTAACACAGCCCCCTGCCTCGCGCAAGGGGCTGTACACAGCAAGAACAACAGCGGGCATGCTTCACGCATCCGGCGCCGGAAAGAACCTGTGCAGCTCGGGCCGGAGCAGCATCCGCGCCGGCCAGCCGACTTTGTTCACCGCATCCGCGTCCGCACCGCTGCGCGCCAGAAGCTGCACATGCTCCTCCGAAATATTCCACGGGGCCTGGTGCAGCACCGTGTTGCCGCCGCTGTCCCGGACGGATATGTCCGCGCCCGCCTCCAGCAGCATTTCCGTTACGTCCATCATGTCCTTGTGGACGGCCAGATACAGCGCAGAAACGCCCTTGGCGTCCTGATGATCGACGTCCGCGCCCCGGCAGATCAGGTAGCGGGCCACCGCCGGCCTGCGGTGCAGCACCGACAGCATCAGCAGCGAAAACCCGCGCTCATCGGTGTGGTCGATATCCCCGATCTGATCCAGCATGGCGCAGACC
This sequence comes from Clostridiales bacterium, assembly GCA_015056155.1. Taxonomy (GTDB): domain Bacteria; phylum Bacillota; class Clostridia; order Christensenellales; family Aristaeellaceae; genus UBA11524. The sequence goes on from SVGU01000068.1 coordinate 4,675, forward strand.
GCGTCGTCCGTGACGACATATTTTTCCGCCGGCATGAACGCCTTGCTCGACATCATCGCTTCGTAGATCTCCTGCCAGGAGGGAGAAGGCATAAAGACCGCTCCTTTATATAGGTATATTTCACTCACAGCCGGCGGTAGACCGTCAGCCACATGGTCACAAAGCAGGCCAGACCGCCCACCGCGTTGGAGATCGGTTCAGCGAGGAAAACGCCCTCCACCCCGAACCAGACCGGCAGCAGCACCGTCAGGGGAACCACGATCATCGCCTTGCGGAACAGGGAGAAGAAGATCGCCTTCTTCGCCTTGCCCAGCGCCTGGAACGTGCTCTGCCCCACGAACTGGAAGGACATGAACACAAAGCCGAAGAAGTAGATGTTCATCATCCGCGCGCCCACGGCGATGGTCTGCGCGTCATCGGAGAAGATACCGATCAGCTGGCGCGGGATGAGCATCACCACAACCCAGGCCAGCAGCGTATACACCACGCCCAGCAGCGCCGTGAACCGGACGCCCTCCTTCACGCGGTCGTTGCGGCCCGCGCCGTAGTTGAAGCCCAGGACCGGCTGCGCGCCGTTGCTGATGCCGCCCACCGGCAGCGACAGGATCTCCCGCACCGACCCGATGACCGTCATCACGCGGACATACAGGTCGCCGAATTCCGCGCCGCCCGCCAGCTGCAGCTGGCTGTTGCACACGATCTGCACCAGGCTGTTCGTCCCCTGCATCACAAAGCCCGGCAGGCCCAGGGACATGATCCGCTTCGTCCGCTGCCAGTCGATTCGGATGGTTTCCTTCTTCAGCCGGAGGATCGCCCTGCGCCCGGTGAGGAAGCGCAGCACCCAGACCGCGGAGATCGCCTGGCTGATCACCGTCGCCAGCGCCGCGCCCCGCACGCCCATGCCAAAGGCGAAGATGAACAGCGGGTCCAGCACGATGTTGATCACCGCGCCCATGATCGTCGTCGCCATGCCGAACTTCGGGAAGCCCTGCGCGTTGATGTAGCCGTTCATGCCGGTAACAAGCATGGAAAACAGCGTGCCGAACAGATACACCTGCAGATACTGATCCGCATACACCACCGACTCCCCGCTCGCGCCAAAGGCCAGCAGGATCGGCCGCCGGAACATGTAGCACAGCACGAACAGCACCGCAGAAGACAGCGTCAGCAGCGCAAACACGTTGCCGATGATGCCCTCCGCTTCCTTCTCGTCCCCCTGCCCGCGGGCGATGGAAAACAGCGGTGTGCCGCCCGTCCCAAACAGCGCCGTGAACGCCGCGATGATCACGATGACCGGAAAGGTGACGCCCAGACCCGTCAGCGCCAGCTCGCCGACCTCCGGCAGATGGCCGATATAGATCCGGTCCACGATGTTGTACAGCAGCTGCACGACCTGCGCCAGCGTCAGCGGCACTGCCTGCTGCACGATCCGCTGCCGGACGGTTCCCACGGTAAAGTCGTTCTGATTCGCCTGCATCGGCTTCGCCTCCTCGAATTCTTCATCATTATAGCAGGCTTTTCCCTGCCCTGCAACTCCTTCCAAATTGCATTTCAGAATATCAAATCGGTCAAAACCAAAAAGAAAAACAGAAAATGCGCGTTTACAATATTGACATTATTATGTAGGCGATGTATAATTTTAGCATCAGACCGATCGTCTGAAAAATAAATACCGGAGGAAACCACCATGAAGAAGACCCTGGCTCTCATCGTCATGCTGGCCGCCATGCTGCTGTGCAGCGCCGCGCTGGCTGATGCCCCCATCATCACGAGCCCCATGTCTCAGGGTGCCGTTGAGGTCGATCCCTTCAACGACTACCAGACCATCTTCGAGATTGAGCACAATGGCTCCGACTATCTGTGGGAGATGGTGTACTACATCAACGATGAAATGTACTCTGTCATTCCCGATGACGACCACTGGTTCGAGTCTCCCTCTGTCGTGACCGGCGATTCCGTCATCTACTGGGATTACCTGGCTGTGGGCGACGAGACTCCCCTGAACGGCGAAGTGAAGCACGAGCTGTACGTGTACAGCCTGGACGAGAATGGCGATCTGCTGACTCAGGTTGTTGAGTTCTACGTCGACTGGTTCGGCTATGAGCATCCCTGGGGCTACGGCTGGGTCCTGAGCGAGTGCTACGACCTGATCTCCCTGCCCTGCTGGTACCCGGACAACACCGCCAACTCCTTCGGCCCCAAGGCTGACGGCACCTGGCAGACCTACTCCGCTATCGACCTGACCGTCGAGGGCGAGCAGACCTTCGACCTGGTCGCCGCTGGCGCCTGGAAGATCGGCACTGTGAAGGTCACTGTCAATGGCGACGAAGTCATCGTCACCTACGAGATGACCGAGGATCTGTGCACCTCCGACGTGTGGGACGACATCACCGTCGATTCTGAGTACCTGAACCTGTTCGCTGACGCTGCTTCTATCGATCTGTCTGCCGAGAGCACCTTCGCCTTCGGTCAGCCCATCAGCATCGCCAACGATCTGGGCGGCGACACCTCTGTGGCCATGGTCATCAGCAACAAGGTTGATTACCCCTCCCACAGCCCCTTCGTCACCCGCTTCTGGCCCAACCTGCCTGAGAACAAGGCCATCGTTGAGGCTATGAACGCCCTGCTGGCTGAGTAATTTCAGACACACTGCGGACGCTCCGAAAGGAGCGTCCCTTTTTGTTGCCGTCGGCTCTTGTTCCGTTTTGCCGAATATGGTATAATGGGATTCTGACAGAAACGGAGGCGACGCGCGATGGCCATGTTCGGCTTTGATGAGCAGTATCCCATGTTTGACGTGACCCCGGTGGACAACCAGTTCATCCTTGAATACCTGCCCGCCGCCACGGGCGACGCCGTGCGCGTGTACCTCTACGGCCTCATGCAGTGCTACCACCCCCAGTCCACCATGACCATCGACCAGATGGCCCGCGAGCTGGGTATGGAGGAGGGCGACGTGCTGGCCGCCTACCGCCACTGGGAGCGCAAGGGCCTGGTCAAGCGCATCGCAGACCATCCGCCCGTGTTCCGCTACATCAGCGTGAAGCAGGCGTATTTCATGGGCGGCGCCGTGCCGGTCGATCACGAATATGAAGCCTTCGCCAGCGCCGTGTATGCCGTCTTCGGCAACGACCGCCGCCTTCACGGCAAGGAGATCAGCCAGATCTACGAATGGGTGGAGGACCTGGGGCTCACGACCGAGGCCGTGCTGGCGCTGCTGCGCCACATGATCGCCACGAACGGCAAGGGCGTGGCCATCAAGACCATCGAGAAGCGCGCCATGCAGCTGGCCGAGGAGGGCGCAAGCACCGCCGAGGACGTCGAGGACGTGCTCAACCGCGACAAAGCCGTGTTCGACGGCGCGCGGGCCGTCATCCGCCGCATGGGCAAGCGCCGCAATCCCTCCGAGGACGAGCTGGATCTGTACCGGAAGTGGACGGTCGACTGGCGCTTCTCCGGCGAGGACGTCCTGGCCGCCTGCGTGGAGCTGACCAAGGGCGACCCGAGTTTCAAGTACCTCAACGGCATCCTCAGCCGTCTGTATCAGAAGAAGGCTGTCTCCGGCCGCGCGCAGAAGGTCGCCGATACCTTCGCGGAGGAAAAGGAGACCGCCGCTCCCCTGAAGGCGCTGCTGAGCGTGATGAACGTGCGCGGCGTTTCCATCAACGAAGGGACGCTGTCCGTCTATGAGGAGATGCGGGCACTGTATCCGGACAACATCATCCTCATGGCTGGTCAGGAGTGCGCGCGCCACCGCGTCACCACGCTGGACGACGTGATGTCCACGCTGCAGAACTGGCGGCGCAACGGGCTGCAGACCGCGGCGGACGTGTCCGAATATATGAAGCGGATCAACGAGCAGAACGACTTCCTGCGCGTCCTGTACGACGTGACCGGCATGGAGGATGCCAAGCCCAACGCCGCCGACCGCCGCATCGCTGCGAAGTGGCTGGAGGAGTGGGGCTTCGAGATGAGCTTCGTGGCGCAGTGCGCCGCATGGGCCGTGGGCAAGGACAGGCCCCTGGGCTATCTCGACCGGATGCTGGAGGCATACCACCAGCAGGGCGTCCGCACGATCGAGGCGGCGCAGATCGCCCGCGAGCAGTTCCAGAAGACGCAATCCGCCAAGGCTGCCCCCGCCCAGGCCGCCGCGCCCGTCCGCGGCCCCAAGGTCGTGGGCGAGCAGCAGTACACCCAGCGCGAATACGCGCACACCGACAATGCCATCGACGCGATGATGGCGCAGTGGCAGGAGGAGAACGGCCATGCGTAAGGCGATCATGCAGGAGCTGCTGGCGGAGTACGAAGCCCAGCGGCAGCGCAATCAGCAGACGGAGCTTTCCCGCCGGTCAGAGGCCGTCGCCGCCTGTGCGGAGATTGGACAGGTCCTCGCCGCCCAGCAGGAGCTGATCTTCTCCGGCGTGCGCGGCATCCTCGGCGGACAGAGCGCCGCAGACGACCTCCCTGCCCGCATGGACGTGATGAACCGTCGCCTCGCGAGCCTGCTGAAGCAGCACGGCTTCCCCGAGGATTACCTGAACCCGGTCTTCCGCTGCCCGATGTGTCAGGACACGGGCTATGTCGGCGAACCGATCCGCGAGCAGTGCGAATGCCTGCGCTCCGCCTTCTACACCCGGCTGTACCAGCAGGTCGGCCTGGGGGAACGCGCCGAGCAGAGCTTCGAGCGGTTCGACCTGAACCTCTTCTCCCCGGAGAAGCTGCCCGGCAAAACGTACAGCCAGCAGGACGTGATGCGCGTATTCCAGCAGAAATGCCGCACCTGGGCGCAGCAGTACCCGAACGTCCCGGCCCGCGACATGCTCCTGATGGGCCAGAGCGGCCTGGGCAAGACCTACCTGATGCACGCGATGGCCAAGGTGCTGCTGCAGCGCGGCTTCAGCGTGATGCTCATCAGCGCCTACCGCTTCCTCGACACGGCGCGCAAGGCTTATTTCTCCGGCAGCACCGCAGACATGGACACGCTGCTGGACGCGGACGTGCTGATGATCGACGACATGGGCTCCGAGCCTCTGATGGAGAACATCACCATCGTGCAGTGGTTCAACCTGATCAACGAGCGCCAGCAGCGCGGCCGTGCCACCGTGATCAGCACAAACCTGATGGAGGACGAGCTGCGCCGCCGCTACACCGAGCGCATCGCCTCGCGGTTGCTGAACAATCCCGGCCAGTGCACGCTCCTGCAATTCCTCGGCGACGACGTAAGGGGGAAAAAGCCGTGAACATCCAGCTCTATATCAGCAAGAAGAACTTCGACGTACAGAAGGCCGAGCGATTTTTCAAGGAGCGCCGCATCAAGGTGCAGGTCATGGACCTGAAAAAGCACAAGCTGGGCGAGCGCGAGCTGCAGGTCTTCGCCAAGGGGATCGGGCTGGAGGGGCTGCTGGACAAGGACGACAAGAAGGTCGCCGAGCACCCCGCCAGCTACTGCGGACTGGACAGCTACCTGCGGGATTACATCATCGAGAACCCGTGGCTGCTCAAGGCACCCATCGTCCGCAACGGCAGCAAGTGCACCATCGGCTACCAGCCGGACGTCTGGGAGCAGTGGGTCAAGGAAGGCTGACCAGCGGATGATGCATCAACTGACATACGCGAGGCTGATTACAGCCGATGACCCGGACGTCCCGCAGCTGCTGCGGGTGCACAGCCTGCCCGGCGTGGCGGAGTATCTGAGCATCAGCGACGGCTACTTCCGGTACGTCACCGGGAGCGACGGCGTGCACTTCTTCAAGGTGTACGAAAGCGGCAATCTGGTCGGCTCGGTCCACCTTGAACGGCAGGGATTGACGCTGTTCATGGCCATTCTGGTATTCCCTGAGCACCAGGGATCGGGACTCGGCAGCGCCATCCTCCGGGACGTTCAGGACGATGTGTTCGGCCTGGGGTATGAGCGGATCGAAGCCGCGATCGACGAAAGCAACGCCGCGTCGCTGCTCCTGTTCGAACGTGCAGGCTTCCGCCGCACTGGACAGGTGGATGAGCTGATCACCTTCGTTTACCACAGGAACCGCACATGATGGACTCCACCCTGTGGGCGTAGGGGATTTCACCAATGACATACCCAAACCACAAGCCCGCCAAGGCTTGCAGTTTCTTGTTCTGCGCGACAGAATGAAGCGATAAGCTTGAATTCGGAAGTACATAAGCAAACGAGCATCCGGCACATTCGCCAGATGCTCGTTTGTTTGCTACTGATAATTGTTCATTGCAGAGCTCCCCGCAGAAGCCCTTTTCCTATGCCATCCAGAGCGCCACAGCAGCCGCCATATCGCCCTCATGGGTGATGCTCACCTCAAGCCTGCCGCCCATCGCAGCTGCTTTCCCGTGCAGCGCCGCGCGGGGCTGCCCCAGCTCCGTGTGGGTGATCTCGATATCCGTCAGCGGAATGGACAGGCCGGTGCCCAGCGCCTTGAGCGCCGCCTCCTTCGCCGCGTAAAGTCCTGCGGCGGACTGTGCGGCTGCCGCTCCCCTGCCGCGAATATAGGCTTCCTCCGCCTCCGTGAACATCCGCCGCAGCGGGCGTCCGCTGTCCAGCAGCTCCGCCATGCGGGAAACTCCGCACAGGTCGATCCCCATGCCCTTCACATCAGACATAGCCCATCATCCCCCTGACCGACACGTCGCCCGCCAGCACCCGGCGCAATTCGCCGTCCGCATCGCGCACCAGCAGCGCGCCGCTCTGGTCGATCTCCTCCGCGACGCCGGTGAAGCGCTCCTCCGTGCCGATCACCTGCACCTCGCTGCCCAGCGTGCAGGACAGCTCCCGGTACGCCTCCGCGATCCCGGGAAGGCCGGACTTCTCCACCTCCGTGAGGGCAAGCTCCAGCTCGCTCAGGTATGCGGCAATCAGTTCGCCGCGCTCCGGCGGCGCGCAGACCTCCTCCAGCGCGATGGCCCGGTCGCTGAGCTCCGGTGGATATGCGCCCCTGCGCACGTTCAGCCCGGTCCCCACGATCACGAACATGCCGCCGTGCACGTCGAAGCCCATTTCCAGCAGCACGCCGCAGAGCTTGCGCCCGTCGAGCACCACGTCATTCGGCCACTTGATGCGCACCTCCAGGCCGCAGAGCCTCCGCACTGCCCGTGTGACCGCCAGCGCTGCGCAGAAGGTGATCAGCGGTGCGCGCTCCGCAGGCATCTCCGGCCGCAGCAGCACGCTGCACCAGATCCCCCGGCCCTCCGGCGAGGACCATGCCCGTCCGAGCCTGCCGCGTCCGCCGGTCTGGCATTCGCACAGGCAGACGCTGCCGTGGCGCGCGCCGTTCCGGGCCAGCTCCTTCAGCACCGTGTTGGTCGATGTGAGCGTATGCTCCACGCAGTTGTCCCCGCGCCCGACGGCACGGGTCGTCAGCAGCGGCTGCCACGCGGCAGAAAGCAGGTCGTGCATGTGATCTCCTCCGATGCAGGTCAATTCCCGTCCATTATAGCATGCCTGCCCCGCCGAGGCAAGGGCAGCACGAAAAAGCGGACAGCCCGCAGGCCATCCGCCATGTTATTCATTTACGCCTGATGATCCTCGATGATCGCCCTGGCGGCCTTCTTGCCCGCGCCCATGGCGAGGATGACCGTCGCCGCGCCGGTGACTGCGTCGCCGCCGGCATAAACGTGCAATTTGCCGGTACGGCCCAGCTCATCGGTGGTGATGCCGCCCCACTTTTCCGTGGGCAGATCGGGCGTGGTCTTCTTGATGAGGGGATTCGGGCTGTTGCCGATGGCGACGATGACCGTTTCCACCGGCAGGTCGAACTCGCTGCCCTCGATGGCCACCGGACGGCGGCGACCCTTCGCATCCGGCTCGCCCAGCTCCATCTTCACGCACGTCATCGCGGACACAAAGCCGTTCTCGTCGCCCTTGATGGCCATGGGGTTGGTCAGCAGGAGGAAGTTGACGCCCTCCTCCCTTGCATGGTGCACCTCTTCGGCGCGGGCGGGCATCTCCTGCTCGCTCCGGCGGTACACGATGCTGACCTCCGCGCCCAGACGTCTGGCGCAGCGCGCCGCGTCCATTGCCACGTTGCCGCCGCCGATGACCGCGACTCTGCTGCCGACCTTCACGGGCGTATCCGCCTGCGGGAAGGTGTACGCCTTCATCAGGTTGATGCGGGTCAGGAACTCATTGGCGCTGTATACGCCGCACAGGCTTTCGCCCGGAATCTTCTGGAAATTCGGCAGACCCGCGCCGGAACCGACGAAGACCGCGTCGAACTTTTCGTCGTTCAGCAGCTCATCCACCGTCAGCGCACGGCCGACCACCGCGTTGGTGATGATCTTCACGCCCAGCGCACGGATGTTGTCGATCTCCTTCTGCACCAGCGCCTTGGGCAGGCGGAATTCGGGAATGCCGTACATCAGCACGCCGCCGGGGGTGTGCAGGGCTTCGTACACCGTGACGTCCCAACCCGCGCGGGCAAGGTCGGCGGCGCAGGTCAGACCGGCAGGGCCGGAACCGACAACTGCGGCGGACTTGCCGTTCTTCGGCGCGGTCTCGGCGGACACCTTGCCCTCGTTCATCGCCCAGTCGGCAGCAAAGCGCTCCAGCCGGCCGATCGCCACCGGCTCGCCCTTCACGCCGCGGACGCACTTGCTCTCGCACTGCGTCTCCTGCGGACACACGCGGCCGCAGATCGCCGGCAGGCCATTCTGCATCCGGATGGTCTCATAGGCGCCCTGGATATCCCCGGCCTTAATCTTCGCGATGAAGCTGGGGATCGGCACGTTCACCGGACAGCCGGACACGCAGGGCATGTGCTTGCAGTTCAGGCAGCGCTCCGCCTCGTCGATGGCCATTTCCATCGTGTAACCCAGCGCGACCTCCTTGAAATTGGCTGCGCGGATCTGCGGCTCCTGCTCCGGCATGGGATTCTTCCTGAGGCTCATGTTCGGCATATCAGGCGCCTCCCTTCACAGCATTGTCGATCATCGCGTCCCGGCGGCACTTGTGGAGCTTCTCCTTCGCCTGCGCCTCCTCGGGGCGGAACATGCGGCTGCGGGCGATGGCCTCGTCCCAGTCGATCAGGTGGCCGTCAAAGTCCGGGCCGTCCACGCAGGCGAACTTCGTCTCGCCCCCCACCGTCACGCGGCAGCCGCCGCACATGCCCGTGCCGTCGATCATGATCGGGTTCATGGACACGATCGTCTTCACGCCATAGGGACGGGTCAGGTCGCACACCGCGCGCATCATCGGCAGCGGGCCGATGGCGATGACCTCGTCATATTCCTTTCCGGCTTCCAGCTTCTGCTGCAGCGCCTGCGTGACGAAGCCCTTGTTGCCGTTGGAGCCGTCGTCGGTCATGACCGTCAGCTCCGTGCAGGCTGCCGTCAGCTCGTCCTTGAGGATGATCAGCTCCTCGTTGCGGAAGCCGACGATCAGGTCGACCTCGCAGCCGGCCTCGTGGAGCGCCTTCGCCTGCGGATAGGCGATCGCCACGCCCAGACCGCCGCCGATGACCGCCGCGCGCTTCACGCCCTCGGTGTGGCTCGGCTCGCCCAGGGGGCCCACGAAGTCCATCAGCGCATCGCCCTCGTTGAGCGTATCCAGCTTCTCCGTGGTGTAGCCGACCTTTTGGAAGATGATCGTCACCGTGCCCTTCTCCCGGTCATAGCCGGCGATGGTCAGCGGGATCCGCTCGCCTTCCTCGTCAATGCGGAATATGATAAACTGGCCGGGCAGCGCCTTGCGCGCAACCAGCGGCGCTTCGATTTCCATCAGCGTGACCGTGGGATTCAGCACGCGCTTCTTCACGATGGGATACATGCGGATTCCTCCGTTCCAATAGTTGCTTTTGGGGTATGGGCACTATTTTACACCAAAACCCGCCCGAAGTTCAATAGCGGATTGCACTTATCATGTCTTTCCGCCTGTGCGTCATTCCTCGATCGTCCGGATCTGCCGGATATTCCCGCGCAGGTCCGTCACCACGCGCACGCCGCAGTCTCCCCGCCAGATCTCCCGGTTGTCCACGGTCACGCAGGCCGTGCAGCCGTCGCTTTCCACGCAGAGCCTGCGCTCCCCCTGCACCAGACTGCAGCGGAACGGCAGCCCCTTCGCCACGGAGAACCACCAGGTGTCGCGCACCTGGTCGATCCCGTGCATGTGCCGCAGATAGCCCAGCACCGACAGGAGCGTGGGGCCGTATGCATCCTGGAAGGGCTCCGGGTCGCCGGGCTTCAGCGGCGCATGGCTGATCATCCCCACCCGGCTCGGCTCGCCCGTGAAAGGGTCGAACTGCTGCGTGAACACACAGCCGCCCGCCGTCACCGCCTTCAGCAGCTTCCTGCCCAGCGCCGTCACAAGCGTCTCATGCCCGTACCGCTCCAGCGCAAGGATCGCCCGCTGATACGTCAGGCCCTCGCACTGGCCGCTCCAGTTGTTCTCCGGCGCGTTGCGGAATGCGGGGTCGTTCGCCGCCACGGAAGGCAGGGGCAGCGCCGTCCAGAATTCCGCCGGGTTAGTCAGATGCTCCCGGACGAACCGGTCCGCCATCGCCTGATCCACGCTGCCCCAGTGCATGCAGCGGAGCGTATTGTGGCACAGCACCGGGTTCGTTTCCCCCGAGGGGAAGCGATCGAAGCATGCGCCGCGCCGGTCGTCCCAGAGCCTGCTGCGGATCGCCCGGGCAACCTCCTGCGCCGCAGTGCGCCATCTGCGCTCCCCGTCCGCGTCCCCGCGGATCCTCGCGATCTCCGCCAGCGTGTCCCGCGCGGCATAGGAGTAGCTGGTCACGTCCATGGACGCCATCGGAACGCTCCGGAAGCCCTGCGGCGGCTCGTCGCTCTCGCAGTAGTTCGGCGCGTCGCCGTAGCGGACGGCGTTGTCCTCCCCCGTGTCGTACACACAGAAGGTGGACAGGCATCCGTCGCCGCTGACGTCCCTCGTCCGCCACAGCCAGCAGTCGAAGCCCCCCAATGTGCGCTCCAGCATGCGCAAATAGTCCGGATCGCAGCCGGTGCGGTAGTACATGTTCAGCGCATGCCAGGGCAGGCAGAAGCCCTGCAGCTTGTTGAACTGCGGCTCGACCGTGCCGTCCGGGTGGCACTGGATGGAGCCGGGCAGGCGGCCGTCCGCCCGCTGATGCCGCATGAACAGCAGCTGGTTGTTCAGCGCGGCCTCCACGTCGTGCAGCGCGAACATCTCGCCGCCCATGGGCTGGGTTTCCAGCCAGATCTTCTCATACCCGCCGCCCTCCACCAGCACGCGGTCTTCGCCGAAGTGCGTCAGGTTCTTCCGGCATTTCGCAAGCGCCGTGTCATACAGGCGCTGCACAGCTGCG
>SVGU01000069.1 GCA_015056155.1 Clostridiales bacterium
TCATGCGCAGCTACGGCGAACCCTATGAGTGGCTGAAGGAAGTGTTCCTCGACTGGGCGTTCACCTTTATGTCAACATACCTGTATTACGAAGACCGGGACATCCTGGACGAGAATGGGCTGAACTTGTACCGCAAGAGCCTTGCATGTTTTGAGGGCAATGCGCCTACCTATCACCTGGCGCTGCGGGAGCACCCGGTCATCGTATGGGATTTTCATTCGCTGATGCTGACAGTAAAATTCATGTTCTCTGTCAAACTGACCGATGCGAAGAATCCCATGAGCTTGTGCGAGCATTGCCGCATGGCGTTTTATGCTCCACGGGCAGATTCACGGTTCTGTTCTGCCGAGTGCCGGAAAAAGGCGAGCAAGAAAACTTGATGATCAGGCTAACAGGAAATCCAGAAGACCAAGTGTGAGGTCTGTTGCCTTTCCCAACAGCCATCCGGCGATGTGCGGAGCAAAGGCGAAGAAGATGCCAAGCTCCGCCGTCTGGAAGATCAGGCTGCTGGGAGCGTTGGCAATCCATCCTGCAACAGAGCCGATGAGGAATACCGTTGCAAGCAGGTTGGTTACGATGGAGGTCAATCCAACAATTACGGATGAAATCAACTGGAACACCAGCAGTATCGCAATGAGAGGCAAGACAGCTAACCGAAGGGGCAGCTTGAGCAGTTTCTTCATAAGTACCTCCATCTGATTCTTGGGGAGACAGGCACGGGCGGGTAGCTCGTGCCTGTTTGTTATGTGGCACAATCCCTCAGTCATAGATCAACTCGCTGAACAGCATTTCTTCGATCCGGTTGTGAATGCTGTTCATGCGACGTACCCATTCCATCTGGTCAGTAGATTTCAGATCCTCGGTGACACCCTCGGCTGCTTTCATTTGAGGGATCAGCAGATCCATTCGTTCCTGGCAGGCATCGTCAATGCTGTACAGGTGCTTCATGAGCTTACCGGACAGCAGGAGTTGATTGAACAAGAGGGACCGATGCTCCCGTAGATAGCGCAGGCGCATTCTTCCGTACTTGCCAAGCGGGCGCATGTCATCGGCAGGGATGCCAATGTTGGGCAGGTAGTAGTCTCCGCAGCGGCGATAGGTCAGTTTCATGGGTATCCTCGCTTTCTGCTGCAATAGAAAAAGCAGCTATGTACTTGAAGGTTTCCCTTCAAGCCATAACTGCTTGAATTTACTGTATTTCCCGCGACTCATGACGAGGAGGGGTAAACCTTCCTCTACATAATAACGCGTTCGGAAGGAGCCCTCAAAGGCGTTATGCGGCATAATGTTTCCTCCGGCGGGCAGTTCCTCCGCGGCCCTGCCCCCCGCAAGAGCCTTTGGCTCTTTTCCCGTTTCAGAGTCCCCTTGCTGGTTGCCTTAGTCCGGCAGGACCTCCAGCAGCGTCAGGCTGCGGATGTGCCATTGTCCGTTTTCCTTCACCAGCTGTACCCGGTAGCGGGCGCTGCTCCATTCGGGCGGATAGATCGCATCCTCGCCGAATTTGGCGATGTACTCCTCCGCCTTCGTGCCCTTGATGCGCCCATCGATCCGCGGGATCCGCTCCACGATGTCCACGCGCGCCGTGTTGTCCCACGGCCAGACCCAGGTGAAGCCCATCTCCAGGCGGTGGTCGATGCCGCGCACATTGTAGTCCCGGTAGGGAGAGTTTCCGCTCTGCACATCCTGCACGACCGTGTCGCGGCTCAGGAAGCTCTGCTGGAAGAATTTCGTCAGCTCCGACACATCCTCCTGCATCATCACCACCTGCGCGCGCCGCGCCATGCCGTCCTTGAGCACCACATACATGTTGGTCATGTTCATCGCGTAGTAGAAGCTGATGACCATCATGCCCAGCACCAGCGTCACGATCAGCAGCCGGGACGCGATATGCCAGACCATCCGGCGCAGATACTTCATGCTGCCCGGCCTCCTTTCATGCTTCGGCCTTCACAGCCATACAACGCATCAGCGGCGGATTTTCATGCACCGGCCGTCAGCTTTTCCAGTTCCGCCAGCATCCACGCTTCCGTCGCGGCCATCGCGCGGATGGTGCGGTCCATCAGCGTCTCCAGCTCCCAGCCCAGGCGCTCCGCACCCTCGCGGATCACATCGCGGCTGCAGCCGGCGGCAAACTTCTTGTCCTTGAACTTCTTCTTCAGGCTGGAGACCTCCATGTCCGTGGTGGACTTGGACGGACGCATCCGCGCTGCCGCGCCGATCAGACCGGTCAGCTCGTCCGCCGCGAAGAGCACCTTCTCCATCTCGTGCACCGGCTCCACATCGGAGCAGGGGCCGAACGCGTGGCTGCACACCGCGTGGATCAGCTCCTCCGTCGCGCCCATCTCCTGCAGCAGCTCCACGCACTTCTTGCAGTGCTCATCCGGCCACATCTCGAAGTCGATGTCATGCAGCAGGCCCACCGTCGCCCAGAAGTCTGCGTCTTCGCCATAGCCCAGCTCATTGGCGTACCAGCGCATCGTGCCCTCCACCGTCAGACCATGCTGCAGATGGAAGGGCTCCTTGTTGTATTTCATCAGGCCGGCCAGCGCCGTCTCGCGGTTCATTCCTGCGTTCATCTTTCTCTCTCCTGTCACAGAAGCTTGATCAGCATCGTTTTCTGTTCGTCCATTTCGACCACGACCAGGCCGTCCTTCTCCAGCTGCTTCATCACATCGGAGAAGCGCTTGAAGCCGATGGTCCGTTCGTTGAAGTCCGGATAGGTCGTGAGGATATCCGCCTTGAGGATGGAGGGGTTGACCCGCTCGAAGCCGCCCTCCTTATACGCCTGAAGCTGCGCGGCGAAGGCCTCGCGCCAGTTGTCCCGCGTGAGCTGCGGATGCGTTTCCGCGCCCTCCATGTTCGCGTTCAGGCTGACCATGACATTGAAGTTGTCGTTCTTGACATGGATCTCCCCGAAGCGCGCCGACAGCTTGGCCAGGAGCTTGTAGAAGGAGGCGCAGCCATACGTCTTCTCGTTGAAGTCCGGACGCAGACGGGTCAGGACGCCCTTGAGCTCCGAGGCGTACATCTCGTCCATGCCGGTCGCCTCGTCAATGATGGAGACGATCAGCTTGTTCAGCTCGGCCTCGTCCACCATTTCCTCCGTGACGGCGCCGCCCTTCTTCTTCGTCGCGCGGGCCGGCGCGGTCGCCTTGCGGCTCACGCCCTCCAGGAACTGGAACTCGTTGCAGGCGTTCAGGAAGATGTTCGACGTGGCCGCCGAGCGGCTGATGCCCAGGACGAACTTGCCCATCGACTTGAGCTTGCCCACCAGAGGCACATAGTCGCTGTCGCCGGACACGATACAGAAGCTGTCGATCAGCTCGTTCGTGTAGGCAACTTCCAGCGCGTCGATGACCAGCTGGATGTCGGCGTTGTTCTTCTGCGCGATGCCGTAGCGCAAGCTGGGCACGACCGTGAAGGTGTTGGACAGCAGCACCTCCTTCAGGTCGGAGAAGCGGTCGGTATACCCATAGACCTTGCCTAGCAGGATATCGCCGCGGATCTTGACCTTCTCCAGCACGGAATCGAGGGTCGCAACCTTCGCGCCGCAGTTTTCAAGGTCGATAAACACTGCAAACTTAGCCATAAACAAACCCTTTCGTCAGAATCAGACGGTCTCCGTGCAGCGCCCCGTCTCCGGGAAAGCGCCGCAGGAAACGGAAATACCGGCTCAGATACGGAATGTGAAGCGGTCGCCGCGGATGACCTGATGGGAGGTATGCAGCGGCGCGCCATTCTGGTCAAAGATCACCTGCTCCAGCTGCAGCAGCGCTGCGCCGGTCTCGATCCCCAGGAGCTTCGCCTGCGTCGGGGTGGCATAGCACAGGCTGATCTCATGGATGCCCTTGGACGCGATGATCCCGTGCTTCTCCAGCATCTGGTACAGCGAGCCGTCCAGCTTCTCCCTCAGCAGCCATTCATAGGCCATCGGGAACCGGTTCGTCTCCAGCATCACCGGCGTATCGTCCGCCAGCCGCAGCCGGATGATCTCCACCGCCAGATCGCCCGGGAGGCCCAGCTGCTGCACCGTTTCCGCCTCCGCCTGAATCACGAAGGCGCTGATGACCCGCGTGCCAGGCGTGCTGCCCATCAGGCGGCAGGCGTCGTGGAAGCTGTTGACGTCCTTGAGGCTCTGCTGGATGCGCGGCGCGCACACAAAGGTTCCCTTGCCCTGCATCCGCCGCAGCAGCCCCTCCCGCGTCAGCTCCGCCAGCGCCTTTCGCACCGTCACGCGGCTGACCTGATAGCTGCTGCACAGCTCCTGCTCCGAGGGGATGCGGCTGTGCACGGGGTATTTCCCGCTGACAATATCGCCGCGAAGGCGCTGCATCAGCTGCCTGTACAGCGGATTTGCGCTGTCGCTGACAAGAATGTTTTCGTTCATAGCGCCTCCTGATCTGCCGCAGCCTGCCAAACACGCAGCCCTTGCGGGAATGTATCTGAATCAGTATAGCATTTTGGCAGAGAAATTTCCACACTTTTATAGACAAAACCATCAAATCAGGTTAAAATGGATGCACAACCGCTTTTGAACATCCGCCGACAGGAGGCTTGCCCATGCTGACAGAACCGACCATCTCCGCATGCATCGTGCTGTACCACTCCGGCACGCAGGTCACGCGTACCGTGCAGTGCTTCCAGGACAGCGATGTTCCGCTGGATCTGTACATCGTCGACAACGCACCGGGCGACGCTGTCTGTCAGCGGCTGATGTGGCAGTGCCCCGGGCTGCAGTACCGGGCGCAGAACAAGAACCTCGGCTACGGCGCGGCGCACAACGTCGTCCTGCCGGAGCTGCGCAGCCAGTATCACGTCATCTGCAACCCGGACGTGACCTTCGACACGACCCTGCTGCGCAAGATGGTGCAGTACATGGAGCTGAACCGGGACTGCGCCATCCTCACGCCCCGCGCCTTCAACCCCGACGGCACGGAGCAGTTCCTGCCGAAGCGCTCCCCCACCGTGCGCTACCTGCTGGGCGGACGGCTGGAGAAGCTGCCCGGACCCTTTCGCTCCTGGCGCAGCGAATACACCCTGCGAGACGCGAACATCGAGGTGCCCACCAGCGTCGATTATGCCACCGGCTGCTTCCTGATGATCCGCACGGGGCTTCTGCGCCAGCTGAACGGCTTCGACCCGCAGTTCTTCCTCTACCACGAGGACAGCGACCTCTCCCGCCGCGCCCTGCGGCTGGGCAACATCGTATATCATCCCCAGTTTCTCATCACCCATGACTGGCAGCGCAGCAGCGCCAAGGACCCCAAGTGCGCCTGGCATCACCTGTGCAGCACCTTCAAATACTTCAAGAAGTGGGGCTGGCAATGGTAAGCATCCTGCTGGCCGCATACAACGGCGAAAGGTACCTGCCGCCGCAGCTGGATTCCCTCGAAGCGCAGGCGCGGCATCTGCCGGAGCTGCGCATCCTCTGGCAGGATGACGGCTCCGCGGACGGCACCGCCGCGCTCCTCCGCCAGCGCACCGCGCCCGACAGCATCTGGCAGCCCGGCACGCAGCAGGGGCAGCACCTGGGCGCGGCAGGCAACTTCCTCAGCCTCATGGCGCAGGATGACGCTGCCTATACCCTCCTGTGCGACCAGGACGATGTGTGGCAGCCGGACAAAGCGGCGCGCTGCATGAACGCCATGCGGTCGCTGGAAGCGCAGTACGGCACGGACACGCCGCTGCTGGTGCACCACGACTGCCGGCTCATCGACGCCGACGGGCAGCTCCTCCACGACAGCTTTTTCCGCCATCAGGGCTGGGACGGCAGCGCCAATACCCTGCCCCGCCTGCTGGTGCAGAACAACGTCACCGGCTGCACGCTGATGGTGAACGCCCCCCTGCGCAATCTGGTCACCGCCCACGCAAAGGCGGAGGCGATCTTCATGCACGACTGGTTCATCGCGCTGACAGCCGCGGCCTTCGGGCGGATCGCCTTCATCAGCGACCCCCTCGTGGGTTACCGCCAGCACGGCGCGAACGTCATGGGCGCAAGCCGGCACGGACTCATCCGCCGGGGCATGAGCGCCCTGACCGCACCGGGACGCGCCCGGGAACGCATCGCACTGACCTTCCGCCAGGCCCGCACGCTCCGCGATACCTACGGCGAGGCGCTCCCCGATGAAGCCCGCGCCGTCATCGACGGATACCTGGCCATCCAGCGCCTGCCGAAGCTGCAGCGCGCCGCCGCCCTGCGAAGGGGCGGATACCTCATGCAAAGCCGCATCACCCGCCTCGGACAGGCGATCTTCACCTGACACAGCAACGCCGCCGGATCACCTGCTGACCCGGCGGCGTTTTGTATTCCATTCGATCAGAACAGCGACAGCACGCCGGCGCAGACCGCCGCGATCAGCGGATACCCCACAACCGTGCCGATCCACTTGTGCACCATCGTTTTCACCGGGACATAAGGCTTCAGGTCCTCCGTTCCGGGGATCAGCCACGCCTGCGTTTTGCCCACCCAGTACCAGTCGATGAACAGGCGGTCAAACAGACCCATGATCATCAGCACCGCGGTGATCTGCCAGAAGCTCTCCCCAAAGCCCCGGGCGCCGTTGATGAAATAGACCGCCGCCGGAACCAGGAACAAAACCGGCACAAACAGGAGCACACCCACGACCCCGTAGCGCCTGCGGATCCGCTCCTTCGTCGTCAGGCCCAGGGCAACGACGCGCTCCTGCACCTCCGGCTCGTAGAAGAACACCGCGCCCACCGGGCCGTTCGCGATCGCCACCACACAGATCAGCAGCAGGATAAAGCATCCTACAAGCCCTTCCAGCAAAATCAGCATGTTTCTTCCTCCTTACAGCATGATACACGCACAAAAGGCAGGCCGCAGCGATCCTTCTCACTGCGGCCTGCTTTTCATTTACTGCAGAATGGACACAGCGTCGGAGATGGTCTTCTCCATCGCCTCGCGGCCGTACTTGTCCACCGCGGCAGAGTTCTTCTCGCCGTGGGTCAGGCAGCCGGCGCCGTTGATGCAGCCGCCGATACAGGCCATGCCCTCGATGAAGTTGCCGCCGAGGATCTTGGGGTTCTTGCTCAGCTTCAGCAGCGCCATGCGGCACTCCTCGATGCCGCTGCAGACCACGGGCTTCGCCTCGAAGTCGATGTTCTGCTCCTTGAGGGCCTGGCCGACAGCCTCGGACAGACCGCCCACGCGTGCGAAGATGCGGCCGAAGTAGGACGCGTTGTCCAGCACGTCCTCCGGCAGCTCGGAGATCTCCATGTCCTTGGAGTCAAACAGCGCCTGCAGCTCCTCGAAGGTCAGCACCACATCCACATAGTCCTTGACGCTCTCCAGCTGGCGCTCCGCCTTCTTGGCCGTGCACGGGCCGATGAAGACGACCTTCGCCGTCGCGTCGGTGGACTTGATGTACTTGGCCAGCGCCGCCATGGGAGACAGGTTGTGGCTGATGAAGGGCTCCAGCTCGGGGAAGGAGGTCTTGATGTAGCGGACAAAGGCCGGGCAGCAGGAGGAGGTCATCGCGCCCTTTTCCTGCACCTTTTCCACCAGCTCCTGGCTCTCGGACATGGCCACGATATCCGCGCCCAGCGCAGCCTCGATGACCGTGTGGAAGCCCAGCTGCTTCATGCCGGTGATGGCCTGGCCGACCTTGGCATGGCTGAACTGGCTGGAGAAGGCGGGAGCGACGATGGCGTACACCTTGTAGGCCTTGTTGCCCTCGGACTTGTTCAGGATGTCGATCAGGTCCATGATGAAGGACTTGTCCTGGATGGCGCCGAAGGGGCACTGGTACACGCACGCGCCGCACTGGATGCACTTCTCGTCATTGATGGAAGCCGCACCCTCCGCGCTGATGTCGATCGCCTTGATCTTGCAGGCGTTCTGGCAGGGGCGCTTGCGGTTGACGATCGCGCCGAAGGGGCAGACCTTGGCGCACTGGCCGCACTCGACGCACTTGGTCTTGTCGATGTGCGCCACGTGATGATGGTCGAAGGAGATGGCCTTGCGCTTACACACGTCCTCGCAGCGGTTGGCCAGGCAGCCGCGGCAGTTGCCCGTCACCTCATAACCGGCGGCAGGGCACTCATCGCAGGCGATGTCGATGACCTCGATGATGTTGGGGTTCGTCTTGTCGCCGCCCATGGCCAGCTTCACGCGCTCGCCGAGGATGGCGCGCTCCTTGTACACGCAGCAGCGCATCGTGGGGACCTTGCCGGGAACGATCGCCTTGGGGATCTCCAGCACCTCTTCCGGGGTGAGGCCGTCCCACGCGCGGCGTGCGACCTCGCGCAGAACCTTGTATTTCAGGTACTGTACCTTTGTATCAAACTTTCTCATTGCTATTCTCCTTGCAGTGCTCCGCCCGATCGCTTAGAAGTAGCTGACCTTGATCCGCTTGCCCATTTCCTTCAGGCATTTGGTCAGCTCCTCCACCAGATTCATCTTGATGTTGAAGTTGATGGGCAGATCCGGGTTCTGATGGGCCGGGTTGATGGCGCGGCCGACATAGAAGTTGATGTCCGTCGCTTCCTCGAACAGCAGGCGGCTGATCTGCGACGCGCCGTCCCGCTTCAGGCTCCAGTGCTCATAATGCTTGTTTTCCGCCAGATAATCCTTGGCGTATTCGACCACCTTGTTGACGGTGATGACGCCCTCGGTCACCAGATCGACGCCCTCGATCTCCGCCGTGGGCGGGAGGTCGGAGGAGAAGTCCAGGTTGGCGCGGATGGGCTTGCCGAGGTACTTGGCCGCGATGGACGAGGTCGTGCCGCCGCAGACGATGTGCTTGCCCTCCTTGGAGAAGAACAGGGACATCATCCGGTCCGCATCGTCGCGGTTGAAGGGCGGGCCGAAGAGCAGGTTCATGGGCACGCGCTTGCGGATGCGCACGACGCAGGCCGTCGCATCGTCGCCGGGCTTGTGGCCGTACAGCTCGTCGCATTCGTCCACCAGCATCGTGGCCAGGGTCTTCGCCGTGTAGCCCACCGGCGCCAGCGTCACCAGGAAATCAATGATATCCTCGCGCTTCCAGCCGAAGTTGTAAGCCATGCCGATGCCCGCGTGGGGGCAGCCGTCGCTCATGGCGATGAACAGATCGTTCTCCTGCAGGCGGATGACCGATTTGAGGATCTTCTTCCCGCCGATGTTCATTTCGATCTTCGGGTAGTCGTAATTCTGATCGTTGCGGATCAGGATGAGCTGCGGATTGTCATACTGGATGATCTCCGCCGTCTCGTTGTTCTGCAGATGGATGATGGTGAAGGTGGAATAGGCCACGCCGCGCACGGAGCAGACCGGCAGGGTCGCCGCGATGGTGGAGACGCACTCCTCCAGCGGCAGGCCCTCCGCCAGCATGGTCGAGATGATCTTGGAGGTCAGCGTAGAGAGGATCGAGGCCTTCACGCCGCTGCCCAGACCGTCCGACAGCACGATCACCGTCGAGTTCTCGTCCGGCTCCACGATATCCACATGGTCGCCGCACAGCTGCTCGCCGACGTGGTTGATGCTCTTATAGCCGATATCTGCGCAGAGGTCATTCATTGGCGATCGACTCCTTCAGCTTCGTCAGTGCGATCTTCGTTTCCGCCGCCGTCTCGCCCAGCAGGGAGGCGATCTCCTGCACGATGCGCATCTGCTTGTCGACCACGCGGTCGGCGACCTCGATGGTCTGCTGGCTGATGAGCTCCTTGCGCTCGCGGGCGGTCTCCTCCTCCGTGACGTCACGCAGGATGCAGATCAGCAGACGGGAATCATGGTCATACATGACCGTGATGTCCACATAGCGCTTGTACTCGGCCAGGTACATGCGCTGATTGACGTTGTGGCGGTTGTTCAGCGCCGTGCGGAACACGCCGGGATCCAGGATGCGCGCCACATGAGCGCCCATCACGTCGGAGGCGGAGCGGATGTTCATCAGGCGGCGGGCAGAGCCGTTGATCTGCTGCACCTCCAGCTTCTCGTTCAGCACGATCAGGCCGTTGGGGGTGTTCTCGACGATGGTGTCGGAGAAGCTCTCGGCCTTGTCCTTCAGGTAGGGCAGGCACATGGAGATCTCCGCCTTGCCCTGGCAGATGGCGATCGCCTTCTCGCGGCAGGTGTTGTAGCCGCAGGAGCCGCAGTTCAGCTCCTGCTCGGGGCGGAACTTGCCCATCTGGCGCAGCACGCTGTAAATCTCGGACTCCGAGGGCTCGGCCAGATCATGCGCGATACTGCTGAAGCCCTTCTTCAGCTCCAGCTGGTCGGGCTGCTCGACGACGAAGTCCTTCTCGCCCGCGAAATCCGCCACAGCGATGTAATCCTGGATGAGGGCGCGGCTGTACTTCTCCATGACCGGGCCGCCCACGCAGCTGCCCACGCAGGCAGACATCTCGATGAAGCACTTGTGCACCTTACCGGCGATAACTTCCTTCAGGGCGCTGATGCAGTTCTCCACGCCGTCCACCGCCAGGTAGGTGAAGCCGGGCTGATCCTTCGCCATGGTCTTGAGCACGCCGCCGGTCGTGGGGAAGAAGCGGGCGCGGCTGTTCTCCTCCGCATCCATTTCCTTCTCCAGCTCGATGCCCTCGGCCTTGAACCAGGCGGTCAGCTCCTCGTAGGTCATGACGGCGTCCACGATGCCCTTGTAGTGCTCCGCTTCGTCCTTCTTGGCCACGCACGGGCCGATGAAGACCGTCTTGGCTTCGGGGTGGCGCTTCTTGATGTCCAGGCAGTGCGCCTGCATGGGGGAAACGACGTCCGCCAGATACTCCAGCGCGTCGGGATAATACTTCTGGATCAGCAGATTGATGGAGTGGCAGCAGGAGGAGATGATCACGTCCCGCGCTTCCTCACGGAGCATGCGCTCATATTCCCGCTTGACCATGGTCGCGCCGATGGCGGTCTCCTCCACCTCGTGGAAGCCCAGCTTCTTCAGCGCCGCGGTCATCGCGCCGATGCCCACGCCCGGATAATTCGCCACGAAGGACGGCGCAAGGCTCACATACACCGGGTCGCCGGTCTGCAGCAGCACCTTGACCTTCTCGGTCTCGTCCACGATCTGCTTGGCATTCTGCGGGCAGACCACGAAGCACTGGCCGCACAGGATGCACTCGTTGTTGATGATATGCGCCTGGTTGCCCGAGAAGCGGATCGCCTTCACCGGGCAGTGGCGGATGCACTTATAGCAGTTCTTGCAATTGGATTTCTTCAGGGTCAGACAGTTCACTGCCTGTCACATCCTTTCTCACATCAGCCGCGCCGCCTGCACGGCAGCGGCTCCACGCAGGGGGATCGCGCCGCTCAGCGAAGCTTGGCCAGCACGTTGGTGTTGAAGAACTCCTTGAAGCCCTCCTTCGTCACGCCCACATGCACCTCGTCATCCACCTGAACCGTCACGCCCACGCGGTTGCACTTGCCGATGCAGAAGCTCCCCGCCAGGGTGACGTCGCTCTCCAGATGATGCTCCGTGATCGCATTCTGCAGCAGCTCCACGATCTCCGCGGAGCCCTTGATGTGGCAGGAGCTGCCCACACAAATCTGAATGATCACCGCTTACACCTTGCCCTTCACGTGCTCATTGAAGAAAGCGTCCACCGTCTCCGGCACCACGGAGAACAGCTCGCCGTCCACCGTCACGCACACGCCCTTCTGGCAGTTGCCCATGCAGAAGGTGCCGCCCAGATCCACCAGATCGCCCAGACCGTTCTGGGCAATGAGCTGCTGAAGCTGCTGGACAACCTGACGGGAGCCCTTGATGTGGCAGGAGCTGCCGATACAAACCGTGACCTTCATGTTGTTATCCTCCTTGTATGTCGCTGCGCCGGGACGACTCTGCCGTCCCCTGCGCCGGTTCTTGCATGCGTCTGACAGACAGGCTGACAGACCTTCATATATTATCGCACATTTTTTCCTGTTTGGCAATAGTTTAACAATCTTCGCCAAAATTTCCTGTGCAATTTCCTGCCAGCCCGAAATGGGCTGCCACGCGGTCGGTCAGCTCTTCCACAGACGATTCCCCTCCGTTGATGAGGGAGACATACCCTGCCGCCCGGCACTGCTCCTGCACCGCCTGCGCAAAGAGCGCATCCCTGTCCATCCAGTTGGCGAATGCCTTCTCCCTGTCGCTGCAGCCGGCCAGCACATGGGGGACCCACGGCCGCTCCCGGTAGTGGCTGATCTGAAACGCCCTGGTCGGGGTGACGGATATGTACCGCTCCGGCGGAATGCCGCAGCGCCGGGCGATCACCGGCAGGTACGCTGCCCCCTCCGTGATGACGTCCCGGCCGTCGCCCATCGCCGCCAGGTCCTTCAGGACATATCCGGATATCTCCTCATAGATCTGCAGCTCCTCCGCGCACTGCACCGCCGGGTCCCGCATCCAGATCTCCTCCGGCGACATCCCGGCAATGGCGGTACAGCAGCGCCTGCCGGCCTCCGCGCCCAGGCGCATGTACCGGTCCAGATGGTCGTCCACCTTGAAATACGCAAGGTCATACCGCTCCGAAAGCGCCTGTGCCACGGAGCTCTTGCCGCTGCAGGGCGATCCGCCGATAAAATAAACCGTCATCCTCATCCCTCCTGTTCTTCCCTGTCAGCATGCAAAAAGAGACACAGCGCTTAGCACGGCCGTGTCTCTCATTGCGATATGAAGGTCCGCCGTTTCACCGGCAGCCAATTCTCATCCATCGACCACGCACACGTCCAGCCGGCTTCCCTGCAGGGGGAGATACACCTGCAACCCCCTCGGCCCCTCCGGTCGGACGAGCCCCTCCAGCAGTGAATGCCGGAGGTACGACATGGCGCCCTGCGTCAGGAACAGGCTGCGGACCGGCCAGTCCAGGTAATCCCGCGTGCTGGGCCAGCACATGACAGGGCGCCCCTGGAGCCCGAAACGCTCCTCCGGCAGCTCGTCCGTGCGCAGGCAAATGCGCTTGAGCATCCCGTTCTGCAGCGCCTCCAGGAGTGCGCAGGCCATCGGGATCTCCTTTTCCGGCAGCAGCATGAGCACCGTGTCCCCCATGTGGCGAAAACAGCAGTTGATCTCAAGCGCCATCGCGTTTCCTCCTTTTACTGATTGGGCAGGAGCGTCAGGATCTCCTTGATGGACATGCACATCTCGTCCGCTTCCCTGCTGCGCCCGTTGGTCAGGATGCTGCGCGCCGTCGCTTGCATGGCCGGGAAGGCGCTGCGGATCAGGTGGTTGGCGTGAATGACGATGTTCACGCCCCGCGCGGCCAGCTCCTGCTCGGTGGCGGTGTTGTAGGTCGTGGGCACGACGATGATGGGCGTCTTGGCGTCCTCCCTGCGGAAGGCCTCGCAGAAGGCGTACACCTCGTCGGGCGTTCTGGACTTGGAGTGGATCATCACGCCGTCCGCGCCCGCCCGGACATAGGCATGGCAGCGCTTCAGCGCATCCTCCATCCCCTGCTCCAGGATCAGGCTCTCGCAGCGCGCGATGATCATGAAGTCGTGCGTCTTCTGGGCCGCCTTGCCCGCGGCGATCTTCTGGCAGAAGTCCTCGACGGAATCCTGCACCTGACCCACTCCGGCGCCAAAGAGGCTGTTCTTCTTCAGCCCCTTCTTGTCCTCGATGATGATGGCGGAGATACCCATGCGCTCCAGCGTCTGCACGTTGTAGACAAAGTGCTCCACCAGTCCGCCGGTGTCGCCGTCCAGGATGATCGGCTTGGTCGTGACCTCCATAATCTCCTCGAGGGTGCGCAGGCGGCTGGTCATGTCCACCAGCTCGATGTCCGGCTTGCCCTTCGCCGTGGAGTCGCACAGGCTGGACACCCACATCGCGTCAAACTGCCGGCGGCCTTCGGGCGTCTCCACCGCGGTCTTCTCCACGATGAGGCCGGTGATGCCGTTATGCGCCTCGCAAACGCTCAGGCAGGGCTTGCAGCCCAGCAGGCGGCGCAGGCGGCTGCGGCGGGTCTCCGGCAGCGACAGCAGCGCGTCCAGCGCGGACAGCGTTTCCTCCGTGGGGGTGTGCGTGTAGGGGAACTCCACCAGCTCGCCGCCCCACTTTTTCAGCGTCTCGATCACCTTCTGGCGGATGTTCGCCTGATAGCCCACCAGCCAGTCGTCGCCGTGGACGACCACGTCCGGCCGCAGCTTCTCCAGCACCTCCGTGTAGTCCAGCGCCTCCTGCACCACCACGTTCTTGACATACTTCAGGCTCTGGAACATCGCCACCCGCTCATCCAGCGGGATCAGCGGATAATGCTTGTAGCTCGCGACGACCTCGTCCGTGAGGATGCCCGCCGTCACCTCGCCCAGCTCCGCCGCCTTCTTGAGGATGGACAGATGGCCGTTGTGGATGATGTCCGTGGAGAAACAAATGTATACCTGCTTCATCAGCGGCGCGCCTCCTTGCCAGCATCTTGCGTGATTTCCTTTTCGAACCGTGCGCAGACCGCCGCCCGGTCCTCCTGATTGTCGATCTCCGCGCAGAGCAGCCCCTGCACGTCCAGCGGGCAGATCGGGATCTCCTCCCACGCGGCGTTGAAGGCGTTCTCCGCATAGACGCGGTCATTCCCCGCCTCCACAAAGCGCCCGATCTCCGCAAGCCACCGGTCCGTCTGCGCCGCACGCAGGCAATAAGCCGGCTGCAGCTCCACGCAGTCCGCGCCGAACACGTTCACCCCGACCTCCCGGAGGAGTCCGCCGCTGATCCGGCCCTTGAAGTCCTTCTCCGGCAGCGGCAGCGTCGTATCCACCGTCACCGCACTGACCGGCGAGGCCGCCAGCTTCTCCACGGCCGCCGGGTGCATCACCAGATCGCCGTGCAGGCTCATCACGTCGCGGCCCGCCAGCAGCTCCCGGGCGAGATAGACGCTGTAAATATAATTCGTCTCCCGATAGCGCGGATTGTGCACGAAACGGAAGCGGATCGGCGTGTCCAGCGCGTTCAGGTATTCCTCCAGCATGTCCGACAGGTGCCCGGTCGTCACCACCGCCTCGGTCACGCCGATGCGCTCCAGGCACTTCACCTGCCAGGAGATGATGGTGTGTTCGCTGTTCAGCCGGGTCATGCATTTGGGATGCTCGCGGGTCTCGTCGCCCATGCGGGAGCCGAGTCCGGAGTTCAGCAGCAAAGCGATCATATTTCCTCCCAAAAGGGTAGTTTTCGGGATATTATTCCCCACGCAGGAACTGCATCAGCGCGTCGCGGTTTTCCTGCGGCGTGGTCGTAGGACGGCCCAGGTCCTCCCGCGCGCCCACCGCACACATCACTTCGATGAAGGCCAGCCCGCCGCCGACCATCGCGGCGTCCACCGCCCGCAGCAGCGTCTCCGGGGAGTCCGCCCGGGACACGGAGCGGTAGCCCGCCGCCATCGCCATCGCGCACAGTTTCATGCCGCCCTCGCACACCGGCATGCCGCCGACGGTCTCGTGGGCGCC